>NZ_JBWXUZ010000002.1:0-362990 GCF_059901295.1 Fructilactobacillus sp. X2R6C1
TTGGAGGATTAGCTCAGCTGGGAGAGCATCTGCCTTACAAGCAGGAGGTCACAGGTTCGATCCCTGTATCCTCCATAACATATGGTCCGTTGGTCTAGTTGGTTCAGGACGCCTGCCTGTCACGCAGGAGATCACGAGTTCGAGTCTCGTACGGACCGTTTGTTGTGGGTAACCCTTGCAACATTAATTAAATAGTTTTATTATTATAAATGTCATAAAAGACAATGGCTCGGTAGCTCAGTTGGTAGAGCAACGGATTGAAGCTCCGTGTGTCGGCAGTTCGATTCTGTCCCGCGCCATTATATGGAAGGATAGCGAAGTCTGGCTAAACGCGGCGGACCGTAAATCCGCTCCTTCGGGTTCGGTGGTTCAAATCCACTTCCTTCCATTTTATTTATAGGGATATCGTACAACGGTAGTATACCGGTCTCCAAAACCGTTGATGTGGGTTCAATTCCTACTATCCCTGTTTATGATGTTATGGCGGTAGTGGTGAAGTGGTTAACACATCGGTTTGTGGTACCGACACGCGTGGGTTCGATTCCCACCTACCGCCCTTTTGATTGCTTGGTTCCAGTAGGGAAGGGCAGTTGTTAAGGCTTAGTGCCTTTATGGCGGTATAGCCAAGTGGTAAGGCAGAGGTCTGCAAAACCTTCATCACCGGTTCAAATCCGGTTACCGCCTTTGTTTTACTGCTTTAGCAATCATTAGCATGCCGGAGTGGCGGAACTGGCAGACGCGCTGGACTCAAAATCCAGTGATCATTGCGATCGTGTGGGTTCGAACCCCACCTCCGGTATAACATAGTTATATAGCTTATCTTAGCAAATCAAGAACGTTGTTATGGCAACGTTCTTTTTTTATACTCTGATCTTACTGTGTATAGTTTATTTAATTTTTAAGTGGGTCACACCCTTTAAATACGTGTTATAAATAAAATGGCAAAATAAAAAGCCATCGTAAAATGACTTTTTATCTTATTATGTTTTATTGGTTAACTTGACCTAAGTTGTTTTTATTAATGGCATACTTAGCTTGTTCAGGGGTGTATCCCTCAGCTTCAGAAGTTAGCTGATCGTAAACTTGTTGAGCTGATAAATGTTGTTCTTTCGAATAGTTTTTTGCTGATTTAACCGCGTTTTCTTGATAATCTTTATCACTGAATTTATTAACGGCCGATTGAGCCGCTTCTGGTTTAAATTTATTTCCAGATTGTGATGTTAATTGAGTATATAAACGCTTCTTAGACATTGGAACAGATTCCATATAGCTTTTAGCGGTATTGTATGCATTATTGCTCTCAGTGTTTGCGCTATCAGTTGTTGAAATTGCCGACGCCGTTTTAGACGAACTCTCTAGTTTTACTTTTTGGGATGTTTGACTGCTGGATGTGGCAGAACTACTTTTCTTTTTATCACTGTTACTTCCAACAACGAAGATTACTACAAGTATGATGATTGCAATTATGATCCAAACCCAGAATCGTTTATACCATTTCTTTTTTTGTTTTTCCTTTGCCATAACAAACTCCTTATATTAGCTTTTAACGTCAATCGGTTTTGGACGTATTTTATAATCATACTGATTATTTATTATTTAGTGACACCCGAAACACTACCTATTTAGTATATCAAAGTAGCATAAATAAAAAAATCATCAACTTAATCTTTAGTTGCTGACACATAATTATTGATGATAAAGTAGTTTTGTCAAAATAGTTGACGTTCCTTATTCCACCGTACACGCGGCAAAGATTGAGGGAGAGGTCAGGTAATTAAGCTTTCTTCTTGCTAAGTAACACTGATGTGACATATACTAATAATGCAGGGATGAGTCCGGGTACATTAAGGTTCTGTTGATCCTTCATTGTTGTTAATTTATTAACTGCCCGGACTTAGACCTGTTTTTTGATGGCTAAGCTAATTATGATAATTGATGCATTAAGATGAAATAGGGATCACCATTTGGTGATCCCTATTTTCGTTTATTTCGAAGTTTTATTTTTAACTTTCTCAATTTTAATTTTTGTTTCTTAAGCTTTAACTTTTGTTTTTTTAATCGTAACTTTTCACGCTTAAGTCTTGCTTCACGTCTCCCAAGCATATTGATCAACCCCTTAATTGAACTAGTACTTATGATACACTCTTCTTTTTTATAATCCAATCATCATTTTCATAGCTAAATTTAGCTTTTAAATCACTTTAAGAATTACTATAATTGGTTCAATGTGAATTTTGGTTATCATTTTAATTCAAGGGAGGAAAAAATGGAAAACGAAAATAAGTACGAAGTTCATCCCATTCCAAAGAACGAACGCAACATGAGCTATTGGGATATGTTTGCTAACTGGTTTGGAGCAAACGCTAATAATGGAACTTGGTTTATTGGGGGTATTATTGCCGCTTGTGGTTTATGGGGCGGTTTTAGTGCTTTGGTGATTGCCTCAATTATTTCATATCTGTTTCTAAGTTTAATTGGATATGAGGGGTATAAAACGGGTTTATCGACGACAACTTTGAGTCGGGCGACATTTGGAATCAGGGGAAGCATGATCCCATCGGTTGTCAATTTAGTGATGTTTATGGGTTGGACCGCGGTTAATACTTTTATTGCGGCAACTTCATTATCCTATATTTTTAATTCATTCTTTGGATGGCCAATCTTTGGGAAGTCTGGTGGTACGTTCGGTTTAGTTGTTGGAATTCTGGTTATGAGTATTTTACATATTCTTAGTGTTATATCAGGGCAACGATCCATTAGAATTATTGAAAGAGTTGGAATTATTCTAGTTATAGTCTTTGTAATATGGGAAGTCTTGGTAGTGTTTAGAGATGTTTCGTTTACCCAACTTGCTCATTATATGGTTCCCAAAAGGGATCGGATGCCGTTTGGAGCAGCAATTGATAGTCTGGCTGCGTTTAACTTGGCATGGGTTACCAGTGGAGCTGATTTTACTAGATTTACTAATAAAAAGCGTGTTTCAACAAGTGCACCATTTTTGGGAGCTTTACTAGGGGCAGTCAGTTTTGCATCCATCGGATTATGCACTACCATCAGTATTGCCATTACGTCTGGAGTCTATGATCCCAATAATTCTGATCCAAGTACAGTGGCCAATAAATTGGGTCTAGGAATGATTGCAATGATTGTGATTGTCTTAACCAGTATGACTGCTAATGCTGTTAATTTACAGGCGGCTGGATCAGCATTAACGAATATGTATCATAAATTGACATTAAAACAGTCGTTGTTGATTGTCACCGTGGTGGCGATGATTTTAACCTTTACCCCACTTTTAAGTGGAAGCTTTCTTTCTGCTTTTACGGCCTTCCTTGATTATATTGGGATGTTTTTAGGCCCAATCATCTCCATCATGCTAGTAGATTACTTTCTTCTTAATGATCGTGACTACCGTTTGGAATCATTTGGAGATCCGAAAGGAGAGTTTTGGTATAGCCATGGAGTGAATTGGTTTGCGTTTTCACTTTGGATTTTAGGAGTTTTGTTATACTTAATGTTGAAAAATGTTGCAATTGTTAAAAATACCATTGGAGCAACTTTTATTGTAATGGCAATTATTGCTGTTCTCTACTACGTTATCGGTCGGGCGTTAGAAAGACGGGACAAATAAAATGATTATTAAACAGGGATATATTGAGAATTCGACAAAAAAACAAGACATTTTAGTTAAAGATGGAAAGATTAAAGAGATTGGTGATCACATTGATGATCTTAAAGAAGAGGTGATTGACGCGAATGGTAAATTAATTATTCCACCATTTATTGATTCACATGTCCATTTAGATTCGACTCTGACAGCTGGTGAACCCCGGTTTAATGAAAGTGGAACCCTATTTGAGGGTATTTCAATTTGGTCTGAGCGAAAACAAAGCTTATCTGAAAAAGACGTTAAGGAGCGCGCCATTAAAACGCTCAAGAATCAGGCTGAACATGGAATTCAGTTCGTTAGAAGTCACGTTGATACTACTGATCCCAATCTTACCGCTCTTAAAGCACTTCTTGAGGCAAGAGAACGGGTATCTAGTTTTATCGATCTCCAATTAGTTGCTTTTCCACAGGAGGGGATTCTATCATTTCCACATGGCAAAGATTTACTAACAGAAGCTGTCAAAATGGGAGTTGACGCCGTGGGTGGAATTCCCCACTACGAATTTAATCAATATTATGGGCGTGATTCACTAACGTTTTTGATGAACTTAGCTGAAAAATATGGCAAACTTGTTGACGTTCACTGCGATGAAATTGATGATCCCAATTCCAGAAATTTGGAAGTTCTAGCTACTTTGGCGTATGAATCAGGACTAAGTGATCGGGTGACTGCAAGTCATACAACGGCTCTTGGATCGTATAACGATGCATATGCCGATAAGTTGATGAGAATTCTTAAGATGTCAAAGATTAACATGGTAGCCAATCCACTAGTTAATATGCATTTGGGTGGTCGATTTGATACTTACCCTAAACGACGGGGTCTAACGAGAGTCAAGGAACTTTTAAAGCATGGAATCAACGTCTCGTTTGGAGAGGACGATGTAAAAGATCCGTGGTATCCAATGGGGAACGGTAACATGTTGGATGCGCTTTACGTTGGTATTTTAGCGAGTCAATTGATGGGGTACCATCAAATTATGGATTCATATAAATTGGTTACTACCAACGCTGCTAAAACTTTACATGTTAGTGATCATTATGGAATTGAAAAGGGGAAACCCGCTAGTTTCTTAATCTTTGATACAGATAATTTTTATAATGAAATTAACGAAAGAAGAACGCTTTTATACTCGATTAGAAACGGGAAAGTTTTGGTTAAAAAACAACCAGAAGAAGTTCAAACTCATTTTGATTAGGTTTTAGTCAGTGGACTTCACTTTCATTTTCTTTGTGATATGATGAACGTAAAGATTACATTGAGGAGGCAATTATAATGGTAGAAGAAGCTAATACCGAGATCCCTAAAACTATGAATGCTTGGGAAATTGTTAAACCTGGACCGATTAACGGAAGGAAATCTCCCTTAAAATATGTTAGAAAAGACGTTCCAGCACCTGGTGATGGTGAAGTCTTGGTTAAGGTATTAACGTGTGGAGTTTGTCACACGGATTTACACGTTACCGAGGGTGATTTACCAGTCCATAAAAAAGATCTAACTCCTGGACATGAAATTATTGGTAAAGTAGTTAAAAATGGTCCTCATACTCGTCGATTTAAAATTGGTGATCGAATCGGAATCCCATGGTTACGGAAAACATGTGGTGTATGTAAGTATTGTCGTTCTGGCAGAGAAAATCTATGTCCATATTCTAAATATACGGGATGGGATCATGATGGTGGCTATGAGGAGTATACAACCGTTCCAGAGGGATTTGCTTATCGAATTCCAGAACGGTTTAATTCGCTTCAAGCAGCCCCACTGCTTTGTGCTGGAATCATTGGGTATCGGGCTTTTGAACGTGCTAACATTCCAGCTGGTGGTACCCTTGGAATTTATGGCTTTGGTGGGTCTGCTCACATCACCGCGCAATTGGCGATTGATCAGGGAATTGACGTTCACGTCTTTACACGAGGTGAAGATGCCAAACAATTTGCCTTGTCACTTGGGGCAAAATCAGTAAATAACACATATGATATGTCGCCCGTTCCTCTAGATTCATCGATTATTTTTGCACCAGTCGGTGAGGCTGTTCCTAACGCGTTGAAAAGTTTAGCTTCTGGAGGGACTTTAGCATTAGCCGGAATTCATATGACTGATATTCCTCAGATGAGTTACGAAGATCATATTTTTCACGAAAAGAACTTAACGAGCGTTGAAAGTAATACGAGAAGTGATGGCGAAGAGTTTTTGACCTTAGCTGATCGGCTACACATCGAACCTGACGTTACTGAGTTTCCACTTTCAAAGGCGGATGAAGCATTGAAAAGGGTCGCAAAAGGTGATTTGAAAGGTGCGTGCGTTTTAAACGTCGGGTTAGAGAGTGATTAGTTTCTAAATAAAATAAAAGGGATCTACCAATTATAAAATTTTTCGGTTGGAAATTTTATTGACAAACAATCATATAAAATATATCATTTTAACTAAATAAATCTTTAAGTGTGTCCAGTGAGGCAGCAAGATTTCGAATTTTAAAGTGATACTGTGAAACTTTATTTAATCGAAGACTGTTGTCCACTTGGACAGCAGTTTTTTTATTAAAGAAGGGGAGTCAGTATAAATGTCTCAGAAAAAGGACTATGTATTAGGAATTCATGATCGTCCATCACCGTTAAAGTGGGTCGGACTTTCCTTACAACACATGTTTTCAATGTTTGGTAGTACAGTAATTGTTCCATTGTTGGTAGGTTTAAGCCCAAGTATTGCGCTCTTTGCATCGGGAATTGGGACCTTACTCCATGTTCTAATTACTAAGGGGAAAATTCCGGCATATATGGGTTCGAGTTTTGCCTTTGTGACTCCCATGATGGCGTTAATGAAAACGACCGGAATTTCAGGAGTTTCACAAGGAGTAGTTGCCGTTGGTTTAGTTTATGTGGTGGTTGCCACGATTATTTCATTTATTGGATCCGATTGGATTGATAAGATTCTACCACCAGTGGTAGTGGGACCAATCGTAATGGTGATTGGACTATCACTTGCAGGGAGCGCTGCTCAAAATGCAATGATGGATCATGGAAAATATAGTTTGGTTTTCTTTAGCATCGCGATGGCCACCCTGTTTTTAGCAATTTTTTTCAACGTTAAATTAAAGGGATTCTTGGGATTAATTCCGATTTTATTGGCAATTGTCTGCGGGTATTTAATTTCGATGGCGTGTGGATTAGTTGATATTCACGCAATTGCCACTGCTCCATGGTTTAAAATGCCTCCGTTTCATATCATTGGCACCGAGCGAGGCTTCAAGTTTGACTGGAATGCCATCTTGATTATGGCTCCAATCGCTTTTGTTACGATGACCGAACACATGGGTCATTTGATGGTACTCGGCGAAATGACTCACAAGAATTTCTTTAAGAATCCAGGTTTAAATCGAACGCTTGCTGGGGATGGAGCCGCATCGCTTGCAGCTGGAATTCTTGGTGGACCAGCGGTAACTAGTTATGGCGAAAATATTGGAGTCATGGCAATTACCAAAGTTTACAGTGTTTGGGTCATAATCGGAGCAGCGATTTTTGCCATGATCTTTGCGTTCGTGAATAAGTTAAATGTTTTAATCATGCAAATGCCGCTCCCAGTTATTGGTGGAATTAGTTTTCTCCTATTTGGGACAATTGCTGCTAATGGTGTCAAAGTGATGATTGACAATAAATTGGACATGGATAAGAAACGCAATTTAATGATTGCGTCGGTTATCTTGGTAATTGGAATTGGTAATGCATATATTCAAATTGGAAGTTTCCAGTTTACTGGAGTGGCTTTAGCAACTGTGATTGGAATCGTTTTGAATCTTCTCCTACCAAAAGACGAACATGATGATCCAGATCTTGAAGATCAATCTATTGACCCAGTGAAGAAATAGTAATATTATGATTTTATGTTAAAGAACACGAGAGGGGAAACTGACTATGTGTAAACCATGTTGTTGTAAAAAAGATTTGACAAAATCTGACAACACTTTTGGTATGCACTCAAAGGTTTCTCTATAAATGATATTAATTTATTATAATTATGAGAGGACTGGTGGATCCAGTCCTCTTTTTTGTGTTCTTTTGTGATTATTTAGGAGGTAGCATCATGAAAAAGTTACTTGTCTGTTTAAATTTTTAGAGTAAAATAAACATAGCGAGTTAGTTAATTTTGCACAATATATTTTAATGAATGGGGATTTTAATTATGAAGAAAAGATGGCCTTTACTTTTACTAACAGGAGTGGCCGCGTTGGCTCTTACCGTTACCGCATGTGGGAAACAATCTGAGACTAAAAAGCCTGGGACTTTGACGGTTGGTATGGAAGGAACTTATGCTCCGTATTCTTACAAGGATAAGAACGGTAAGTTAACCGGCTTTGAAGTTGATTTGGCTAATGATGTTGCTAAAAAGATGGGGATGAAGGTTCAATACAAGTTAACTGGATGGGATTCATTAATTCAGGGACTCAATTCTAATTCTTACGATGTTATTTTTAACAATATGGCAATTAATCCAGCTAGAAAAAAGCAGTATCGGTTTGCCACTCCATACATTTATTCAAAGGCAATCATGATTACTAAGAAAGATTCACCAATTAAAAATGCTCAAGACTTTAAGGGTAAGAAGGTCGCTGAAGGTACTGGGACTGATAACTGGAATAACGCCGAAAAGCTGCATGCTAAACCAGTTACTTCACCAGACTTTAATACTTCAATGCAAATGATTGATCAAGGTCGTGTTGTTGGTGCCTTAAATGCTCAACCAGCATGGCAAAGTTGGTATGCAAGCCATAAGAATACTGACCTTCAAGCTAAACTAGTTCCAACTAATGTTATTCCACAAAGTCAAATTGCTCCAATGATGAACAAGAAGTCTGCTAAGTTAAATAAACAGATGGACAAAGCAATTAATGAACTTCGAAAAGATGGTACCTTGAAACGATTATCAATGAAGTACTTTGGAGAGAATATTACCGATAAATAATATTAGTTAGGAGCTTAAAGAATTATGTGGGACATTATCATTTCATCATTACCGAGTCTCTTAGAGGCAATGATTAAATACACCATTCCACTAACAATTATTTCATTCTTTTTTGGTTTAATTCTTGCGATTGTTACCGCACTGATAAAGTTTTTAAAACCACATGGGAATGCATTTGTTAGAGTTATGTGGGGCATTTTTAGAGCCATTGCCGACGTATACGTGTGGGCTTTTCGTTCCACTCCATTGTTGGTTCAGTTGTTCATTATTTATTTTGGTTTACCGAATCTGCAAAATTTCATTCCCGGTTTTAATTTTGAAATTCCAGCCTTTACGGCAGCAATAATTGGGTTTTCGTTAAATACTGGTGCTTATGCTTCGGAAACCATTCGGTCAGCTCTGATGTCTGTTCCCCAAGATCAATGGGATGCTGCGTATACTCTGGGTTTTAGCACCACTCAAACCCTGTGGTACATTGTTTTACCACAAGCAGCACGAATCGTACTTCCTCCACTATCTAATGAATTTATTGGATTAGTTAAGGATACCTCTCTTGCAAGTACGATTACCATCACAGAGATGTTTCAGGTTAGTCAACAAATTGCGGCGCACAACTATCAGCCACTACTTATGTACACAGAAGTAGCTGCTCTTTACGCTATTTTGTGTAGTATTTTAACGATCCTTCAACACTATCTCGAAAAGCGTTCTTCAAGATACTTAAAGGGGGATGAAGGCTAATGATTAAGATTGAAGACATTGTAAAAAAGTACGATGGAAAAACCGTTCTGAATAAAATTAGTACGGAATTTCCTGAGGGAAAAACGACCGTAATTGTTGGCCCTTCTGGTTCTGGAAAGTCAACGTTGCTACGTTCACTGGACTTATTGGTTCATCCAGATTCAGGCGTAATTAGTTTTCCTAATTTTTCGTTAAACTACGCGGATAAGATTACCAGTAAACAAAGTAAGGAATTACGAGCACAGACTAGCATGGTCTTTCAAAATTGGAATCTTTTTCCTAATTTACGGGTGATTGATAACATCACAGCTGCACCAATCCATGTTCATAAGATTTCGAAAAAAGATGCGGTTGCTCAGGCAGAAAAATTATTGAAACGGGTTGGTCTTGAAAAATATGCTAATTTCTATCCCGATGAATTATCTGGAGGAATGCAACAACGAATCTCAATCTGTCGGGCATTGGCAGTCAAGCCTAAGTACATTTTATTAGATGAACCTACCAGTGCACTTGATCCGGAGTTAGAGACGCAAGTTTTAGAAATGCTGGAAGAGTTAGCCGATCAGGGACAGTCAATGATTATGATTACTCACAACATTGAGTTTGCTAAATTATCTGCTGATAAAATGTTATTCATCGAAAATGGGGAGAAGATTTTTGATGGATCAAAGGACGAATTTTTTAATAACCCTTCGCCAAGAATCAAAGAATTTTTAGATGCAATTTCTTTACAGTAAATAAAAATGAGGACTTCATATTTTGAAGTCCTCATTTTTATATGAAAGTTGCTAATCCAATAATTATAAATGAAAGTAAACAATTTTCTGGGGTTTCTTTTTCGCTGAAGATTTGAATTCCGTATGAGATTAATACTAAAGTAATTAAAATTGCACATTTTAATAAGGGAAAATTTGCTAGCAGAAGCGCTGCAAAGATTAAAATGAAGATAAAGTTTAATTTAGTTTCAAGTCGGTGATTAAAGAACGGAACAAAGAACAAACAGTATAAGCAAAATAGAATTCCAACGTTTACGAGGACACTTGATTCTAGGTATTGGTTATCGAGATAACAAAAAGAAATGACCGGAGCAATTGAATTTAAAAAGGAAAAGCAAACCAGTCCATAGTAATTTTCGAGTTTAAATTTGGGCATCATTACAATGATGTTGGTGATTCCAAGGATGACAAACAGGATGATTAATAAGATGGGAAACAAGGAGACAATCGCTAATAACACTGGGATGACGTTGAGAAATAAATTGATCCTCGGATCATAACGAATGATGAAAAGTAGAAGGGAAGCCGACCAAAGAAACTCTGATAGGATTAGCACCACCAGTCTGGTATTCCATTGTACTGATAGTAAGTCTACTTGCGAAGCAAAGAGCCATATTAGTGTATTCAAGATGATGAATACCGTAAGAATTAGGGCATGTAAGGTCGTTTGATTTTTTTCAATAAAAGTTTTCATAATATTGTCCTTTTTGTATTAATAAATCCATGTTAATCAATTATGTAAATTTGTTCAATGGAGGTTTTGTGTGCTTTTTAATTACTTGCGAATATGTTATTATTATAAAGTTATGAGCAGATTCCCGATAGGATTCACGAAGAGTGAAGTTGCCTTGTAACCACAAACAATAGGGGGAATAAGAATGTCAGAAAAGCGTTTATTTACTTCTGAATCAGTTTCAGAAGGTCATCCGGATAAAGTTGCCGATCAAATTAGTGATGCAATCCTGGATGCAATTTTAAAAAAAGATCCAGATGCACGAGTTGCCTGTGAAACCTCAGTTACTACAGGGCTTGTATTGGTGTTTGGTGAAATCTCAACTAGTGCCTATGTTAACATTCAAAAAGTTGTTAGAGATACAATTCGTGAAATTGGTTATAATGATCCTAAATACGGATTTGATGCAGACAGTGTTGCTGTGTTAGTTTCACTTGATGAACAGTCACCAGATATTGCGCAGGGAGTTGATGAGTCGGTTGAGACTCGTGGCGGAGACGTCGACCCCCTTGATAAGATTGGTGCTGGGGACCAGGGAATTATGTTTGGTTATGCAGACAGTGAGACCCCTGAGTTAATGCCACTCCCAATCTCATTGAGTCATCATTTAATGCAGAAACTCTCTAAGCTTCGTAAAAATGATTCTATTCCTTATCTTAGACCGGATGCCAAAGCGGAAGTAACGGTTGAATACGATCAAAATGATGATCCTAAGCGTGTTGATACCGTGGTTTTAAGTACTCAGCATGATCCTGATGTTACTCAAGAACAGATTCGAAAAGATGTTATCGAGAAGGTTATCAAAACGACGATCCCATCTAAGTATCTTGATGAGAACACTAAGTATTTAATCAATCCAACCGGAAAATTTGTGGTTGGTGGACCCGTTGGCGATGCCGGCTTGACTGGAAGAAAAATCATTGTTGATACATATGGTGGAGCAGCTCATCATGGTGGCGGTGCTTTTTCTGGGAAAGATGCAACTAAGGTTGATCGTTCCGCAAGTTATGCAGCGCGGTATATCGCTAAAAACATTGTTGCGGCTGGACTTGCGAAAAAGATTGAAATTCAGTTAGCATATGCCATTGGAGTTGCTGAACCGGTTTCAATTTCAGTTAATACGTTTGGAACTTCAAAGGTTTCAGACGATCAGTTAGTCGCTGCCATTAGAAAAGTATTTGACTTGCGACCGGCTGGAATTATTAAGATGCTTGATTTAAAGCGACCAATTTACAAGCAAACGGCTGCTTATGGTCACTTTGGGAGAACGGATGTTGATCTTCCATGGGAGCATACCGATAAAGTAAAAGAGTTACAGAATTATTTTAAATAGGATTTAAATGGCGACCTTCAATGGTCGTTTTTTATTGTATCAAATAGAAAGATGATGAAATATGAAGGGTAAAACAAACGTTAAAGTTGTGACAATTGCATTATTTGTTGCCACATTTATGAGCGCAGTTGAGGGAACCATTGTTTCGACGGCAATGCCCACGATTGTCGGTGATCTTCATGGGGTGTCGTTGATGAACTGGGTTTTCTCAATTTTTCTTTTGACAAATTCAATTGCCACCCCAATTTATGGGAAGTTAGCCGATCAATTAGGTCGTAAATCGGTTTTTATATTTGGTCTGGTGGTCTTTGTTATTGGCTCCATGTTGTCAGGAATGTCCAATAGTATGGGAACATTGATTTTATGGCGAGCAGTTCAAGGAGTCGGTGCAGGAGTGATTATGCCAGTATCATTTACCATTATTGCTGACATGTATTCTTTTGAAAAACGAGCTCAAGTGGTTGGTTTGAATGGATCAGCGTGGGGAATTGCCTCAGTGGTTGCACCATTACTAGGCGGATTTTTGGTTGACAACCTTTCTTGGCATTGGGTTTTCTTCATTAATGTTCCGATTGGGATACTGACGATTATTTTGATTGCATTATTTTTGCACGAACCAAAACGCAAGATTGAAAGTAAGATGGATTTACCTGGTGTCGTCTTGATTGCGGTTCTTTTGTTTTCAGTTATGTACATGTTTCAAGTCTTAAGTGAAGTTCCAATCAATTGGATAATGGTGACTGGATGTTTGGTGGTAGCAGTTATTAGTGGAATCTTATTTTATCGACAGGAGAAAAAAGCGACTGATCCACTAATTCCAATCCAGATGTTTAAAAGTCGAACATTTGTCACCCAGAATTTAATTGCAGCTCTGATTAGTGGTTTTATTTTTGGATATGAGGTTTATTTGCCGGATTGGACCCAGGGTATTTTAGGATTAAAGGCCACCATGGCTGGTTTTGCGATCACACCAAGTTCCGTTCTATGGCTGGTTGGTTCTTTTATTTCGGGAAAAATGATTCTGAAGTACCGGCCACAACAAATTATGAACTTTAGTTTGGCATTTGTTTTGCTAGGAGCAATTTGTATGGTCCTACTTCCGATTACTACGCCATTTTGGGTTTTCTTTGTTCTTTCAGCCGTTTTAGGAACTGGATTTGGAATTACCATTACTACTTCCACCGTTACGGTTCAAAACGAGGTCTCACCAGAACACGTTGGAGTAGCTTCTTCATTCAATACTCTGAGCCGAACTCTCGGTCAAACAATTATGATTTCTATTTTTGGAATTGTGATGAACACCTCGATGGCAAAAGGAGTTAGTGAACATCCAGGGACTAACTTAAAAATGATGAATACACTAATTAATCCCCAGACGGCGGTTAATTTATCCAAAAAAGTTCTGCCCGTACTGCATGAGATTCTTTACAGTGCCATTCATCATATCTTTATTTTGGCTTTATTATTAGTGATTTTATCGTATGTTGTGAACTGGTTTGACCATAAAAACACGCAAAAGAAAACGAACTAACATTACTTAGCTCGTTTTTGAATTGCCACTAGGATTGGTGGATCATTGATTTGATTGATAAATTGATATTTTAAAACGTGGTACCTGTGCTGATTGAGACTACTAGCAAATTTTAAAACCTGTTCCTTTTCCTCTTTGCCGCCAGCGTGACCATAGTACAGTACTAAAATGATGATTCCGTTAGGAGTTAAACATTCAAGAATATCACTAATAGCTTTAATGGTGGTTTTGGGTTTTGTTATGATTCTTTTGTCACCAGTGGGAAGGTATCCTAAGTTGAAAATTGCGGCCACAATTGGACTGTTCTGAACGTATTTCTTAACGTTTTCATGCCCATCAAGAATAACTTGACATTGTTTTTGCTCACCATATTTCGTTAAGCGTTGTTTGGTGGCTAAAACGGCATTCGGTTGAATATCAAAGCTAAAAACATGGCCGTTTTTACCAACGAGTTGAGCTAAATAAAGGGTATCGTGGCCTAGTCCGGCCGTTCCATCGATTACGGTTTCACCTGGTTTAACAATTTGTTTTAGTAGAGTATGGCTAAAATTTAATGCTGATTGTAGTTTCATTTGAAACACCTCACTAATTATTATATCAGTTGTTTGTGATTAACTTGTTTTTTTGGATAAAATTTGGTAGAGTTTATTTAATCATATAATATATCATGTAGGTGAAGTATTAGATTGTTTTATTTTTCAGAAACCAAGTGGGTGATGCAAACTTGGAAATAGAATGATTGAACTTATCATCGAAGTTTTAGCCGAATTAAAAGCTAAACGTTTTTCCGCGTTATGGAATCAAGGGTCTCTTATGAGAAATTTAGGTGGTACCGCGGAACCTCGTCCTATAGAATTGTTTTTCTATAGGCTTTTTTTATGGTGATTTTTAATGAACTAATAAGGAGTGAATTTGATGGCTTACGATCATTCAAAAATTGAAAAGAAATGGCAAAAGTATTGGGATGATCACCAAACTTTTAAAACCAGTGATAAACAAGAGAAAGATAAATATTACGTGCTAGACATGTTTCCTTATCCATCAGGTCAGGGGCTTCATGTCGGTCATCCAGAAGGTTACACTGCCACTGATATCATGGCGCGCTTTAAGCGAATGCAGGGTAAAAATGTCCTTCATCCAATTGGATGGGATGCCTTTGGGCTGCCGGCAGAACAATATGCGTTAAAGACTGGTCACAACCCACGTGATTTTACGAAGAAAAACATTGACAATTTTAGACGTCAGATTAAATCGCTTGGATTTTCCTATGATTGGGATCGTGAAGTCAATACTTCGGATCCTAATTACTATAAATGGACTCAATGGATTTTTGAACAGCTGTACAAAATGGGATTAGCCTATGAAGATGAGATTGAGGTTAATTGGGCCCCTGATTTCATGGGTGGAACCGTTGTTTCAAACGAAGAGGTTGTTAATGGAAAAACTGAACGTGGTGGTTATGACGTTTACAGAAAACCTATGAAACAGTGGGTTTTGAAAATCACTGCCTACGCTGACCGTTTGTTAGATGATCTTGACGATTTAGACTGGCCTGAAAGCATTAAACAAATGCAACGAAATTGGATTGGCCGTTCCGTTGGGGCTAGTATCTCATTTGATGTAAATGAAGAAGATGAAAAGATCGAAGTCTTTACTACTCGTCCTGATACTATTTATGGGGTGTCTTACCTGGTGCTTTCACCAGAAAGTCCGATTGTAGATAAAATTATGACACCAGAACAAAAGTCCGATGTAGAAAACTACCGGGCTAAAATTGCCTCTAAATCAGATCTTGAAAGAACTGATTTAAACAAAGATAAATCGGGAGTATTTACTGGAGCTTACGCAATTAATCCTGTGAACCAAAAGAGAATTCCAATTTGGATTGGTGATTACGTTCTGCCAAGTTACGGAACCGGTGCAGTCATGGCCGTCCCTGCTCATGACCAACGGGATTTTGATTTTGCTAAGAAGTTCGATTTGCCCATCATTCCAGTGATTGAGGGTGGTGATGTTGATGATGCACCTTACACGGGCGATGGGGTTCACATTAATTCCGGTTTTCTTGATGGATTGAATAAAAAACAAGCTATCGATAAAATTATCGAATGGTTAAAGGATCATCATGCTGGTAATAAAAAGGTTAATTATCGATTACGTGATTGGATTTTTAGTCGCCAACGTTACTGGGGTGAGCCCATTCCAGTAATTCACTGGGATGATGGCACAACTTCCTTAGTTCCAGAAGACCAGTTACCATTACGGCTTCCTAAAGCGGCTGACATTCAACCGTCTGGAACCGGAGAGAGTCCGTTAGCCAATCTTACTGACTGGGTGAACGTGACAGATAAGAACGGTCGTCATGGTAAGCGTGAGACTAATACGATGCCACAGTGGGCCGGCAGTTCATGGTACTACTTGAGATACGTTGATCCTCATAATGATAAAATGATTGCTGATCCAGAAAAATTGAAGTACTGGCTTCCAATTGATTTGTACGTCGGTGGTGCTGAACACGCTGTTCTTCATTTGTTGTATGCGCGGTTTTGGCATAAGGTGCTCTATGATTTAGGGGTGGTTCCAACAAAAGAACCGTTCCAAAAATTAGTTAACCAAGGTATGATTCTTGGTACTAATCATGAAAAAATGTCAAAGTCCAAGGGAAATGTAGTTAATCCCGATGACATTGTTAAACAGTACGGTGCTGATACGTTGCGACTGTATGAGATGTTTATGGGACCACTTTCTGAATCTAAACCGTGGAATACCGATGGAATTGTTGGTGCCAACCGCTGGATTAAACGAGTTTGGCGCTTGTACATGAATGATGATGACACGGTAAGTGATGTGATCGTTGATGATAATGACGGAAAGCTTGATAAGATTTATAACCAAACCGTTAAAAAGGTAACTGATGACTTTGAAAACATGCGTTTTAACGTTGCCATTTCTCAAATGATGGTATTTATTAATGAAGCCTATAAAGCACAAAGGTTACCTAAAAAGTACGCGGAAGGGTTCATTAAACTTCTTTCACCAATTACGCCACATGTTGCTGAAGAATTGTGGCAAAAGTTGGGTCATGATCATTCCATTGAACTTGCCAAGTGGCCAGAAGCTGACGAAAGTAAGTTAAAAGAAGACCAAGTTGAACTGGTGGTTCAGGTTAATGGAAAAGTAAGAGGTCACATTAAAGTTAGCGTGGATGCTGGAAAGGACGAGTCTGAAAAAGTTGCTTTAGATGATGAAAATGTTAAATCATTCCTTGATGGAAAGACTGTTAGAAAGGTAATCGTCGTTCCAAAGAAAATTGTTAATATTGTTGCAAATTAAGCTTGAATAAATTTGAAATTATTTTTCGAAATGGTTAAAATTTATATTTGTAACGTGAAAGTAGGGGAAATTTGTGAACAACGATTTCGAACAAGATGAATTAGAAAAAGAAGAAATTGAAGATAGTGAAAGATCACAAGGTAAGATGGTTAAAGGATCAGCCTGGATGACCATTGGAAGCATCCTCTCACGAATTCTTGGTGCCATTTACATCATTCCTTGGCGATTGATTTTTGGAGCGTCATTGTTTCCGCTTGCCAACACGTTGTATACCATGGGTTACAACATTTATAGTGAGTTTTTGACAATTGCCATTGCGGGGATTCCGTCGGCGGTTGCAAAAGAAGTGGCCCATTATAATGCGTTAAATGAGTATGGGGTAAGTGCGCGACTTTATAAGAAGGGAATTACCCTTTCGGTTATTACCGGAGTCGTTTGTGCACTTTTAATCTATTTTTTTGCTCCAATCTTAGCTGGTAGTGGGGGTAAAAATGCGGTTCCGGTGATTCGTTCGTTAGCATGGGCCGTCCTAATTATTCCTGCGATGAGTTTAACTCGTGGATATTTTCAAGGCTTCCAACAGATGGCTCCGTCAGCAATGTCACAATTTGTTGAGCAACTCGCGCGTGTCATTTACATGTTGGCTTCAGCCTTCTTCATTATGATCGTGATCCACGGAAGTTGGGTAACCGCCGTTACCCAGTCAACTTTTGCCGCCTTCATCGGTGCTATTTTTGGTTTTTTAGCACTAGGATGGTATTACTGGCGACGACGTGATCATTTTCAGGGGCTTATTGCTTCAAGTGATAACGCTATTAACGTTAAGACTAACGATCTTTATAAAGAAATTATTAGTCAAGCGGTTCCGTTTATTATTCTTGGTTCTGGCATTACCATTTTTCAATTAATTGACCAATATTCCTTTTTTAGTATTATGCGTTGGGCAACTAATTATACTAATACTAATTTACAGTATATTTATGCTATTTTTGCGGCTAATGCGAATAAATTGATTATGATTGTGGTTTCGTTAGCTTCCGCCTTGGCAATTACCGTAGTTCCGTTGCTTTCTGAAGCCCGAACCAAAGGTGACATTCATTCAATTAGTAAGCAACTTAGTAATGCGTTAATTTTATTTGAATTTGTCATGCTTCCTGCAGCTTTAGGGATGGCAGCTATTGCTGGTCCGATCAACCGAACCTTTTATGGAACCGCCAATATGGATTTAGGAGCGGACATTTTAACGTTTTCTGCTATCATTTCAATTAGTCTAGGCTTGTTTACGGTGGTTACCGCATTAATGCAAGGAATCTCTGAAAATAGACGAGCAGTTAAATACTTTGTGGTTGGAATTGTAATTAAGTTAGTTGCGCAAGTTCCTTTAGTTTACTTCTTTGGAGCTTTTGGAGCCTTAATGGCAACCGCAGTTGGATTTACAGTTGCTAACTATCTGATTGTGCATTCCTTAAGACATGAGTTTGGATTGGAAATGAGTAGTATTAAATCTAATTCTGTTAAAATTTTAGCGTTTGCTTTGATCACATACTTTGTGGCCTTAATTGTAGTTTATGGAGCTAACTTCTTGTTTGGGATGGTAGTCAATTACAATAGTTCACTAATCAGTTTGTTTGTTTCGATTTTGGCTACGTTAGCTGGTGGATTTGTGTACCTATTCTTGGTACTTAAAAGTCGGGTAGCTGATAAGGTCTTAGGAAATAAGATGCAAAGTGTGAGGAAGTTTTTACACATTCGATAAAAAAAGAAGATCCAGTCAGGATCTTCTTTTTTTATAAATTAAATTCATGCTTCGTGTTCATGCATAAAGCGTGGAAGCCGTTGTGAAATTTGATGAGGGAGAACTATATATTGAGTGGCTGCTAGTTCGTCGGCAATTGCACTGTGGGAATAAACGGCTGCTAAAACAGCATCAACCTCGTCGTCAAATTGGGCAACGAATCCACCGATAATTCCTGCAAGAGTATCACCCATCCCTCCAGTTGCTTGAGCAGGCGTCCCAGTCGTGTTTTGGTATACTTCATCTGGGGTATAAACCTGAGTACGATCAGATTTAAGAACGACAATCCCACCAATTTTGTCGCGGGCTTCTCGGTTACGTGCCTCAGTTTGATCGGCCATTTTAATTCCGGATAAACGTTGCCACTCCATTTGATGCGGGGTAAAAATTAATTTGGCTTGTGGTAATTTTAACCCACGTTCAGCGATCATCGTGATGGACGAACCATCAATTAAGAGGATTTGATCGGGGGTGACATTATCAAATACGGTTTCCATAATTTCACAACTATGATCATCGGTCCCAAGTCCAGAGCCAATGGTAATAACTTTCATAGCTTTAATGAGTTGAACCATTTGATCAGTGTCGTTATAGTCTGCAAACATTGCTTCGGGTAGCCAAGAGTGGAGCGCACTTTGATTCGTTGGATCCGTGATAGTAGTTGTGAGTCCAACGCCAGAGTAAACTGCTCCAAGCGAACTCATTATGATTGCACCACCAAAGTTTTCGTTTCCACCAACTAAAGCGATTTTACCGTAAGTTCCTTTAAAACTATTTTTGGGTCGAATGCGGATGGTTTTAGTTAGAATTGATTTATCAATTTTCTTCATTTTGTTCACCTCGGTTGCATTATATCATGCGTTGGTTGAATGTTGTCCAAATGAGTTGTTACTTTCTTGATTATGTTAGAATAAGGAATAACTAAGTAGGAGGGTATAACATGGCAATTGACTGGAAAGATAAAGCACAAAATTACAAAGATGATTACTTAAATGACTTAAAAAAATTGATTTCAATTGATAGTTCGAGGGACTTGGAGCACGCAACGGACGAATACCCATTGGGCCCAGGTCCAGCTCATGCATTACAACAGTTTCTCTCTTTTGGTGATCGTGATGGGTTTACTACCAAAAACATTGATAACGTAGTGGGATACATTGAGTATGGTTCAGGCGATGAAACCATGGCAATTTTGTCACATGCTGATGAGATGCCCGGTGGCGCAGGTTGGAATTCCAATCCATTCGAACTAAAGCTTGAGGGTGACAATGCAATTGGTCGAGGAGTTTCTGATGACAAAGGACCAGGACTTGCCGCCTATTATGGATTAAGAATGCTTAAAGATGCAGGGATTCAGCCGAAGGTCAAAATTCGCTTGATAATTGGAACGGACGAAGAGTGTGACTGGACTGGAATGAAACGCTATTTTGAGGTTGAACCAGATCCTTCATTTGGATTTTCGCCAGACGCCGAATTTCCCTTGATCAATGGGGAAAAGGGTAATGTGACGCTTGAAACGCATTTTGCTTCCAATAAAAGCGATGGTGAGAACACTCTGATGCATTTTAATGCCGGATTGCGTGAAAATATGGTACCACGTGATGCGGAAGCCGACGTTGTTGCTGCGGATGTCTCCAAAATGGCCGATGAATTTGAAAAATATTTAGATAGGGTTCCCGTAACTGGAAGCTATGAAATCGAAGGGAACAATATTAAAATCAGTGTAGTCGGGAAAGCAGCACATGGAATGGAACCTAAGAACGGTATCAATGCTGGAACCTATTTAGCTGACTTTTTGGTTGATTATAGTTTTGATACTAGTGGTGCTAATATCCTGAACTTCATCGACGAAAAACTGCATGATGATTCTCGTGCTCATAAATTGGGGCTTAATTTTACTGATGATGTGATGGGGGAACTAACCATGAACGTCGGTCTAATGAATTTTGATCATGAAAATGGTGGGATGGTCAACACTAACTTTAGGTATCCCAAGGGGATTACGACTGATAAAATTTTAGCTAAAGTTCAAGATGCCGCTGATCGGTTTAACGGGTCAACCAAACAAATTTCGCAAATGGTGCCCCACTTTGTTGATGCAGACGATCCCATTGTAAAAACCTTAATGGGTGTTTATCGCGATCAAACTGATCAGGATGACGCTCAACCAGAAGTTGTTGGTGGTGGGACGTATGCGCGAATGATGAAACGTGGGGTTGCCTTTGGAGCACTTTTCCCAGGAACAGAGGACACGATGCACCAAGCTAACGAATACACACCTGTTAATGATTTGATTTTGGCAATGTCGATTTACGGTCAGTCAATTTATGAATTGTCTAAGTAGAGATAAAAAAACTTTGAACAACGTGTTCAAAGTTTTTTTATCGGATCGTTTTTAATTTTTTATCAATTTTTGCCAATACCTTAGAAACGTTTTGGGGATCTTCTAGATCGTACTTTTGAAGATTAATTTTCATCTTAGGACTGACATTGTATTCGTCATACCATTTTTGGTAAGCTTTCCACATTTTGTAATAATATTCTTCCAGTCCTGGATCGTTGTCCCATTGTTCATAATCACGACCACGCTTTTTGATTCGGTATAAGATGGTGTCGAAATCGCTGTAGGCATAGACTAAAAGGTCGGGACTTGTTTTTGGAAGCTCTTTAAGTTCATCCATCATATTGTCAAGTAGTTTTAAATAAACTTCTAATTCAACGTCAGAAATATTTCCCTCAGCATTATTTTCTTTGGTGAAAAGCGCGTCTTCATAAATAGATCGATCCAACACGTTGTTGTCTTGCTTTAACGCCTTTTTAATCATCGAAAAGCGTTTATTTAAAAAGTATATTTGGAGTAAGAAGCCATACTGTTTTGGATCTTTATAATAAAGTGGCAAAACAGGATTGTCTCCCACTGGCTCGTAGAAGGGCTCTGTTCCATAATGTGCGGCAATTTTTCCCGTTAAGGTTGTTTTACCGACACCAATCATTCCAGCTGTAATAATCACCATGCTTAGCTCCTCTTTTAGTTTAATAACGTCTTTTAGTATATCATTTCGAATCAGTTAGGTTAACGATGGATTTGAACACTAATTTTCCTTCTTTGTTTCAGACCTTATTATTATGGTATTCTATGTTAGTGGAAAAATTTGGAGA
The DNA here is from genome assembly GCF_059901295.1 of Fructilactobacillus sp. X2R6C1. Lineage (NCBI taxonomy): Bacteria > Bacillati > Bacillota > Bacilli > Lactobacillales > Lactobacillaceae > Fructilactobacillus > Fructilactobacillus sp. X2R6C1. The sequence continues at coordinate 22,028 of NZ_JBWXUZ010000002.1, forward strand.
TGAATTGGATTAATGAAGTGGGAAATGAGTTTAATTAAATTTTTGAAAAGAGCCGTTGTATTTATTGGACTAATTTTTTTGATTTTTGCGGTTCAAGTACCAGTTCAAATGATTGGAATTCACGATTATCATGGATTCAAGGCTTTTCTTTATGGATCCTCTTACATTGTTATTTTTCTTGTCGTAATTAGTTTAGCGCTATGGGCTTATCGAAGTGTGTACAGGCAACGAAGTCATCGGCTTACTGGTCACGATTTAAAGATTATTTTATTGTCAATCTTTAGCTTTTTTGTTATTGAGATTGTGCTTCAAGTTTTAAATAAATTGATTTTTAACCAACTGGGAACAAAGAATAATAATGCCATTTTAAGTCTTTTTCAAAGTAACATGACGGTGTTGGTCTTGATGAGCTTTTCGGCGATTTTTTTATCCCCAGTGTTAGAGGAATTGGTGTTTAGAGGATTTTTTATTAATGCCTTTTTTAATCAAAATGCGTTTTGGCTGCCAATTGTTTTTAGTGGGTTACTTTTTTCTTGTGGTCATATGAGTTCTAACGTGATTAGTTTTATGATTTATGCTATTTTGGGAATGATTTTAGCGTATGTATACAAGAAAACGGGGAAAATTGAAGTTTCGATTGGGGTCCACTTTTTAAATAACCTAATTGCAACCGGATTTATGCTAATGGCAGTCTTATAGTGGTGGAGTGAAAAATGGACGTAGTTGAATTTAATTATTTTAATCAATTAAAGAATCAATTAATGGCGGCTGATGAAGAGTTGGAGCAGCTTAAAAAGCAGTATTTACACTGGATCATGAATCTTGATCAACTCAAAAATGATTATGACGTGAACACAATTGATGAATTAGCTAGTGTTTTAAACGATGGGGATGACGATCAAAAGTCAGCGGATTTAAAAAATGCCCTACTCAATAATGATAAGGATTATTTGTTGAATGGGATGAAAGAGTTGAATAATACTGACTTTCAGAAGTGTAACGTAATTAATCAACGAATTCATAATTTAACTCAAAAATTACGTGAAGTTGAAATATTTTATAAGAATGTCGTTATTCCGATAGTTAACGAGATGAAGAAGAGTAAAATAATAGATGTTATTGGCGTTTCAAGTTCTAGAAATAGTAGTGACGTGGTTTTGAACTTTAGATTTTTATCGAGTTTTGCCGAATTTCAAAGAGATTTTCATAAAGAGATGTATGTTGATGCAATTATAAAGGGTCATCTTAAGGATAAAAGTGTAATGACAATGATGATTACTCAAGATAATTATCCAAACGAATATGATATGACCCTGATGAAAGATATGGAGGAAGATTAACTAATGGTAGATCGAGGAGACTATAAATATCCTGACACTCAGGCGTATAATTTTGTGCTTAAGCGACTGAATGAACATGGAGTAACGATTAAAGATATTGCACAGATTGCAATTGATTTACAGAAAAAATATTCAAATGTTCCTGATTTAGACTATGTTTGTGGGATTGTTAATGATATTTTGCATAAAAGGGAAGTATTGAATAACGCAATGGTAGGGCTTGAACTGGATCGTTTAGCACAAGATGGCGAGTTAGAAGAGCCACTTGAAAGCATTGTCTCCCATGATTTGGGGGTGTTTGGCGTTGATGAAACGTTGGCACTTGGAATTGCTTCAATCTATGGGACGATTGGGGTTACTAATTATGGTGAAATTGACACTAATAAAAATGGAATTGTAAAAGAACTCGATACAAACGGTCAAATTGTCAATACTTTTATTGATGATATTGTTGGAGCTATTGCTGGCGCTACTGCCGCTAAAATTGCACATGATAATGCTTAAAAAAAGGTCCTCACAAAAGTGAGGACCTTTTTTTAGTTTGACTTCTTTACTGCTTTGATGCATTTTGAATTAAACCTGAATTCATCATGAATACTGGTTGATTCACCAACGTCATGTCTCACGACTTTTAACCAATCGTCTTGGTTATCACCTAAGCCAGTTGGGTTAACAAATGTAACTTCGACTAAATCGCCAACTTCATAAGGAAGATTTTTATCGTATTCAACTAAATTATAAGTTTCATAAGCTTTTGTTTTCATATTATTTCCTCCATTGGTTAATTATATCAAATTATGTTTTAATCGCTAAAATTATGCAGTAAATTTTTGTCAATAAAGCGACTGATTGGTTATATTATATAATAATAATTATTATATTATGAGACAAAAGTGAATTAATAATTAGGATAAATACTGATGTCAAGGTATTATAATTATGTTTTGTGAAATTTAAGACTCTATTGTCGTTGTTTTTAATAAAGTTTATAATCTAAATTGTGAAGTAAGCAGTAAGAGATTCATAATGAAATATTGAATGTTGAGATTAAAAATAACTAGACAATTTTGTGAATGCTAATGTAGGAAATAGTGTTCACGTGGTGTTAGAAAGTGTGAGAAGCTTTTAACACCGTAATTAATACTGTCATAAATGATAAGTTGGTGGAAGATAAGTGTTATTGAGTACGTGAAAAATCATTTAATGATAGCCTATGTCTTGTTATAAGATTTGAAATTAAAACAACTATGCGAATTTATTCGTATTTCAATATGATGAATACTCTGAAATACCATTTAGGTCATGCTACTTCGTAGTATGACCTTTTTTGATGGGAAAGGAGGTGAGTCATAATGAAGGAGTTTAAACTAGTAGTTCCAAGTACAGATCGAAGCGTTCGGCTTAGTGGTAGAACTATTTACTATTACAGTATTGGAAATAAAAACAATTACTCCGTTGTTTTTCCATATGATGCCGAATATTTGAACTTACCGAACGGGAAAATGGTTTTTCGCTCGATTACAGACGATTATTTTGGCAAGGCCACAGATGGTAGTTCTTATCACGCTACTATTCGTCTAAACGACTAGTTATTGTAGAGCCAGAAGCTAATACTTCTGGTTCTTACATAGACTCCAATGATTTTTATTGGCATGGTGATAGTTTAATCAATGTTTTTATGGATAGATTATAACTATATAAATCCAATGATATAGATTTATAGAAACTAAAAGAGGGAATAATAACGCACATTATTATTCTCTTTTTACATAATTAATGTAATTATTATGGTATTTTTTTCACATGATAAAGCATAAATGTTGACATGACGGCATTTATGGCCTACTTTAGAAGTGTAAGGAAATATAAGAGAGTGAGATGATCTAATGAAAAAGGTAATTAAGGGAGCATTAATCGCAGGTGTGACCGTTGGTTTATTCTTTGGCTTGCAGATGAATAGTTCAGCAAATCACACTGAAACTACATATGCAGCAGCAACGGATACTAAGGAAATGACCTCACAAGCTAGACCTAGGATTTCTAAATTAAGATATGATAGTGGTACGTGGGGACAGGTCAACTGGAACTATAATGAGATCAATCGGACTTTAACGTTGAGCGGTAAAGATAAAACCTTGGGAACCTATGCATATTCACAACTTGGAGATTTACGTCAGGCTTTAAATGATGCGCAAGTTATTAATATCCAAGATAAGATGTATGCCCCATCAAATTCTGATTATCTTTTTTCTCAATCGGCAGATGATGACCCACTCCACCAGGGCAATCAAGGTTTAAAAAACCTGCAAACTATTAATGGTCTCGATAAATTGGATACATCAAAAGTATCTGGTATGGATTATATGTTTAATGGTGATACAGCACTAAAAAGTATTGATGTCACTCACTTTGACACCTCAAATGTTAATCGTATGAGACTGATGCTTGGTGCCGATATTCTTCTTAAAGACATCGACGTCAGTCATTTTGACACTTCTAAAGTTATTGATATGAGTTCAATGTTTGTTTATGACTATGCTGTTAAAAACATTGCCGGTTTAACGAGTTTTAAAATTAATCCTAATAATCGTAGTTTGAGTAATATGTTTCAGGATGACCATCAGTTACAAAGCCTAGATTTAACTAGCTTCGATACTCAGGCAGCTTCTAAGGGTAAATATAATGGATTGTCCGCTTTCATGAAGGGTGATAATAATCTTCACCAAATTAAGTTAGGTGATAAGACAATCTTAAGGGCTCCTGATGCACCTGGTGCAGGTCCAATTATTCCAGAACCGGTAGTAGGTACCCAGTTTGTATTTGACGGAAAAGATTACACTGTTAAATCACCCAATTGGATGAACATTGATAATAACAATCAATTGCAGAATAATTTAAGTCTTGCAGATGGACAATCACATCCCGGTAATTGGATTTGGGCAACCAATTACAATGTCCCTTCGATTTCCATAACTGAACAAGTTAATTTTGTAAATAAAAAGGGGCAGTACGTGAATGCAACTTCAGTTACTGGTATCCCAGGTGAAAAGCAAACTTTAATTGCTCCAACTGGATATCGATTTGAGAATAATAACGCTACCATTACCATTGGAAGTAAAAATGCGACGGTAAACGTTGTTGTTGTTCGAAATAGATAGGTCATAAAGTGGTCCACTTTTATAAATATCGCTACGAAAATTAGTGATACTTATTTTTACAAGTGGCCAAATAGTTTCAAATATTTTTGAAGGGGATAATGTGTATGATTACAATTGCATCTACTACTGATAACAATATGGCGATACCGCTGGCAGTCAACTATTCGTCAATATTGAACCATAATAAGAATTCAAGTTTCACGTTTTACGTTGTTAATGATCATTTAAGTTCCAACAGTGCTGATTTGTTAAAGGCCTTGGAAAAAGTCTACGACAACTGTAAGACAATTAACTTTTTGCAACCCAACACCGCTGCATATAAGGATGCTAATGTAAAATCTCCGGATAGTGCAATTAAAGAAAACACTTACTATCGAATTGAGATTCCTGAAGAAGTTCATGAACCTAAGATCCTTTATTTGGATGCTGATATGGTATGTGTGGGTGACATTTCGGATCTTTTTAATACCGATCTTGATGGCAACATTGTCGGTGCTGTTGAGGATTCTGGTTACGTTGACCGGTTAAAAAAGATGCATGTTAGTGATGAACCGGGTCAGTATTTCAATGCCGGATTGTTACTAATTGATACGAAAGCTTGGAATGATAATGACACTTCTGAGAAAGTTAGAAAGTTAGCAATTGATAAACCTGATATGCTGAAGTATCAAGACCAAGATGCTCTAAACGCCATTTTTAATGGACACTGGAAAAAACTTGACCCTAAGTATAATTTGCAAAGTCATCTAGTTAAGGGTGAGAGTGGATTAAATCCTATCCCAGAGCGTCGAGCAGCTGAGGCAAATGCACTTAAGCACCCTGTGATTATTCATTACACTAATTTTGATAAGCCATGGATCGTTAAAAATAACCATCTTCATCCATTACGCAATTATTATTACCAAGCTAAGAACCAATTAATTTACGATCTAGGCGATTATATTAGATAAAAAGTAGTGAGAGAGTGGACAATTGTCCACTCTTTTTGTTTACATAATTTAATTACTATTAATGAAAAAAGACGATATCAATAAGCTTGATAACGTCTTGTTAGTAACGAATGCCCGAGATGAGATTCGAACTCATACTCAGTAAACTGAACAGCGACCTGAACGCTGCGCGTCTGCCAATTCCGCCACTCGGGCAATTACTACCTTTCAATCATACAATAAAAATGTCGTAAAATAAACACTCAATTTTGTAGTATCCTTGTATTTATTATTTAATTGTGTAAAATATAAGATAGTACAAGAGTTTTTAGAAAGAAGAGATTATAATGGTTGAACCACGTAAGATTGAAAGCCAATTGTGCTTTGGAATCTATAATACAAGTAAAAAGTTTAGTCGGTACTACCAAATCGTTTTATCTCCATTTAATTTAACTTATCCACAATACATTACCATGTTGGTGTTATGGGAACATGCCCCAATGACCGTTCGTGAGCTTGGATCCTACTTAGACTTAGATAGTGGGACTTTAACCCCGTTGTTGAAACGGCTTGAAAAGCAGGGATGGGTGACAAGAACACGTAGTCATAAAGATGAACGAGTTGTCATCGTTGACACTACAGAATACGCTAAGGAACGTCGTGATAAAGTATATGAACACGTTAATCAATGTTTTTCTGTTTTGGATATGAGCCAGGATGATATTGAAAAATGTTTGAAGATGGTGAATGCAGTTGGTGACCGATTGGATAATGTTAGTGAGCAAAAATTAAAAGATGTTAAGTAGTAAAAAGACATTCTGTGTGAACTGGAATTAATTTAGTTTACGCAGAATGTTTTTTATTATATTAATTTATGTTTTCATTATTGGTTTTGAGTTAGTCATTATCTCTTTCTTTTGGTAGAATTGTCTAGGAGTAAATTAAAAACAAAATTAAAGTCCGAATGATTTATTTGGATTTCCATTACAAAAATTAGCGGAATGGAGCTGAATTTTTTGTCACTAAGCATTCAAGAAATTAAAAATATTCTTCGTGAACATGACTTATTAAAATCAGTTAATCAGACTAATGATAATGATTTTAACTACGTTAGTTATGATTCACGAGACATAAAACCGAAAACCTTATTCTTTGGGAAGGGAAACTTTAAGCCTGAATTTGTTACGTTAGCAAAAAAGGCTGGAGCAACTGGAATCGTGTGTGAAGATCATTTATCTGAAAGTAACGGAATGAATGAGATTTTGGTTACTAATATTCAAAAAGCAATGTCCTTGATCTCTGCTGCATTTTTCAATTATCCACAAGACGATTTGTTCATCATTGCCTTTACGGGTACTAAGGGGAAAACGACCTCTTCATATTTCACTCGGGATGCAATTAGGAGGGCGAGTGGGAATAAAACCGCCTTATTTTCAACTATCAATACCGTGGTTGGTAATGAACTAAATCAAACATTTAAGTCACATCTAACCACTCCAGAATCACTAGATATTTTTAAGAATATGAGATCCGCTGTCGATAATGGGATGAAATATCTCATTATGGAAGTTTCGTCTCAGGCATACTTAAAAAATCGGGTTTTTGGATTAAAGTATAACGTAGGTAATTTTTTAAATATTTCTCCCGATCACATTGGGGAAAACGAACATCCGACTTTTGCAAACTATTTGCACTGTAAAGAACAACTCTTGGTTAATTCAAATAAGTGCATTTTGAATGCCGATTCAGACCACCTGATTGATATTTATTATGCTGCCAAAACCACAACTGATCCCCAAAATATTTATTTGTTTGGTAAAAAGGGGACGACTCCACAACTTGAAATCGACCTTGATTTCACGTACGAGCCAGTTTCAGATAGCTTGACTGATAACGATATTCAATTAAGTTCCATTTCTGATAAAGCTAAAAAGTTAGGCTTAGACGGAAATTATCGCATTGGTATTCCAGGTGATTACAATGAATCAAATGCAACCGCTTCGATCATATCGGCTGGACTTGCTGGCTTTAAACGTGGTGATATGTTAGATGGTTTGGCAGGAGCAAAAATTCCTGGAAGAATGGAAATCTTTAAGTCTAAAAACCATGGGAACGTTCATGTGGATTATGCCCATAATTATGCTAGTATGAATGCATTACTAGGATTTTTAAAACGACAAGACCCTAGTGGAAAAGTTATTGTAGTGGTTGGAAGCCCGGGCAATAAGGGAATTGACCGTCGAGAGGGATTTGGCAAGGCGTTGACTCAAAATGCCGATGTAGCGTTTTTAACTACTGACGACCCCGCTTATGAAGATCCCATGAAGATTGCAAAGGAAATTGATAGTCATATCGATCATGATAAGGTTGACGTTCATTTCGAAATGGATCGTGAAAAAGCCATTAAAAAGGCCATTAATTTTGGTAAACGTGGAGATATTATTGTAGTAGCGGGTAAAGGACGCGATCCTTATCAAAAGATTAATGGTGTTGATACACCTTATCCAACCGATTCGGTTATCGTGGAAGATTACTTGGAGGGTTTAAATGGTAATGACAAATGAGAAAGTTCCAGATTTCACTCCGATCTTACTTGGAAGTGACTTTAATGTGTACGGGATGGCGCGTTCTTTCTACGAGTTGTATGGTAAGCGTGTCAAGGCTTATGCCCAGGAACGATTAGCCCCCACAAGATTTACCAAAATTGTGGATCTGACGTTTATTCCCGGCTTTAGTGAGGATCCAGTATGGTTTGAAGAGATGAAAAAGTTAAAAAAGAAGTATGCCAACCACAAAGAACCGGTCATTTTAATTGGATGTGGGGATGGTTATGCTGAGTTAATTTCTAAACATAAGAAAGATTTAGAAGATGTCTTTGTCTGTCCATACGTTGATTATTCGTTAATAAAACAACTTAATAGTAAAGAAAATTTTTATAAAATGTGTGATAAGTATGGAATGCCATATCCCGGCACCAAGATTATTTCCAAAAGCAATTTTGAAGATAATGACTTTGATCAACCATTTGATTATCCAATTGCACTTAAACCAACCAATAGCGTGGAATGGTTGGATATCCGTTTTAAGGGAAGAAAGAAAGCTTTTACCATTAAAAGTGATGCCGAGTATCGTGACATTGTTTCAAAAATTTATAATAATGGTTATACTTCAGACTTGATCGTCCAAGATTTCATCCCAGGTGATGACAGCAACATGCGGGTCTTAAATGCTTATGTTGACAAGAATCATCATGTTAAGATGATGTGTTTAGGCCATCCACTTTTGGAAGATCCGGCACCGTCTGCAATTGGTAACTACGTCACGATTATTCCTGACTTTGATCAACGGATTTATGATCAGATTCAACAGTTTTTAGAGTCGATTGAATTTACTGGGTATGCTAATTTTGACATGAAGTATGATGTTAGAGACGATACGTACAAGTTGTTTGAAATCAATTTGAGACAGGGACGCAGCAGTTTCTTTGTCACCCTAAATGGATATAACCTTGCTCAATGGGTGGTTCGTGATTACGTTCAAGATGACCTAGCGGACCAAAAGACAGTGTATGCCAATCAAGATCCTAAGAAATATTATTTATGGTTAGGGGTGCCCAATCGTGTTTTTCGTAAGTATGCCAAAGATAATGAAGATAAAAAGAAGGCGGAAGAGCTGATCAAAAAAGGTCAGTGGGGAACGACTTTTTGGTATAAAAAAGATGAAAACTTCATGCGTTGGCTACTTATGAAATGGATGGACCATAATTACGCAAAAAACTTCAAAAAATATTTTCATGTGAATAAGGAATAAGATAATGAAAAAGTTTTTCACAATTATTGGTGGGATGGGGACCCAAGCGACTGAGAGTTATGTTCATTTACTAAATCAACGGACCCCAGCTCACTGTGATCAAGATTATTTAAATTATATATTAGTTAATCATGCGACGGTTCCGGACCGGACGGATTATATTACTGACCCAAAAAATAATCCGAGCCCACTAGTTCCACTTGAAGAAGATATTAAACAACAGAGCAAACTGGGACCAGAATTTTTTGCGTTACCATGTAATACTGCCCATTATTTTTATGATCAGTTACAGAGTATGACGGATGTTCCAATTTTGCATATGCCTAGGCTAGCGGTAGCTGCAATTGCTAAGAAGTTTCCACACGCTAAAAGAGTGGGGCTAATTGCCACTAAGGGAACTCTAAAGGACAAGGTATATGATAAAGAAATTACTAAAGCTGGATATAAAGTTGTGCACCCGACCGCTGAAATTGCGGACGAGACGATGGATTTAATTTATAAAGGTGTTAAGGAGCACGATTATGTCGATCCAAAATTATACCATCATATTTTAAATCAAATGGTTAATGAATTGGATAGCGATGTAGTGATTTTAGGTTGTACTGAGATTTCGGTAGCAGAAGAGCGAGCTGGTAATCATGACTACCCTGTGATTGATGCGCAAGCGGAGCTAGTTGATGAATCAATTCGGTTAGCTGAAAAAATGCAAAAAAATAAATCATCCAAGTGATTGGATGATTTTTTAGTAGTAGTTATTGAATGAAAAACAAAAGCCCAATTGAGATTAAAATCGAAATCAGTGTCAATAAAATTACGTAGGGTTTTAAATTACCTTGGATTTTTCTCTGGTAACAAATATCAATGAAAGAAATCGCGACGATTGTCATTATAAAACTTAAAGAGACCAAATAACGATGCTCGTTAAAGTGATTCAGGGTAAAAACCACTTCACTAATCAACAAAAGAATGTAAAACGCGCGCGTATAGACGACACCCTTAATAATCTTTTTGTCTTGTTTACGCGTGATTCCGATTGTTAGTGAGATTAATAAAAGAATCCATAGTAAAGTAATTATGTAGATTAACATGATGTTTAGCCTCCAATCAAATTTTATCATACGGCTCTGTAGAAGTCTTGATGACAAGGGGTATAATTCATGATATAATTATACACGTATTGCGGGTGTAGTTTAGTGGTAAAATTTAAGCTTCCCAAGCTTACGTCGCGGGTTCGATTCCCGTCACCCGCTTTGGGAAGCTACCAACGATGAGAGTGTAGTACTAATTATAATTTCAAAGCAAATCTAAGTTGATGTGAGTTAGATAAATTGTGATTGGGAAGGCGTCCTTTCTAGGTATACAAATTTAATAATGAGTGGGTATTTCCAAATAGAGTGGTACCGCGGGTGATCTCGTCTCTTGCATTGATTTAATTAATGTAAGAGGCTTTTTATTTATGAGGAGGATATTATGGATTACAGACAACAAGTTGCAGACGTAGTTGCTGATGCAACTAACAACCAAATTTCAACGAGTGATATTTACGGAAAAATTGAGAAACCGAAAACTTCAGATAACGGGGACTTAGCATTTCCAACTTTTATTCTAGCTAAGGAGTTACATAAAGCTCCTCAACAGATCGCAAAGGATATCGTCAATAATGTTGATGGAAGTCAGTTTGATAAAGTCGTTGCCGTTGGTCCTTACGTTAACTTCTTCTTGGATAAAGGAAAAGTTAGTAAGCAAGTCATGTCAGAGGTTCTGACGGATAAAGAGCACTATGGTGATAATTACGATGGCAAGGATCAGACCGTGACCATTGATATGTCTTCTCCAAATATTGCTAAGCCAATGTCAATGGGACACCTTCGTTCCACTGTGATTGGAAATTCAATTTCCGAAATTTTAAGAAAAAATGGATATAAAACAATTAAAGATAATCATTTAGGTGATTGGGGAACTCAATTTGGTAAATTAATTACGGCTTACTTAAAGTGGGGAAATGAAGAGGACGTAAAGCGTCATCCAATTCATTACTTAGTTCAGTATTACGTCAAATTTCATAAGGAAGATCAGAAAAATCCTGAACTAGACGAAGAAGCACGCGAATGGTTTAAAAAACTCGAAGATGGTGATCCCGAAGCTACCAAACTATGGAAGTGGTTTAGGGATGTGTCGTTAGAGGCTTTTAATAATACCTATAAAAAACTGGGCGTTAAATTTGATACCTATAATGGTGAGTCATTTTACAATGACAAAATGGATGAAGTGGTTGACATCCTAAAAAAAGATGGATTGCTTCAGGAATCTCAAGGAGCTCAAGTGGTCGATTTAAGTAACGCTAACCTAAATCCAGCGCTGATCTTAAAGAGTGATGGGGCTTCTCTTTACATTACTAGAGACATTGCAACGGCGTTATACCGTGAACGGACGTATCATCCAGTCATGAATCTCTACGTGGTAGGATCCGAACAAACTAATTATTTCCATCAACTAAAAGCTGTCTTAAAAAAGATGGGCATAAAGAATGCGGACGGTGTTCATCATATCCCGTTTGGCTTAATTACGGTTAATGGAAAAAAGCTTTCAACTAGACGTGGGAATATTATCTTATTAAACAAGGTTTTAGATGATTCAATTACCATGGCAAAACAACAAATTGCTGAGAAGAATCCTGATTTACCGAATAAAGATGAAGTGGCTACACAAGTTGGGGTTGGTGCCATTATCTTTGGTGATCTTAAGAGTGAGCGAATCAATAGCATTGATTTCGTACTTAAAGACCAATTAAAATTTGAAGGTGAGACTGGCCCATACGTTCAGTATGCCCATGCTCGTGCTGAGAGTATTTTGCGGAAGTCGGGTAAAAAAGAATTTGATGAATCAGCAAATGAATTGACTGATGCAGGTGCTTTTGAAGTTATTAAGTTACTTCAGGCTTTTCCAGAAGTTGTAAAACAAGCTCGAAATGAATTTGAGCCTTCCGATATTGCTAAATATTCGCTAAGACTAGCTAAGTCATTCAACAAATATTATGCTCATTCTAAGATTTTAGCGGACGATGATGAGCAAGACGCCCGTCTCGACCTTGTCAAAAGTGTTGCGATTGTATTAAAAGAGTCGTTAAGATTGTTGGGAATTAAAGCACCCGATCAAATGTAGAATAAAGTGGATGTCAATTGACATCCACTTTATCTTTTAAAATCCATTAATGTCCATGTGTTACAATAGCATTTAATGATAAAAGGAGATTTGGACTTTTATGGATAACAACAGCAAAAGTAAGTCAATATTTAAAAGAATTTGGGGTTACTTCAGAAAATTCTGGCGTAGATTTCAAATTACGAGATGGATTATTGTAGTTGTTTTATTCGTTATCTTGGTTTTAAGTAGTTATTTGACGATTGTGGCAAAGACTTCGCACGTTCGTGATCTTCAGTCTAATTTATCAAAATCGACTGTGATTTATGATTCACATCACCAAGAAGCTGGCAAATTGTACGCACAAAAGGGTACTTACGTTCAGATGAATAAGATTTCAAAAAATATTCCTAATGCGATTCTTTCGACGGAAGATCGTAATTTCTATAAGGAACATGGCTATTCGGTTAGTGGTTACGGGAGAGCCATTTTACTTGCAATTAAGAATAGGGTACTTGGTCGTGACTACATTAGTGGTGGAGGAAGTACAATTTCGCAGCAGTTAGCCAAGAACACTTTTCTTTCCCAGCAACAAACTTTAACCAGAAAACTTAAAGAATTATTCATTTCAATTGAGATTGAGAACGTTTATTCAAAGAACCAAATTTTGACGATGTATATGAACAACGCTTACTTTGGTAATGGCGTGTATGGGGTCGAAGATGCCTCGAAGCGATACTTTGGGCAGTCTGCGGAAGATTTACCGGTCCAGGATGCAGCTGTGTTAGCAGGGATGCTATCGAATCCTAGTAATAATCCGATTGATCATCCGGAGGCGGCACGTCAGAGGAGAAATGTGGTTCTTGATTTAATGGCAAAGAACCATAAGATCACTAATTCAGAGGCAAAAAAATACCAGGCCATGCCGTTGAACACTAAAAATTCCTATCGTTCTACTAATGGGTATAAATATCCCTATTATTTTGATGCTGTTATTAATGAGGCTATCTCAAAATATGGATTAACTGAATCTGACATCATGAATCACGGGTATAAAATTTATACGAATCTAAATCAGCAACAGCAGCAAAGCTTTCAGACTGATTTTAAAAATCCTAATTTGTTTCCTAATGATGCTTCGGATGGGACCAAGGTCCAAGCTGCATCAGTTGCTTTGAATCCAAAAAATGGTGGGGTTCAAGCGGTTGTTGGTGGACGTGGTAAGACGGTTTTCCGTGGTTATAATCGTGCGACCGATATTAAACGTCAGCCTGGTTCGACGATGAAACCACTTGCGGTCTATACGCCAGCTCTTGAAAACGGGTATTATTATGATTCTGAACTTGAAAACCAGAAGAAATCGTATGGATCAAACCACTATACTCCGCATAATTACAATGATGTTTATACAGGAAAAGTTCCGATGTACCAAGCTCTGGCACAGAGTATGAACGCGCCCGCAGTTTGGTTATTAAATAAGATCGGAGTAAACAAGGGATACGATTCGGTTAAAAAATTCAACTTACCGGTCACGGATAAGGATAAGAATCTAGCATTGGCCCTTGGGGGCTTGTCCAACGGAGTTTCCCCACAACAAATGGCTGGTGCCTATACTGCTTTTGCTAATAAGGGGAAAATTTCACAGCCGTTCTATATTACTAAGATCGTTGATTCGACAGGGAAGACGGTCGTTGATAATGAACATCCAAGTTCAAAACAAATCATGTCTCCTTCAACGGCACGACAGATGACAAGTATGATGCTTGGTGTCTTTGATAATGGAACTGGTGTTGATGCTAAACCGAGCGGGTATCAAGTTGCCGGAAAAACTGGAAGTACTGAGGCTGATAATACTCCAGATTCCGATGCTACCAAAGATAAATGGATCATCGGATACACTCCTAACGTTGTGGTAGCAACTTGGGAAGGCTTTGATAGTACCAACTCTACGCATCATTTAGAGAATTTGACTGGGACCGACGTTGGTCCGTTGTACAAGACACAAATGCAACAAATTCTTCCGTACACCAAGGGAACCCAATTTGGTGTCCAAGACGCACAAACGGTGGCACGTGATGGTGATGAAGATAATGATACGCAGAATTCTAAACTATTTAAGGGTATTACTAATGATACTGGTAAAGTCGTTAAGGGAATCGTTAAAGAAGGTGCCAGTGGAATTAAAAAGGGTGCCTCAGAAGTTATTAGCGGTGCGAAAGCTTTACTAGGCCGATAGCTTCACGTATGTTAAAATATACACTGTAACAATATTTAAGGAGGGAAATAATTATGGCAGAAAATGATGTAATGAAAGACGCACAAACTTTACAGGATGCACTAGTAAAGACTGATGAATTTAAAGAACTCCAAGCCACATACGATGAGTTAAAGAAGGACAAAGATGCTTTTAAGACATTTAAGGACTTTCAAACTAATCAAAATGAATTAAGACAAAAGCAAATGGCTGGTCAACAAATTTCGCAAGATGATATGAAAAAAGCTCAAGATCTTGCCAATAAAATGAACAGTCTTGATATCATCAAAAAATTGATGGGTAAAGAAAAAGCAATGGGCAAAGTAATTGATGATGCTAATATGTTAATTACTAAGCCTTTACGTGATATGTATGAAGCTTAATTGACCGTTAATCGGAGCGCCCATTGGTGCTCCGATTTTTTTGTATGGGAGAAATTATAATGAAGTTTATTCATGCGGCAGATTTACATTTGGATAGTCCGTTTTTAGGAATCAGAGAGGATGCTACCACTCCGAGTAAGCTGTGGGACATTTTGCACGAGGCTCCATTCGATTCATTAAAGAAGATTATTGATGATGCCATTTTAGATGATGTTGATTTTGTTTTGCTAGTGGGAGATTTGTTTGACAGTAGTCACCAAAGTGTCAAAGCCATTAGTTTTTTGATTAAACAGTTAGAACGATTGGATGAACATGGTATTCCTGTACTTCTTTCGTTTGGTAATCATGATTATCAAAGTGAAGGTGCCAAAAATTTCAATTTTCCGGCTAATGTTTACGTATTTCCCAAAGAAGTGACGACGCACACATTGACTCTTAAAGACGGAAGAACAGTTGCTATTACAGGTTTTAGTTACGCTACTAGGAATATTTCAGATGATATTATCTCTGGATTTCCAGAACGTTCAAACGCTGACTACCAAATTGGGATGGTTCACGGTGCTATTAAGGGTGGCAAAGACTCACAGTATGCACCGTTTACCATTAACGAAATGGAAAATTTGGGATATGATTATTGGGCATTAGGGCATATTCATAAGCGTCAGCAGTTAGGTCATCATCCTTTAATTGAATATCCGGGAAATATCCAGGGCCGTCATAAAAATGAAATGGGTGAAAAGGGGTACTTATTAGTCAGTGATGAGACTAATGGAGGTTTAAACGTTCAGTTTGAACCCACCTGTCCGCTCATTTGGTCAAATCTTTCAATGAATTTACGGGGAACTGACTCAGAAGAAGCGGTCGTTAATCAAATTATGGAGAAAATTGAGTCGAGTGATTTTTCCAAACTTAATTTATTGAGTGTGAAATTAAATATGAGCGAAGAAGCCAATTTTTCGTCAGAAGAATTGCTCGACCGGGTTAAGGAAAAGTTACAATATGATTTTGAACGATTTAATGCTTGGGTTTATGAAATTGACGTTGTTGATAATTCTGGGATGAAATTTAATGATCTAGATCAGAAATTCTGGGATGACACTAAGCATGAAGTTTATAATGAAGAAAACCTTAAAAATTTGGCGAAGAAGCTTTTTAAGCACTCTTACATTCGTGACAACTTTTTAAGTGATGAAGCCATCTCTAAATTACTTGATGAAAGTATGAATTTAATTACTAGTAAAACGAAAGGGAACGTGAAGGATGAGGATTAAAAAAGTTGAAGTATTCGGCTTTGGAAAACTTCATAATTTAACACTGAACTTTAGTGGGTTCCAGGTTATTTATGGAAGAAACGAGGCTGGAAAAACAACCCTCTTAAATTTCATTAAAGATGTTTTATTTGGCTTTCGGGACAGTCGGAGTAAGCGAGACTTCACTCCCAAAGATGACTATAAAATGGGTGGTCGTTTAACGGTTGAACAAAATGGAACTACTTATCTTGTTCAAAGAAATGAAGGTAAAAATGGTGGGTTATTAACCGTTTTTGATCAAAATAAAAATGAATTACCTGCTGGAATTTTGGATAAAATTTTAGGTCCAATCAATCGGGAATCATATGATAACCTGTTTTATTTTGGCAACGTTGATTTAAATGATATTTCGAGATTAAATCGTGAAGAATTGTCAAAACGAATCCAGCGTGTTGGGGTCGTAGGGATTGATAACTGGATTGAACTAGAGGACGAAAATCAGGAAAATGGTGGTAAGATCTATAAGCCGACTGGTAAAAAGCCTGAGTTAAACCGACTTTTAGTTGATCGAGAAAGATTGAACGCGAAAGTACATGAAGCCAGTAATGAATATCCCAAGTACCATGAATTGACCATTCAAGCTAAAAAAGAACAAGAAAAAAAGACTCAGAATCGCAATAAAAGAAATAAATTTTCTGAGCGATTAAATCAGGTTAATCAAGATTTAGCGAACTGGGATAAATATGCTCAATTAAGACAATTACAAGACGATAAATTAGCGGTTAAACACGGCTTTTCTGAGCATGACTTTGAAACATTTCAAGACATCCAAAATAAGATTAGTAATATTCAATTAGATGTTAAGAATGATGAACAAAACATTATTGATTTTAAGAATACGCATCAGGAATCCAATTCTGATTTGAAATTTTACAATGATAATGCTGATTTAATTCGTAATTTATATTTAGAACTGGACGGCCAAATCCAACAGGTCAGACGGATTGAACAGCTTGATCATGATATCAAAACATATCAGACTCGTTTGGCTAATGATGAATTTGATGCTGGTGGAAGTGAAAGTATTCCGTTTAATGATGATGAGATTGACAAAATATCGACCTTAATAGATGAGTATCAAAATGTAAAAGCACAAATAAACTATCAGGTTCATGCGATGCCCACAAATGAGAGCGGAGATAATTCGTTATCATTAATTGCTGATGCGGTTGGTCTAATAATTATTGGAATTGGAATTTTTATGGGTGGAGTAACTCTTCCTATTTTGGTGGTCATTGGGTTATTGTGTATTGGTTTTGGCATTTATCGTTATGTGCAAAAATCGAACCAACCAGTTAAAGAGGAGAATGATACTGACCATTTAAAGCGAAAATTGACTCAGATTGAGCAAGAGTTGGGTCAAATGGGAAACGAGCATCACATCCAGAGTATTCCATTTAACCAATGGACAAGTGCTTTACAAAACTCCATTAAACGACGTGACTTAGATCGTGATAGTTTACAGAATTTCATTGGAAACCAAAAGACAATGAATGAGAAGGTTGAGAGTTACCTCGATCGTTGGAATTTTGCTTCCAGTAAAATTGGTTTAAGTGATTCTGATAATGAAATGGTAGCGTTAAGTAAAATTAGACAGTTCATCTCAAATGTAAATGATCAAAAGCGAAATGCAGAACAGGTGAGCCATGAATTGAGTAGTTTAACTTCAATGGTTGATCGCCATCGTGAGCAGTTGAAAGAAGTAAGTGATCGTCTTGACCATTTCCTAAGGGAACGAAACGTTGCAAGTAGTAGTGATTTTAAAAAATTATACGATGAGCAGCGGATCGCTACGGATAAAAACAAACGTAAAATGGAGTTAGAAAACTCACTTGATCAGACAATTGTTGAAAGATTACAAAAATACGATAATGTTAATCAGTTAAAAAACGTGATTAATGATCTTCAGAAACAAATTGGACAGTTGGACGCAGATTTTTCCGATCAATCTGATCGGTTGGCGCAACTTAACGTGCAAATTAATCACATGGAAAAAGATGGGACGCTTGATTCATTGACCCAGGAATTGGCCAGTATGGATACTAAAGTTAACGAATTGGTTCAAAAGTGGTTGGTTTACCAGTTAACTAATCAGTGGATTGAAAAAGTACTCGATGCCGCTAGTAGTGGAAGAATTCCTAAAGTTAGAAAGGATGCAGCTAAATTCTTTGAAACACTAACGGACGGTCATTATAGTAAAATTGATTATAATAAGAGAAGTATTACGGTTGTTAACTCTGATGGGGTTAAGTTCAAGGTTGAGGAACTTTCAAAAGGAACCATGCAGCAGTTATACTTATCGTTGGTTTTTGCGTTAACGTTGGCTTTTAGTGATGAATATCCAATGCCAATTATGATTGATGATGGTTTTGCTGACTTTGATCACTTTAGAACTGATAAGGCAATTGAATTAATGAAAGCTTTGGCTAAAAGCACGCAGGTGATTTATTTTACGGCTGATGATCGAATTAGACACGATGTAAGTGGCGATCATTTAATTGAATTAAAGTAGTGGAGGTGGAGTCAAATGAGCAAAAAATTGAAAGAATATCAAATGGATGAAGAAATCGATGCGTTTGTATTGGTTAAGTCGGCCGATACTAGAATTGCTAAGAACGGAAAACAATTCATTTCGTTTGTTTTTGAAGATAATTCCGGAGAGATCGGTGGAAAACTTTGGGGTGCCAGTAATGAGGATGTAAAGACTTTTAAAGCTGGGCAGGTCGTTCACATTAATGGCAAACGGGAAGCTTACCAGGGAAGTCCACAAATTAAGATTAATCATCTTCGACAAACAGAATCTGGTGAACCCAGTGATCCATCTAAGTTTATGCAACATGCTCAAATGACTCGTTCTGAGATGGAAGAATATATTGGTCAGACAATTTTCGAAATTATTAATCCAACGTGGAATCGAATTGTTCGGGTGCTTCTTAAAAAGCACCAGGATGAATTCTTTACTTTTCCGGCAGCTAAATCGAATCATCATGCTTATGCAGGTGGATTAGCATTTCACACCATTTCGATATTGAAGTTGGCCAAGGAAGTCGCTAAGCTCTATCCACAAGTTAATTCTTCACTTCTGTGTGCAGGTGCCATCCTTCATGATTTAGGCAAGACTACTGAGCTGTCAGGACCCGTTTCGACATCTTATACTAGTGAAGGTGATCTGTTAGGACATATCAGTATTATTGATGGGGAAATTGTTGAAGCTGCTGACCAACTAAAAATCGATCAGCATTCTGAAGATTTATTACTTTTAAGACATATGGTGCTCTCACATCATGGGATTAAGGAGTATGGATCCCCGGTTACGCCTGAATTGCTGGAAGCGCAGATTCTCCATGATTTAGATGAACTTGATGCTTCAATTAACATGATTACTGGGGCTTTAAATGATACGGAAGCAGGATCATTTAGTAAACGAATTTTTGGAATGGATCGAAATAAGTTTTATAAACCTGATAAAAAAGAAAATGGTCAGTAACTTTTAAGTTACTGACCATTTTCTTTTTATGATTGATTATTTCATTGGTTTTGGAGTTGATGTGTAATCAGCTAAGATGTTTTGTAAGTCTTTGTCTTGGATCTTTACATCTCCATCTTTAAGAACTTTTGAAACGACAGCGTGTAAGACATTACTATCGCTCATGCGTTCAGTTGCCAACTGGTCTTTTAATTCAGCTTTGTGATCCTGATATTTACCCTTGGAAGGGTGGTTGACCATTTGGATTACTTGGTATCCAGCTTTAGTTTTGACAGGTTCTTTGGTGTATTCACCATTTTTGAGTTTAAAGGCAGCATTTTTGAAGTTATTGTCAAGACTTGGATCCATATTATCGAATGGAGCCATCTTGCCGCCGTCTTTCTTGTTAGCCTCAGTTGAGTACTTCTTGGCTAAGTCAGAGAATTTTTGACCGTTTTCTAAGCCAGAAATTACTTTTTCAGCGTCACCTTGATTTTTGGTGGTAATCTCATTAACGGTTACTTTAGGTTGATATTTCTTGAATTGGTTTTGCAAATCTTTGTCAGAGAAACTTGTGTTAGCAATCACAGCTTGCTTTAACAGAAGATTATCTTTGATTTGTTCTTTTAAACTTTTCTCAGTTAAACCTTGTTGACTGAGAAGGGTTTTAAATTGAGAACCATATTGTGACTTGTATTGGTTAAATTGGTCATCAACTTGAGATGATTTAACTTTATTACCATATTCTTTGTTAAGAACTTTGTTCAAAATCATAGTTTGGAGAACTGTTTTACCCTGTGGGGTCTTTTTCATACTATTGTAATATTGACTTTCTGTAATTTTACCACCACTAGTAGTAGCAACTGTTTTACTACCACAGGCAACCAGTGAAACACTTAAAAGTAATCCTGCAACTCCAACGAGCCATTTTTTCTTCATATATTAGCACATCCATTTCTTCAAAATATTAAAGTACTCAAGACATTCAGTACTCCATTTATTTTTAATATAACATATATTTGATGCAAATTAATATTTGGTCGAATAATTTAATTGAAATTAAATGTTATTTATTTCGTTAGATAAAAGATCAATTCTAGGCTTTAGCTGAAATTGGGCTTCCTGTACGTCACGATTAAGACCATCTATTATTGGTTTTGCATCATTTAAAGCTTTTGTGAATTGGTTTAAATTTTGTTTAACTGAACTAGCTGAATGAAAAATGTTTTTAAGGTCGGCAGTGGTTACGTTATCTGTGGGATTAGACTTCCTTTTTAAAAGGAGTAGACCCGTAACAGAAACACCAACTATTATTCCGGCACTAACTAAGCAAGCGGTCTTTTTTTTCATGAGTTAATCCCCCAATTTTTTGGTAATTGAATCGGCAACTTCTTGGTATTTAGTTTCGTCATATTCTTTAGAATTATCAGAAAAGTTAATTGAAAAAGTATCACCCACACTGTAACGGGGAATTAAATGAAAGTGAGCATGTGGAACAGATTGATAGGCAATTTTCCCGTTATCATTGACAATATTCATTCCCTTGATGTTTGGGTTAGAATTTTTGACCGCACGTGCAATTTCTGGTACTTTCGCAAATACTTTACTAGCTGTGGCTGAGTCAAAATGAAAAATATCCTGAATATGTTTTTTAGGAATCACCAGAGTGTGGCCAGGAGTTGTTTGGGAAATATCTAAGAATGCAAGAATTTCGTCATCTTCATAAACTTTATAACTAGGGATTTCACCCTTAACAATTTTACAAAAAACGCAATTTGGATCGTAATCAGTCATATAAATCTCTCCCTTCAAGTTAATCCAATTATACACTAACATTACCCGCATAATAAGTGATAGCAGGCAATTATGGTATACTGATTACAATAATGAAAAGAAATGAAGGGTAAATATGAGTTTGCAAGTAGAAGACTTGACTGGTGGCTACTCTAGTATGCCAGTCTTAAAAAATGAGACTTTTGATGTTAATGATGGCGAATTAGTTTCTTTAATTGGTTTAAATGGTGCTGGGAAGTCAACTACCATTAATCATATTATTGGACTCATGAAGCCATTTACTGGAACCGTTAAAGTCAATGGTTTGCAGATTGGTCAAAACATTGAAAAATACAAACAACAAATTGCATATATTCCGGAAATGCCAGTATTATACAAAGAATTAACTTTAAAAGAACACATTGATACTACTATCATGGCTTATAATTTGGATAAACAAGTAGCGTGGGAGAAAGCTAATCAGTTACTTAAGACTTTTCGGTTGGATAAACGACTTAATTGGTTTCCTGCCAACTTTTCTAAGGGAATGCGTCAGAAAGTGATGATTGTTTGTGCGTTCATTACTAATGCGTCGCTTTATGTAATTGATGAACCATTTTTAGGTCTCGATCCGCTCGCGGTCGATGATCTTTTGCAGTTGATTGAAGAAAAGAAGAGTAAGGGTGCCAGTATTTTAATGTCGACTCATGTTCTTGATACCGCAGAAAAGTATTGTGATCGTTTTGTGTTAATTAACAAAGGTGAGATTCAAACGGAAGGAACGATGGAACAGATTAGAAAAGAGTATCCAAATGATGGGAAGTCACTTTCAGATATTTATCTGTCTTTAGCAAGGGATGATAAAAATGAATAGGATTTTCCAAAAAAGGTTAAGCAATCATTTAATCGAAATGACTAAATACCTTAAATATGTTTTTAACGATTTTTTTGTGATTGCGATTATGTTCTTTGTGGGTGGCCTTGGCTACGCTTACTCTGGATTTTTAAAGCAATTATCAGGCAATTTATGGTGGGAGCGCCCGATTGCAATTTTGATTTTACTAGTGGTGCTTCAACTTGGTGGACTGGCAACTTTAATCAAGTCCGCTGATAAGGTTTTTATGGCCCCTAAGGAATACCAATTTGCTGGTTACTTTAAGGGAGCATTTCTCTATAGTTTGTTTATGGCATTACTGATTGATTTAGTAACGTGGTTTGTACTAATGCCATTTTTAAGTGTTTCGATTGGATGGACAATTTCAGAGTTAATCGGGTTGTTAATCGTAATTTTGCTTTTGAAAACCGGTTGGATGTCATATCAAGTAATCAAACTCTATTTTCAGTTAAATCGACATGTAGTATTAGCCGGTGTAACTGAGTGGGTTATCCCCCTTATTATTCTGGTATTAGCATTGTACTTTAATGTTTTTATAGCTGCACTATTAGCATTAGTTGTGGCTGCATTGTTAATGTATGTCGCTATTCTAACCAAAAATAAGATCTTAAACTGGAATTATGCAATTGAACATGAAGATTCTCGTATGAATCGGATTTATCATTTTTATAGTTTATTCACCGAAGTCCCTGAACTTTCAGGTCGGATTCACCGCAGAAAATACTTGGATCCAATTTTTAAGTTGTTAAAAAAAGATCAAGGTCACGTCTATTCGAATTTGTATCTTCGATCATTATTAAGAGACAGTGGACCAGGTTCACTATACTTTCGCTTAATAATTATTGCCGTTATTTTGGTATTGATTATTCCTAATCAAATTATTGTTTCGTTAATGACAATTATTTTTGTTTATTTAGTCGGATTTCAGTTAATCCCATTTTATGAGCATTTTGAAAGTAATGTGTTTACCCATATTTATCCGGTTAGTCAGAAGATCCAGCTGACGGATTTTCGACAGATCGTTCAAATTTTACTTTTGTTTGAATGCTTTATCCTCCTGATTGCAATGTTAATCGCTCGGATGTCGGCTCCTGTAATCTTAATAACGGTGGTAATTTGGATTGTTGAGGGATATGTCTTAACGATTCCCTATTTAAATAAAAAAGTTAAACAAATTAGAAACTGAGGTTAAATGATGAGAGTTAGAAATAAGCCCTGGGCAAATAAATTTATTTTAGATCATCCTGAATTAATTGTTGATGATCCAGAAAAATACATGGGAAAGTGGGAAACACGTTTTTCTAGAGACGCCCCAATTTATGTCGAAATTGGTTGTGGTAAAGGAAAATTTATTACTGAAATGGCAGAAAAAAATCCCAATATTAATTTTATTGGGATTGAAATTCAAAAGTCAGTAATTGCAATGGCACTAAAAAAAGTCGTAAATAGTCGTTTAGATAACGTTCAATTGATTCATACTGATGGCGGTCTTGTGAACACCATTTTTAAAAAGGGTGAGGTTTCAAAAATTTTTCTAAACTTTTCTGATCCCTGGCCAAAGAAACGACATACAAAACGGCGACTTACCTCGCCGCGTTTTCTTAAGAGTTATCAAGACGTGTTACCTGACCAAGCTAAACTGGAGTTTAAAACTGATAATCGTGGATTATTTGAGTATTCGTTGGTTAGTTTGAATAATTTTGGGATGAAGTTTGAATCCGTTAATCTTGACTTGCATGCTAGCGATGCTGCTAAAGATAATGTAGAAACTGAATATGAAGAGAAATTTAAAGAAAAGGGCCCAATCTATAAGATTGTAGCCCAATTTGTTGATTAACTAATCGACTTTGTGTTTAAAAGTTGAACGTTATCGAGGTTATTTGTGGTCAAATCGAATGTAAATCCATATGATTTAATGTCATGGTTATCATCGTCTAAAATGTTGATTCCGCCAAGGAACTGGCCATCTTCGTTTTGGTTAAAGTCGATCCAGTAACCATACAACTCACTATTATCAAACTTTTTGCTTAATGTATCGGACAAGTGACGTCTAACCCGATCTTGGTCGCGTTCTTGCTTGAATTTAATAAGTGAATACAGCGAAACTCCCGCAATTACGGATCCAGTAATAAAAGCTAGTTTGTGTTTTATGATAATAAAAAGCATCCCTTCGATTGAATTTGTTGAATTTATTATATAACATTTTTAATACGAGTGGGTTATAATATTAATGTTTAGGAGGGATACGATGGAACAATTACCAGTAATGAATCTTAACGAATTAAAGCAAAAAATTAAGCATGGAAAGTACATCCTATTTTTCTCTGCCACATGGTGTCCAGATTGTGCGTTTATCAAGCCTGTTATGCCAGAAATTGTAAAAGATTTTCCAAACTATGACTTTATTGCAGTTGATCGGGATGAAAATCTCGATTTAGCTAAGGAAATGAACATTTTTGGAATTCCAAGCTTCGTTGCCTTTGATAATGGGATTGAGACTGGTCGTTTGGTTAATAAAGATCGAAAAACCAAGGAACAAGTAGAAGATTTTATTAAATCTCTTCCACAATAAATTCGGAGGTGAGCTAAATTTGATGATCGCAAGTTATAATCCAAGCCAAATGGGTGATGTTTTGGTTGTCATTCTTGGAGAAGGATCGGAACCACAGAAAATATCAAAATCAAATGATATTGTTCAGATTAAAGATAAGAAGGGACACGTAGTTGGCTATAATTTTTTCAATGCCAGTGAGATTTTAGGGAACTTAAAATCAGAGAATGGAAAAGTTGATCTTTCAAGTAACGATGTTGAAGTTTTAAATGATGCGTTGAAAGAGGCTGGGTTTAAAACTTTCTTACCTACTAGTACCGAACCAAAGTTTGTGGTTGGCTACGTTGAAAAAATGGAAGATCATCCGAAGTCTGATCATCTTCACATAACTCAAACAAAAGTCCAGAATGGGGAAATGCTGCAACTTGTTAGTGGGTCTCCCAATATGAGACCGGGAATCAAAGTTGTCGTAGCGGAAGTTGGAGCCATGATGCCAAATGGACAAATTATTTGGCCAGGAGAGCTTCGTGGGGTAAAAAGTGATGGAATGATTTGTTCTGGAAGAGAATTAGACATTCCTAATGCACCCGATAAACCAGGAGCTTTAGTTTTACCCGATTCTTATGAAGTTGGGCAACCATTTGATTTTGATAAAGCAAAAAATCTTTTTGACGAATAGTTTCTATTCGTTTTTTTATACATAATTCTTTAAGGGTGATTAAATTGGAACATTATGATGGACCGGCATTTTATCGTAAATACTTTAATGGGAAAGTTCCCTTTAAGAGTAGCGATAAAAAAATCAATGATTTTCATAGAACAACAAAAAAATCAAATCAAGAAATTATCCGTAGTGACGATTCTAATGTTAAACAATCAGCCTATCAGTCTCGTTATCAACCAAAGTATCAGAGCGGATTTCAGTTGCGATTTAAAGATGATAAAAAGCACTATGTTGAGTCCCGAAATTCCTTAGTGGAAAGAACAAAAGAATTTACTCCGCGTTCCCGTAACCAAAATAGTAATTTCTATTCCGTTCATCAGTCAGTCGGAAAACCATATCAAGATGCAGCCGTTGAATTGGAGAAGAATGATGATGATTTTGTTCTTTATCTAAATCCTAAAGATCCAACTGCCGTTCCAGCTGATGATCTAGATTTATGGGAAAATGACGTTCAACCAATTGTTAAAGAAAATGTAAATAAGAATGAAAACATTGTGGATAACTCTAAGCCTGTGGATAACTCTGAAGATGATAAAGAATCTTCAGCCAGTAAACGTGAATTAGGCCACTCGCTCGCAGATATCTTTAAAGAGGAGAGTGGCTTAGCGGCTAATCTAGCTTTGTTTAGTGATGATAGAAGAGATAATGATGATCAAAACGCATCAGGTACGGTATCAAGTAATCCCACTTTAAGTGAATCGGATCCACAAGATAAGTTAAAAGAACCTGATGAAAGAAGCGATAACGAGAAGACGTCTTCTCCAATTGATAGTACTGATAAGCGTCAAGATGAGGAAAAAGCACTTCTTCAACCTGCTAACGAACTTACTGATTCAAAAAGTGAAACCACAACGAATCATAGGCATTTGGCCGACACTTCAAGCAATCAGGAGGGTCAGACTAATTATCAATTTCCTCGTCGTGACCTGCTTAATCCACCAATTTCGACTTCTGATGATGGTTTGAGTGAATGGATTGAAAAGCAAGTTAAAACACTTGATGATACATTAAGGGCGTTTGGGGTTCATGGTCACGTAGTCGATTGGACCGATGGACCGACCGTTACTCAATTTCAAGTTAAGTTGGAGCTTGGTGTTAAAGTAAGCAAAATCACTAACCTAACTGATGATTTAAAGATGGCCCTAGCAGCCAAAGATATTAGAATCGAGGCTCCAATTCCTGGTAAGTCGACGGTTGGAATCGAGATTCCTAATCCAAAGCCTAGACCAGTGATGCTTTCAGAGATTCTAGATTCAAATGAATTTGAATCTAGTCATTCACCGTTAGAAGTAGCATTAGGGATGAGTATTGGCGGCGCTTCTAAGACTGCCGATATTCAAAAAATGCCACATGCTTTGATTGCTGGTGCAACTGGATCTGGAAAGAGTGTGTTCATAAACAGTTTGCTTGTTTCATTGTTGTATCGCAATTCGCCCCGTGATTTAAGGATGATTTTAATTGATCCTAAGGCGGTTGAATTAGCGCCATATAATGGGATTCCACATTTGTTAACCCCGGTTGTTTCAGATCCGAAAGAGGCTTCTGCTGCTTTAAAATGGGTCACTGAGGAAATGGACAACCGTTATGAGCGATTAGCTGCTGCTGGGGTAAGAAACTTAACTCAGTATAATCAAGCGGCACATAAAAATGGCCGTGATGCGGATAAGTTGCCTCAAATCCTAGTTGTGATTGATGAACTTGCTGATCTAATGATGGTTGCATCAACAGAAGTCCAAGATTATATTGTTAGGATTACACAAAAAGCTCGGGCAGCTGGGATTCACTTGATTGTTGCTACTCAAAGACCGAGCGTTGATATTGTAACTGGGACCATTAAGAATAATATTCCAACACGAATTGCCTTTATGGTTTCAAGCCAGATTGATTCAAGAACAATCATTGATCAAAGCGGAGCTGAACGACTACTCGGTAAGGGAGATATGCTTTATCTGGGTAGTGGTGCCAGTCAACCTGTGCGACTTCAGAGTGCTTTTGTTACTAACCAAGAAGTTGAGCGAGTTTGTGATCAAGTTCGAAGTCAGGAAACACCAAAGTACGAGTTTCAGCCCAAATCATTGCTTAAAAGTGCAGAACAAGCTCAACAACATGATGACTTGTGGAAATCAGTTTTGAGTTATATCGCAGACGAAGATGGAATTTCAACTTCAAAATTGCAACGAGTGTTTTCCATTGGATACAATCGAGCTGCTAGTATTATTGATGATTTGGAGCAAAATAATTTTATTTCAGGTGAGCATGGCTCTAAACCGCGAGATGTTTATTTGACGAAAAATGAACTTGCTAAATTGAATATTTAAATTTTTAGATTTTCATTACTTTAATTGGTATTATTAAACCAGACAATAAAAAGGGGAATTCCAACTAAATGACTAACATAAATAAAGACACTACTTATTTTTTTGTAGGAATTAAGGGTACTGGGATGAGTGCGATGGCACTCATTCTCCATGATCGCGGTTGTAAGGTCATGGGTTCTGACATTGAAAAATATACCTTTACTCAGCAAGGATTAGAAAATGCTGGAATTAAGATTGAACCATTCAATCCTGATAATATTAAAAAGGGAATGACGATTATTAAAGGGAATTCTTTCCCTGATACGCATCCGGAGATTGAAAGAGCCGAAGAGTTAGGACTAAAAATTTATAGTTATCCTGATTTCTTGGAAGAATTAATTGAGGGGTACACGAGCATCGGAGTATGTGGTGCTCACGGAAAAACCAGTACCACTGGACTACTTTCTCACGTATTAGGCGGGATCGCACCAACTGATTATCTGATTGGTGATGGATCTGGGAAAGGAACCACTGATGCGCGTTTCTTTGTCTATGAGGCCGACGAGTATCGCCGCCATTTTCTGGCAACTTATCCGGATTATGCCATTATGACTAACATTGATTTTGATCATCCGGATTACTATACCGGAATTGAGGACGTTTTTGACGCCTTTCAAACCTTTGCGAACCAAGTTAAAAAGGCTATTTTTGCTTGGGGCGATGATCAGAATTTACGGAAGTTAAAAGCTTCAGTTCCAATTTATTACTATGGAACTAGTGATGATGACGATTTTCAGGCGGTGGATATTAAGCGAACAACTGCTGGATCGACTTTTCACGTTAAATATGACGGAAAGGACCTAGGGGAATTCAGTATTCCTTTGTATGGAGAACACAATGTCTTAAATTCTTTGGCGGTAATTGCCGTTGCATATTTTGAAGACGTTAATTTGGACGAAATCAGGCGTGAACTTCAAACTTTCAAGGGGGTTAAGCGTCGTTTTTCTCAAGTTAAAGTTGGCGATATGACAATTATTGATGATTACGCACATCATCCCTCTGAGATTAAGGCCACTTTAGATGCCGCTAGACAAGAATATCCCAATAAGGAGATCATTGCTGTTTTTCAGCCCCATACTTTTAGTCGAACGATTGCCTATCTTGATGACTTTGCTAAAACGTTAAGCAAAGCAGATAAGGTATACGTTACTAAAATTTATAGTTCTCCAAGAGAAAAGTCGGGACACGTTAAGAGCGAGGATTTGGTTAATAAAATTACCAAAGATGGTGGATTAATTGAGGAAGAAAACATGTCTCCACTGTTGCAATATCACGATGCCGTGGTAATATTTATGGGTGCTGGAGATATTCAAAAGTACGAAAGAGCCTATGAGGAATTGTTAAGTCATTTAAGTAAGAAGGTTAATTAAAGGAGAATAAAAATGAATAATTTTGATGGAGAAAGTGGTCGTCGGGTAGTTGGCGATAATGCTGGACTCAACGCGTTTTTTACCAAAGTATATGGGATTATGGGAATTGCGGTTTTAATTTCTGCTATTTCTGCGTATTTAAGTAGTGTTTTTATGCCAAACATCAGTAGTGGGGCCTCAGGATTAGTAATTTTAATCGTTTGGTTCATAATTTCCTTTGTGATTTCGGGATTTGCACAAAGTAATCCGACGTTAAGCTTTATCGGATTATTGGTTTTCTCGGTTTTAACAGGGCTTTCACTTAGTTACATTTTCATTGCCTTTAATCTTGGTACCATTGGAGCAGCGTTAGTATCCAGTGCTAGTATTTTCTTGGTAATGAGTGCGATTGGTTTCACTACTCACAGAGATTTAACCAAGTTAAGCACGCAATTGTTTGCAGCATTAATTGCTTTAATTATTGCGATGGTAATTAACTTATTCTTGAGAAATCCATGGATTGAGTTATTTATTTCAGCCGTTGGGATCATTATTTTTACTGCGTTGAGTGCTACTGATACACAAAACTTAAAGAAAATGTACATGCAGTACTCTGGTAACATTAATGTAAACGGACTTGCAATTTCTGGGGCACTTCAGTTGTATCTTGATTTTCTAAACCTATTTACATTTCTTCTTGAGGTCTTTGGTATTTTTGGAAATAATCGAGATTAATAAAAAAACATGGTCGATTGACCATGTTTTTTTTCGCAATTGAACTGATTATAAGTGTTAAAATAATAGTAATTAATTCTAAAGGAGAATTTTATGGCAGACAAGAAATTATTATTAATTGACGGAAATTCTTTAACGTATAAAGCATTCTTTGCGTTATTTACTTCCTTGGAACGTTTTACCAATGAAGACGGATTGCACACCAGTGCGATCTATGGTTTTAATCGAATGCTAGATGACATTTTAAAGGATGTTCAGCCAACGTCAGCTCTTGCCGCTTTTGATGCAGGTAAAACAACCTTTAGAACCAAAATGTACGAAGATTATAAAGCCGGACGGGCAAAAATGCCCAACGAATTACGTGAACAATTCCCGTTTGTAATGGATCTGCTCCATGATCGGGGAATTAAAACCTATGAATTGCAAGACTATGAAGCTGACGATATTATTGGGACGCTTTCAAGGAAAGCGGCTGATGACGGCTATCAAGTTACTATCATAACGGGAGACCGTGATCTTACCCAACTTTGTTCGGATAAAGTTACCGTTGCGATTTCAAAGAAGGGTGTGAGTGAAATTGAGAAATACACGCCAGACTTTGTAAAAGAGACGATGGGAATTACTCCTAGACAGATTATTGACGTAAAGGGTCTTCAGGGAGACAACTCGGATAACTATCCGGGTGTTGAAAAAGTTGGTCCAAAGACCGCGATCAAGTTAATTCAAAAATTTGATAGTATTGATAATCTTTATAATCATATCGATGAAGTTTCTGGTAAAAAATTGAAAGAGCATTTGATTAAGGATAAAGACCAGGCATTTTTGTCTAAAAAATTAGCCACCATTGACTGCAATGCTCCCCTCACAATTTCATTATCAGATTTAAAGTATGATGGTCCCGATAATGATAAGTTAGTTGATTTTTATAAGAAAATGAACATGAAATCCTTTTTAAAGGAAATGGAAGGATCAGAGAGTCAGTCGGCTGAGAAACTTCCAGATGTTAAATATACGATTTTAAATAAAGACAATTTAGCCGAGTTAGATCACTTGTCAGAAGATGTTGTCTTTAACATTGAAATGTTGGATGAAAATTACCATACTGCTCCATTTGTTGGTTTTGTTATTGGGGATAAGGATCATTGGTTTGTAAGTAAGGATATTGATCTTTTAGATGATCCGAAAATAAAAGGCATTTTAGAAAATCACGATATTAAAAAAAATGTTTTCGATGCTAAAGCGCAAATTGTGGCTGCCAATCGCGAACATATTCAGTTAAATAACGTTGATTTTGACATGTTATTAGCTTCATATTTACTGAATACCCTTGATAATAGTAATGATTTGGCTAAAGTGGCTAATCGGCACGGATATTATGGGGTTAAACCAGATAGTGAGGTTTATGGAACTGGAAAGAAAAAACAGCTGCCAGAAAATGATGAGACTTTTTTTGCTCACATTGTCAGGAAAGCATTGGCAATTAATGATTTAAAAGATAAAATGATTGATGATTTAAAGAAACACAATCAATTAGATTTGTACCGTAACATAGAAGTTCCATTGTCTTATGTGCTAAGTGCAATGGAGATTGAAGGAATTACGGTGGACGTAGATACCCTCGAAGCATTGAAGAGTAAATTTACTGAGCATTTATCAGAAATTGAGCAGTCGATTTATCACGAGGCTGGAGAAGAATTCAACATCGGGTCACCAAAGCAGTTAGGTGAAATCCTGTTTGATAAGTTGAAATTACCAGTTGTGAAAAAAACCAAAACAGGGTACTCTACGTCGGTTGATGTGTTAGAAAAAATTGCGGGTCTGAATCCGATTGTCGATAATGTCCTGGCGTACAGGCAACTGTCAAAATTGATTTCAACTTATATTGATGGAATCAAAAAAGACATTTATTCTCGTGATCATAAAGTTCATACCCGTTATCTACAGACCTTAACTCAAACTGGAAGATTGTCCTCGGTTGACCCAAACCTTCAAAATATTCCAGTTCGAACTGAAGAAGGTCGCAAAATTCGTGAAGCGTTTGTTCCTCGTCATAAGGGATGGCAACTATTTTCATCGGATTATTCTCAAGTTGAATTACGTGTCTTAGCTGCCATTTCTGGAGATAAGAACATGCAGGAAGCTTTTAAAAATGGGGAAGATATTCATGCAGCGACCGCACGACGGATATTTGAACTTCCAAGCAACGAGGATGTTACTCCCGAGTTGAGAAGACAAGCAAAAGCTGTCAATTTTGGGATTGTCTATGGAATTAGTGCTTATGGACTTGCTAAAAATACTGGCATATCACGAAAACGGGCTCAAGCATTTATTGATAAATATTTTAAGGAATATCCAGGGGTCAAAAAATACACCCAAGATAGCGTTAAGTTCGCCGAAGATCATGGGTATGCTGAAACCATCATGAAACGTCGTCGCTACCTGCCGGATATTAATTCTAAGCAATTTCAGAAGCGTTCGTTTGCCGAAAGAACGGCAATGAACTCACCCATTCAAGGGAGTGCTGCCGATATTGTTAAAGTTGCAATGATCAGAATGCAAAAAGAACTTAAGAAACACGGTTTAAAGGCCACGATGTTACTGCAAATTCATGATGAACTAATCTTTGAAGCACCAAAAGAAGAGATTCCAATTTTAGAAAAATTAGTTCCAAGTGTTATGGATTCTGCGGTTGATCTGGATGTACCGCTAAAAGTTGAAAGTCATTACGGACCAAATTGGTATGATATAAAAAAATAATGGGGTGTAGGAATGCCTGAGTTACCTGAAGTTGAAACGATAAGAAGAGGGTTAACCAATCTTGTACAGGGTAAAAAGATTGTTTCCGTGGATGCTTTGTATCCAAAAATGTTGAATTTACCAGTAAAAGAATTTGAAGATTTGTTAGCTGGTAAGGATATTTTACAAATTGATCGGAGGGGTAAATACCTCTTAATCCGGCTAAGTGACGATTATACTTTAGTTTCTCACTTACGAATGGAAGGTAAATATGATGTGGTACCTGAGGGTACTGAGAATCAAAAACATACTTACGTTGTTTTTCATTTAAGCGATGGTCGAAAGCTTCGTTACAATGACACAAGAAAATTTGGAAAGATGAATTTAGTTAAGGATTCTCAGGTTTATGATTTGTCAGGATTGAACAAAATTGGACCGGAGCCAACTGAGAATGATTTAACGTTTGATTATTTAAAGAAGCAACTGCATAAGTCTCACCGAAAAATTAAGGCATTTTTATTAGATCAATCTAACATTGCTGGGATTGGGAATATTTATGCTGATGAAAGTTTGTGGTTATCTAAGATTCATCCGGAACAGGCTACTAACTATTTAAGTGATCAGGAAATTGAAACTTTAAGGGAAAACATCATTAAAGAAATTCAGTTAGCCATCAAGGGTCATGGAACAACGGTGTTTACTTATAAAAATGCCTTTGGTGAAGAGGGCAGCTTTCAAAATCATCTTCATGTTTATGGTAAAAAAGGACAACCGTGTGAGCGTTGTGGAACTACTATTGAAAAAATCAAGGTTGCACAAAGAGGTACTAGTTTCTGTCCTCATTGTCAAAAAGTTCATGGTGATCTAAGTGAGTAAAGTTATTGGATTAACCGGTGGAATTGCAACCGGCAAATCGGCTGCAAGTGATTATTTAGTTACTTTAGGGGTTTCTACATTAGACCTAGATTCCATCACACATGAATTGGAACAAGATAATCGTGAGTTAATTCATCAAATTAGTGAGCAGTTTGGCAGTTTAGTGATTAAAAGTAACGGGCAAATTGATCGAGGTGTTTTGGGTAAGATTGTTTTTTCAAATCGTGATGGTATGAAAAAGTTAGTCCAAATTGTTAACCCATACCTTTTTCGTGAAGTTAATACTCGGCTAAACAAGTTACACGATCAACGTTTGGTGATTTTAAACGCTCCCACCCTTTTTGAAAATGGATTTCAGATTTTAACTGATGCTAATCTGATGGTTACGTGTGATCCAGTTGTTCAACTGCAACGGTTAGTTAGAAGAAATGATATTTCAATAAGTCGAGCTAGTAAAATGATTGGTGCTCAATGGGCACAACCAATAAAAGCACGACTGTCTGATTGGTGTATTGATAACTCTGGCACTTTCGATCAATTGAAGTCGTCGGTTAAAGATTGGTATGATTTAGTAATTGTTATGTAATTAGTGAAGGTGAAAAAATGCAATGTCCACGGTGTCATCATATCGGTTCAAAGGTTTTAGAAAGTCGTCGAGTCAAAGATGGTGAAAGTATTCGTCGAAGACGGGAATGTGAAGAATGTGGATTTCGGTTTACGACATTTGAAGTGATTGAATCAAGCCCCTTGTTAGTTGTAAAAAAGAACGGTGATCGAGAAGAATTCAATCGTTCTAAGATTTTGCGTGGAATTGTCAGATCATCTGAAAAGCGTCCAGTTTCGATGGAACAGATGAACCATATTGTTGATAAGGTTGAAAAAATAGCTTATGACGCTGATGATGGCAGCCATGAAGTGGCTAGCCAAACTATTGGTGAGGGTGTTATGAAAGGACTAAAAGAAGTTGACGAAATTGCTTATATTCGGTTTGCAAGTGTTTACCGCCAATTTAAGGATATGTCAGTCTTTTATAATAAACTCAAAGAATTAATGGATGATGAAGACGAAAATAATGAGGATAAGAATAAAGAATGATCAACGGAATTAATCCTAAAACTGATTTTAAAGTTTATCGATCACAGCCCATTAGTGATGTTGAACGTCATTATGTCGATTTGTTGTACATGCCAGTCATTGGTAAAAATGCATATGCCTTATACAATTGTTTATGGTTAATTGATGATGAGAAGCACGTTAATTTTGAATTAATGTCTGATCTTAGCATTGATGCCAAAGAACTAGATGATTCACTTATGAAACTTGAAGGATCGGGTTTGCTTAAGACGTATGTTGATCATTCTTTTGAAATCGACTTGTATGAGTATCAACTTTTACTGCCACTTAATCCTGACCAATTTTTTTGTGATAGTCTTTTGAGTCTGTTATTACTTGAAATGGTTGGTGAAGATCGCTATTTACAACTTTCAGATGAACTCTTACCAGAACATTTTGATTTTAGTGGGTTAGATGATCAAACTCGTAATTTCCTGCAAGTATTTTCAGTTAATAATGAGAAAGTAAATGACCAACCAAGTGTAATCAAGGCAGTTCAAGGCAAGGCTAATGTAAAAAAAGATTCCTTTGATGATAAGCTTTCAAATGATCAGTTTGACTTTAAGCTATTGATGAATATTTTGGATAAGTCCTTTGTCGAAAATGAAAGTGTTAAAAAGTATGAGACACTCTTTAGTAACACCAACCGATTATATGGAATTGGTGAACTTGAGATGGCACAATACATTGAGAAGGCCAGTAACTTGGTTAACAATCGTTTTGACCCTAAAAAGTTTAAGATATTAATTTCTAGACGAAATCAAATAAAGGCTCCAGCAGAAAATCAATCCAAGCAAAACCATGTCCATGAGGCAGACAAGTTACAAAGTAAGCTAACGGCCAAGGAACAGCAATTGGCCCAAATTGCTGATTCTTCCGCTCCAGTAGAATTTCTTGATTCTTTAAAGAGTGAAAAAGGTGGCTTTACTACTTCCGCTGAAGAAAGGATTCTATCTGAACTTATTAATCGCAACACTTTGAGTAATGGAGTGATCAATATCCTTGTTTATCACATCTTGATTGACGAGGGGAAACCTACCATTAATAAAAATTTAATTGACACCATTGCAAATGATTGGGCGCAAAGAAAAATTAATAGTGCATCGAAAGCGATTGACGACATTAAGCACCGTCAGGAACAGGTTACTGAAAGTAAAAACAATCGACAAAGAAGATACCGAAGGCGTACAAATGTCAAAGAAACATTGCCTGACTGGGCTAAGGAAAATAAAAGTCGGGGTAATGAAAAAATTTCGACTACTCAGCGAAAACGAATTGCTGAGAAATTAAATTCATTAAATAAAAAGTCTGGGGATGAGTAATCATGAAGAATGTTAGTGATGAGATGAGCCAATTGATGAAAAAGAAAAATTTGAATCATAATTACCAACAGTTAATGAATTCGGTTTATTCTGATCCAGACGTTAAACAATTTTTAAGTGACAATGAGAGTGAGTTAAGTGATGATGTTGTGAAACGGTCGGCATCAAAACTGTATGAATTTGTCAATGAAAAGAAAAAGTTGGAAGAGGGAAACGCTAACTTTGCTAAGGGATACCAACCAACCTTGGTTTTAAGTGACCATTTGATTGACGTTTCGTACGAACCTACGCAAGCGTTGTTAAACAAGCAGAAGCGAGAACAATTTGCGTCACGCATTAAGTCCATTTCAATGCCCAAAGAAATTAAATCGGCAAATTTAAGTGACTATGAACAGACAGCTGAACGAGCTCAAGCTTTGGAAGGAGCACTTGATTTTATTGGTTCATATGAAAATAATCCTCAGCATTTTCAGAAGGGGTTGTACCTATATGGTCCCTTTGGCGTAGGTAAAACTTATTTACTTGGAGCAATTGCCAATCGTTTGGCCTCTGACGGTTATAGTTCGGTTTTGATTCATTTTCCAAGTTTTGCCGTTGAAATTAAAAATGCAATTGGAAACAATCAAGTTGGCGGTAAGCTGGATGAAATTAAAACTGCTCCAATTTTGATGATTGACGATATTGGAGCAGACTCAATGTCATCTTGGATCAGAGACGACATTCTTGGGGTTGTTTTAGAGTATCGAATGCAAAATGAGCTTCCCACCTTTTTTAGTTCTAACTTTTCCATGGATCAATTGGAACAAGAGCATTTAAAGATTAATGCTCAGGGAGATGTGGAACCACTTAAAGCTAAGCGATTGATGGAACGAATTAAATTTTTAGCAAAGCCCATTGAACTTGATGGTAGGAATCGCAGGAATAAATAATGATTATTCTTGACATGTAACAGGTCGTTGTTTAGACTGTTAATTGTTAAGGACATGAGTGATTACGAATTTCACAGAGAGGATAGGTTTTCTGGAAACTATCTGTTTGGAGTAACTTACTTACCACCTTTATTAAATGACATTAATAAATAGGTTTTAAACGAGATGTCCAAATAAATGGACGAATTTGGGTGGAACCGCGCTAATGGCGTCCCTAGTATTGATTTACTAGGGACTTTTTTTATGAAAGGAATGAGTAAAATGGCTAAATTATCATTTGAGTTTCCAGATGGTAACAAGAAAGAATTTGATTCGGGGGTTACTGCAGCAGATATTGCCAAGTCAATTTCAGTTAGTCTAGCCAAAAAGGCAGTTGCGGCTAAGATTGATGGAAAAGTTGTTGATTTGATGCAACCACTAAAAGATGGTGGCAAGATTGACATCATTACTTCCGGTTCTGATGAGAGTCTTAAAATCCTACGACAGGGTGCTGCTCAGTTACTGGAAACGGCGGTCAAAGAAAAGTATCATGATATTCGCATTGGTGAAATTGCCGCTGATGAAGATGGTTTCTTTGTTGATACTGACAAGGAAGATCGTCAAGTTAGTTCAGATGAACTAGATGAATTAGCTGATAAAATGAAAAAGATCATCAAAAATAACGCTATCGTCGAAAGGGTTTATCTAAGTAAGGAGGACGCTTTAAAAGAAGTTGATGGTGATCCTTATCAAGCACAACTAATTGCCAATATTGATTCTGATAATATTCTTTTTTACAGTATCGATGGGGTTAAAACGCTAGCTCAAGGGGTAGTAGCTCCAAGTTTGAAAGACCTAAAACACTTTAAGCTCTTGTCTGTTGCTGGTGCTTATTGGGAAGGTAAGTCATCCAATCCAATGCTTCAAAGAATTTATGGCACGGCCTTCTTTAAAGCTGATGACCTAGATGAAGATTTGAAGAAGCGTAAAGAGGCTAAAGAACGTGACCATCGTGTTATTGGGAATAACCTTGACTTATTCTTTGTCGATCCAAAGGTTGGAGCTGGTCTTCCTTACTGGATGCCAAAGGGTGCAACGATTCGTCGTACAATTGAGCGTTATATCACTGATAAAGAGATTGCTCATGGTTACCAACATGTTTATACCCCAGTATTAGCTAATTTGGATTTGTATAAGCAATCTGGTCACTGGGATCACTATCGAGACGACATGTTTCCACCAATGAAGATGGATGATGACGAAATGTTGGAATTACGTCCAATGAACTGTCCATCTCATATTCAGATTTACAATCATCATATTCGTTCTTATAAAGAGCTTCCTCTACGAATTGCTGAACTAGGAATGATGCATCGATACGAAAAGTCTGGTGCACTTAGTGGTCTTCAACGAGTTCGTGAAATGACTTTAAATGATGGTCATACGTTTGTTGCACCCGATCAAATTCAAGAAGAATTCAAAAAAATCTTGAATTTGATGATGGAAGTTTATCATGATTTTGACATTAATAACTATACGTTCAGATTAAGTTATCGTGATCCCAAGAATACCGAAAAGTACTTTGACGATGATGAAATGTGGAACAAAGCGCAAACGATGTTAAAGGGCGCTATGGATGACTTGGGCCTTGATTACGTTGAAGCCGAGGGTGAAGCTGCATTTTACGGTCCTAAGCTTGATGTTCAAACTAAGACGGCTCTAGGAAATGAAGAGACGTTATCTACCATTCAACTTGACTTTATGTTACCGGAACGATTTGATCTTCATTATGTTGGTGAAGATGGTAAGGAACACCGTCCGGTTATGATTCATAGAGGAATTGTTTCTACCATGGAACGATTTACTGCTTACTTAATTGAAATGTATAAAGGTGCTTTTCCGACATGGCTTGCACCCGATCAAATTCAAATCATCCCGGTTAGTGATGAAAAACACGGAGATTACGCACGTAAATTAAACGAAAAGTTTCGTGCGTTAAACTTACGTTCCAATGTCGACGAACGTGGTGAAAAGATGGGATACTTGATTCGTGACGCACAAACCAAGAAGATTCCATATACGTTAGTTGTTGGTGATGATGAAATTAAGAATAATACCGTTTCTGTTCGTAAGTATGGTGAAGATGACAGTCGCGATATGTTAATTGATGACTTTATTTCAGAAGTTCTTCATGATATTGCTACTTATTCACGTAACGATGAAGAAGAGTCCAAGCCAGTTGACAAAATTAAATAAAGTTGGTACTATTATGTAGTCAAAAGCAGAAGCTTCCCGCTTCTCGCCTGAGTGATTTTGATCGCTGGGCATTCTACGAATGAAAGTCCTAATGTTTTTAGGTGTAGCGGGTGCTCTGTAGCATCCGCTATTTTTCTGCTTAAAATTACCTGGAGGTGAATTACCATAGCAAGAGATAAGATGGTTAACGAGGGTATCCATGCTCGCGAGTTGAGATTAATCGGTGCTAATGGAGATCAATTAGGAATCAAATCTACTAAAGAAGCTTTGTCAATTGCTGAAGAAGCTAATTTGGATTTAGTTGTTGTTGCTCCCAAAGCAAAACCACCCGTAGCCAAGATTATTGATTACGGGAAATATCGTTTTGATCGCCAAAAGAAAGAGCGTGAAGCTCGAAAGCGTCAAAAAACTGTTAGTGTTAAAGAAATTAGGTTAAGTCCGACAATTGATAGTAATGACTTCAATACCAAGCTTAAAAATGCCAAGAAATTTTTGACTAAGGGCGAACGTGTTCGAGTTTCTATTAGATTTAAGGGACGTGCTATTACCCATAAAAGTATTGGAAGAGACGTCTTAAACAAAATGGCGGAAGCTACTTCTGACGTTGCTGATGTTACTCAACGAGCAAAAATGGATGGCCGAAGTATGTTCTTAATGCTTGCACCAAGTAAGAATGAAAAGAAATAACTCATTTAATTGGGTTATGAATCGATGAGGAGGAATATAATATGCCAAAATTGAAATCAAATCGTGCTGCCGCAAAGCGTTTTAGAAAAACTGCTAATGGTGGTTTAAAGAGTGGTCATGCCTACACTAGTCACCGTTTTCACGGTAAAACTAAGAAACAACGTAGACATTTACGTGGAACACGTATGATGGCTAAGTCAAACTTGAAGACTTACAAAGAATTACTACAAAAATAAGCGAATAATATAGTTTGTATAGGGGGATTTTAATATG
Organism: Fructilactobacillus sp. X2R6C1; assembly: GCF_059901295.1. Classification (NCBI taxonomy): domain Bacteria; kingdom Bacillati; phylum Bacillota; class Bacilli; order Lactobacillales; family Lactobacillaceae; genus Fructilactobacillus; species Fructilactobacillus sp. X2R6C1. Next base: position 62,374 of record NZ_JBWXUZ010000002.1, read on the forward strand.
CCACGAGTAAAAGGTGGAACTACCACACGTAATCGTCGTAAGCGTGTTCTTAAATTAGCTAAGGGATACCGCGGTGCTAAGCATCGTTTATTCAAAACTGCTAAAGATCAAGTAATGAAGTCACAGGAATATGCCTTTCGTGACCGTCGTGCCAATAAAGGTAATTTCAGAAAGATTTGGATTGCAAGAATTAACGCAGCCACTAGAAATAATGGATTGAGTTACAGTAAATTCATGCATGGTTTGAAACTTGCTAACATCGATATGAACAGAAAAATGTTAGCTGACTTAGCAGTTAACGATGCTGATGCCTTTTCTGCATTAGCGGAAAAAGCCAAAGCAGCATTAAAATAAGCCTAAAAAACTTTCACCGCTCTTGTTTGGTGGAAGTTTTTTTATCGGATTGGGATGCTCCCAATCTATACATAAATGATTTAAAATAGAAACATCAATTCTTATTTACAGAGAGGTCTATATGCTATCATTATTCAAACCGACTTGGATGGTTAACAATATTTATCAAATTTCCCCAGAAAAACTTGAAAGTTACGGGATTAATGTAATTCTGACCGATTTAGATAATACCCTAATTCCGTGGAATAATCCTGAGGGAACCGTAGAACTGCACGATTGGCTCAAAAGAGTTCGAGATCATGGAATCAGGGTGATTGTGGTTTCAAATAATAATCGGGAAAGACTAGAGAAAGCTCTTACTAGTCTTGAGTTACCATTTATTGCCCGGGCTTTAAAACCACTTACTTTTGGGATTTTAAGGGCTCTTAAAACGTATCGTTTAAAACGAAGCCAAGTGGTAATGGTGGGAGATCAAATTTTAACGGATATATGGGCCGCTAATAATACTCGAATTAGAAGTATTTTGGTAAAGCCATTGGTTACTTCAGATGCGTGGAACACACGGATTAATCGTTTCTTTGAAACGTTTGTATATGCACAATTGATGCGAAAGTACAGTGATTTAAAGTGGAAGGATGATATTGATTAATGGATAATGATGAAAATAATGAGCCCTTATATTGCATTGGGTGTGGGGCACAAATTCAAGATACCGATCCGAAACAGGCTGGTTACACGCCTAAATCAGCAATCAAGAAGGGAATTGATTCTGGAAAATTATACTGTCAGCGTTGTTTTAAGCTTCGTCATTATAATCAAATTGAACCAATCAGCATCTCAAATGACGAGTTTGTAAAGTTATTGAGTGAAATTAGCGACACTGATTCGTTAGTAGTATACGTCGTGGATGTATTTGATGTAGATGGAAGTATGATTCCTGGGATTCAGCGCTTTGTTGGTAACAATCCGATTATTTTAGTTGGTAACAAATTAGACTTGTTGCCATCGTCGTTCAACCAGAACAAAGTTAAAGATTGGTTACGTCAAATGGCAAATAAGAATGGAATTAGACCTATTGATATTGAATTAGTATCTGCCAAGACGAATCAATCAGTCGACGATCTGTTAAAAGCCATTTCAAAAAATCAGAAGGGCCGAGATGTCTATGTGGTTGGAGTAACTAACGTTGGCAAATCTACCTTAATTAATCAAATTATCCAACAAAGCACTGGTGAGAAGCAGGTTATTACTACCTCTAAGTTTCCTGGTACTACCCTCGATTTGATCAAAATACCGTTGGAAGATGGAAAAGAGTTGATCGATACACCTGGTGTTGTTCATGAAGATCAGATGGCTCACTATTTAAGTTCTAAAGACTTGAAGTATGTTTCACCGCAAAAACGGATTAAACCCAGGACTTATCAGTTGGATCCAGGGCAGACGTTATTCTTAGGTGCAATTGGCCGGTTTGATTTTATCTCGGGGGAACGTCATGGCTTTACCGTTTATGCTGACAATAATCTGATGATTCATCGAACCAAATTAACAAATGCTGATGAATTTTTTGAGAAACATGCCGGTGAATTATTGACCCCACCAACTGGTAAGGACAACGTCGTTGAGTTAAAACGACATGAATTTAAAATTACTGACAGAAGTGATTTAGTGATTGAAGGACTGGGATGGATTACCGTTCCGAAAGGTTCCACGGTTGCTGGATATGCTCCTAAGGGTGTGTCAGTGTTAGTTAGAAAAGCAATGTTTTAGGAGTATTTAATAATGAATTTAAAGGGAAAACAAAAACGATTTTTAAGAGCAAAAGCGAATCATATGCGGCCCATTTTCTCAGTTGGAAAGAATGGGTTAGATGAGACTTGGATGAATGAAGTTAAAAATGCTGTTGATCACCGTGAATTAATTAAAATTAATCTTCAACAATCTGCCGATGTGGATGTGAGTGACGTTAAACAATTTATTGAGAATAACTCGGACATCCAAGTTGTCCAAACGATTGGTAAGACACTTTTATTGTTTAAGGAATCAAGTAAGGACAATTATCGTAAATTATCGATTGAAGTGGCAAATTTGTAGGAGATTGATTGATGCGCAAAAAGGTTGGAATTTTAGGTGGAACTTTTAACCCCATTCACTATGGTCATTTAATTATGGCTGAACAAGCTTTAACCCAATTAAACCTCGATTTAGTTCTATTTATGCCCGATTATTTGCCACCACATGTTGATTATAAGTCCGCAATTGATGCTTCTGATCGGGTTAACATGATTAATTTAGCCATTAGGGATAACGCTAATTTTAAAATTGAAATGATTGAAGTAAATCGCAAGGGGAAAAGTTATAGCTATGATACGATTAAGGAATTAACTAAAATTCATCCCGATGTTGATTATTACTTTATCATTGGTGGCGATATGGTCGAATATCTGCCAAAATGGTATCGAATTGATGATCTTATTAAAATGGTTAAATTTGTTGGCGTTAATCGTCCGGGTAATTCTGAGTCTTCTAAGTACCCAGTAAGTTTTGTTGACTCACCTGAGATAGCTATTTCATCGTCTTTAATTAGATCACATCTTGAAAAGGGTGAAAGTGTCAGATATTTGTTGCCAGATGCGGTGTTACGGTACATTAAGGAGCATGATTTATATGGATAAAGAGAAAATTAATTATCAAAAATATTCTAAGTATGATCGTGATCAAATTGTTGCCAAACTAAAAGCGACGTTAAAAGAGAAAAGGTTTCAACATTGCTTGCGAGTTGAAGAGACCGCCATTACCTTAGCACGAGAGTTTAATGTGGACGAAACTTTAGCTGGACTTAGTGGTCTGGTTCATGATTATGCCAAACAACGGCCGGATTCGGAATTTATTGACATTATTAAGTCCCATCATTTGAATCCAGAACTACTTAATTATGGAAATGCTATTTGGCATGGCTACGTGGGTTATCTGATTGTGGAATCAGAACTTGGGATTCATGATAGTCGAATTCTAAACGCGATTAAATATCATACGATCGCATCGCCTGACATGGACAAAGTTGCACAGATTACTTATATGGCTGACTACATTGAGCCGGCCCGTGATTTTGATGGGGTTGAAAAAGCTCGTAAGATTACCAATCAAAATTTATGGGATGGTGTTAAATATCAAACTAAAAGTACCATTTCATATTTGGCAAGCAACGGAAAGGCAATTTATCCCGGTGCGATTACAGCTTTTAATGTAATTGTTGCTGGTAAAAAGTAGGGGATTATATGGATAATAATAAGATTTTACAAAATATTGTTGAAACTGCTGATAGTAAACGCGCCCACGATATTGTGGTTTTAGACATTGAAGAATTGTCGTTGGTCGGTCGTTATTTTGTCATTATGGATGCTCCTAGTGTTCGTCAGGTGAAGGCAATCGCAAATGATATTATTGATCGATTGAGTGAGGAGCACGTTGAAGTTTTACGGGTCGAAGGGCTAAATACAGGATCTTGGGTATTAATTGACCTCGGTGATATTATTATTCACGTCTTTAAGAGTGAACAACGTTCCTTTTACAACTTAGAGAAGCTTTGGTCTGACGCTCCTGATCTTGATATAACTGATTGGGTCAGTGAAGACTGATATGATTTATTCTGAGTTTGCGTCATTTTATGATAAATTATTTGACAATCATCTATATCGAAAGTGGTATGAGTTTGTAGCTGATAACGTCCCTAAAGAAAAGCATATTTTAGATTTAGCCTGTGGGACTGGTCGTCTTTTGGTTACTTTAAAAAAAGCAGGTTATGTCGTATCTGGAGCTGATTTATCGGATGATATGCTGGCCATCGCAAATGATCATTTAAATGAAAGCCATGTGTTTGACGTGGCGTTAATTAATGCCAATATGCTAGACCTGGATGGTGTACCCAATTATGGTGCCATTACGTGTTTTGACGATTCGATTTGTTATTTAGAAAATATTGAGCAAGTTAAAACAATGTTTGCTCAGGTTAAAGGACATCTTGTTAAGAATGGTAAATTCTTATTTGATGTGATCACCCCTTATCAGACCGATGTTGTTTATCCAGGCTATATGTTTAACACCAACGATGGTGACCATGCTTTTATGTGGAATACCTTTGTTGGTGATTTTCCTCATTCAGTGGAACATGATCTATCTTTTTTTGATTACAATCGGAATATTAACGGTTTTGATGAATATAATGAAACCCATAAAGAACGAACCTATCCCTTGGTAAAATACACTCAGGCACTGAATGAAGTCGGATTTAATAACGTTAAGGTGACGAGTAACTTTGGAAAAGATAAGGTTAAAGATGATACTACCCGTTGGTTCTTTGTATGTAGTGAGGAATAATCCAAATGAAAGCTGTTGGAATAATAACCGAATATGATCCTTTCCATAATGGTCATCTGTATCAATTACAGGAAGCTAAAAGACGAACTGAAGCGGATGTAACGGTAATATTTATGAGTGGTAATTGGACTCAGAGAGGCGAGCCAGCTATCTATGATAAATGGATCCGCACTCAGATGGCTTTAGATAACGGAGTTGATTTAGTAATTGAACTTTCAATATCGGATGCGGTTCAACCTGCCAGTATTTTTGCAGAGCGGTCGATGAAACTTGTAGAAGCTTTGGGCTGTTCATACTTATCGTTTGGTAGTGAGCACAGTGACTGGAATTTTACGAAGTTGGCATCTATTGACGTTCATCCGTCTGATAATTTTCATAATTATAATTTTTCCTATCCAAAATTATTTCAACGAACAATTAAAGAACAGAGTGGAATTGATTTAATTAAGCCAAATGATACACTTGCGTATTGGTATGCAAAGGCCAATCAGAAGTTGGGTTCCCCTTTAAAGCTAGTTCCGGTTAAGCGGTACAGTAGTGAGCATAATAGTGGAGAGTTGAGTGGAAAAATTGCGAGTGGCAAAGCTATTCGCGCTTCAATTAAATCACAGGATCGTCGTTACCAAAAGTTTATTCCCAATTCTTCTGTCGTCCTAGACAACGAAAAACCAGTTTTCTGGTCAGACTTTTGGCCCTTTTTACGTTATGAATTGACTCAGAGTTCGATAGCTGATTTAAATCAAATTTATCAGATGACTGAGGGATTAGAGAATCGTCTAAAGCAAATGGCGGTTAAAGACACAACCTATCAGGCGTTTATTAAAGATGTTAAGACAAAACGGTATACCTACACTAGGATTCAAAGACTGCTGGTCTATACGTTATTTAAAATAAAGAAAACACAAATGACTAGTTATAATCCGGTTGTCCGAGTTTTGGGAATGAACGATACCGGGAAAAGTTATCTGAATCAAGTTAAAAAAGCAATCCCATATCCGATCGTTGATCGAATTGGAAAAGAAGAATTTAATAATACGTTGGAACTAGAATGCCGTTCTGGAATTCTTTATGGAATGATCAATGGTCGAATGCAAGATAAATTTACTTATCCCATTGTTATATAGAAGACCGTGCTATCAAGGATAGGACCTTGACAATGAATTTTATGGTATGTATAATTAGTCGTGTTGCATTGGAGGTTAAATTATGAAGTGGTCATTTGAAAAACTACTAGGATATAAGAAAGAACCGTTTACAACCCATGAGACAGTGGATTTAAAAGACGATTTAATGAATCGATATCCGAAAAGTATTCTTGATGCCACTTCCTTTGACGTTGATGTATCTGCCACTCCTGACAACGGAGATGTGATTATAGATGCTCACGTCAAAGGTAGTGTAACAGTTCCTTCTTCACGATCGTTAACTCCAGTTAAGTTACCCATGGATTTTAATATTAGTGAGATTTATGTGTTAACTGAAACTGCGTTAAACCGATATGATAATGAAGAAGTAGTGTTAGTTGTTGGTGATGACTTGATGATTGATTTTGATAAAGCAGTTGTCGATAACATAATTGTCAACATTCCGATGCAAGTTCTTTCACCAGAAGAGCAGAAGGGTAAAGCAATGCCTGAAGGAAATGACTGGGAAGTTATTTCTGAAGATGATTTTAATCGACAGGTGGAAGAAGATAAAAATGTTGATCCACGTCTTGCAAAATTAAAGGATTTCAAACCTTCAGACGATGACAAGACTTAAAAATTCACTAGTGGAAATCAAATTAAGAGGAGGTTGTGAATAATGGCTGTACCAAAGAGAAAAACTTCTAAAGCAAGAAGAAACATGCGTCGTTCGCATGACAGTTTATCAGTTCCTGGCATGAGCCCATGTCCTAACTGTGGCGAACTACGTAAGTCACATTTTGTATGTCCTAACTGTGGTTACTATGACGGTAAAGAAGTAGTTGCCAAAAAGGGTTAATTTAAAATAAAGAACTTCAAAAACACCATGGGTTTTTGAAGTTCTTTTTTGTATTAAAAAACCGACAATTTAATTGTCGGTTTTATTTACTCGTTATGATTATGATGCTGTTGTTTGCCCGCATTACGTTTTCGGTTGTTTTCGTGTTCAATCTCAGTCTCGGATTCTCCGGATTTAGAAACTGTATTTTTGGAGCTGTTTGTTGAACTTGGTTCGGCTCCTGTCTTAATCTCTTCTTCTAATTCCTTTGGAATGACAACTTTGGGAGGATTCTTTTTGGCTTTTTCATTAATTTGTTTTCTAATTCGTGGACGGGACAAATTGATGATAAAGGTCTGAACGCAGGCAAATAATCCACCAATAAAGAAGTAAATTCCTAATCCAGCTGGTGATGAAAGGGTAACAAATAGAATCATGATCGGACTAATTAACATCATAATCGCCATTTGTTTTTTCTGTTCTTTAGGGATCCCAACGGTTGAAAGATATCCCTGAAGTGCATAAGCCAGAAATGACAAGACGGCTAATAAGATGCTGGATTGACCTAGTTTAATTCCCATAAAGACGGTATGAGAAACTTCAGGTGAGTAACGAATAGCTGCATACAGAGCAGCAAACACTGGTAACTGGATCAATAATGGCAAGCATCCAATCCCACCTGTCATACTGATTCCGTTGTCTTTATAGAGTTGCATCATCTGCTGATTTAAGGCAACCTGCTGTTCTTTGGTCGTTGCTTTTTTTAGGAGTTGTTGAATCTTGGTCATTTGTGGTTTAACCAAATTCATTTTTTCCTGTTGAATAGTAGATTTTTTCATCTGACTAATCATCATTGGTAAAAGCAAGGTTCTAACAATTACGGTAATTGCAATTAAAGCCCATCCATAGCCACCAACGTATTGTGCTAGCCAATCCATAACGTGTTGCCCGGGAACGGCTAAATAATGATAAACGAATCCAAAGGGACGTCCCTTTGAATCGGTTCTTACACATCCAGTTAAAAAAATGCCAACCATGGCAATAAAACCGAATAAACCTAGTTTCTTAATTTTTTTCATTTAGTTAACTCCTAACTTTTAAGTAACATGTTACATACTAACCTAATAAGAATATTTCAGCAATTTCAAGTTAGATTTTAATTGAAAATGAATTTGGAACTTTTGGAAGTTTAATTGACTGTGTTTTAATGTTTTGGATCTTAGCAAAACTATTAGGTGCAGTTTTAATTGAATGAATAAAATCGTCTAACTCCGATTTAGTCCCATTTGCGATGATTAAAACGGTTCCGTTGGGCATGTTTTGGACACTTCCAGTAATCGAATATTGATCTGCGATTTTTTTAGTACTATATCGAAATCCAACGCCTTGGACAAGTCCTGAAACGATTATTTTGACTGACTGATTGTTTGACAAAATGATTCTCCTTAAAAGCGTTTACCGTAACTGTGATATTATAAGAACAACAATATCAATTCTAATTCATTTTAAGGGGAATATAAATGGAAAGAATTAATTCTAAACAAAACCAAACCATTAAAGATATTAAAAAGTTACATACCAGTAAAGGAAGAAAAAAGAGCGGGGAATATTTAATTGAAAGTTGGCATCTGGTATCCGAGGCAATGAATTATCTTAAAGCAGATCAGTTGGTAACCATCTTAGCAACCGAAGATCAATATTTGGCTCATGGAGATGACCTTTCTGGTGAAAATATCATTGTTATATCAGATGAAGTTGCTACTGAATTAAGTGATACTTCGACAACTCAAGGAATTTTTGCCGTGTGTAAGATTGAAGAACCAAAGATTGATGTTGCTAAAGTTAGCGGAGCTTGGCTTCTGCTTGATAACGTTCAAGATCCCGGTAATATCGGAACGATGGTAAGGACAGCGGATGCCGCAGGTTTTTCTGGAGTGATCTTTGGTGACGGAACTTCTAGTGAATATAACGGGAAGGTTTTACGTGCCATGCAGGGAAGTCAGTTTCATCTTCCGATTATTAAAATGAATCTAGAACATGCCGTTGAGATGTTTAAGAAGCTAAAAATTAAGGTATATGGGACAGAGCTTAATTCCAGTGCCATTAACTATCGAGATGTCCCTTCTAAAAATGATTTCGCTTTAATTATGGGTAATGAGGGGAATGGAATGAGCTCTGGCTTACTAAAATTAACTGATGATAATTTGTATATTCCCATTGAGGGGAAGGCTGAATCTTTAAATGTAGCAATTGCGGCTGCTGTTATCATGTTTCGAATCAAAAATTAAATTGTTTCTTAAAGTGAGTTCTTATGATTGAATGGAACTTATCTAATTGGGTAGAATTAACTTAGAGACGGATTGGAGTAATGTAGTATGGAAACAGAATCGTGGAAAGATGACCCTGAATATGTTTCAATCATTTCTGATTTGTTAGAAAGTCCGCAAATTCAAAAATTAGGTGATTACACCCAACATCACCATTCGACTAGATTGAAGCATTCAATTGCAGTGTCTTATGAGAGTTATAAAATTGCTAAAAAGATGAATTTAGATTATCGAGCGGCTGCCCGTGGCGGATTATTGCATGATCTATTCTATTATGATTGGCGAACTACTAAGTTTGATTTAGGTTCACATGCATATATTCATCCACGTGTTGCCCTAAGAAACGCCAAAAAGATCACTGATATCACTCCGAAGGAACAAGATATTATTCTAAAACATATGTGGGGGTTAACCCTTGCAAGACCCAAGTACATGGAAAGTGTGATTGTTTCACTTGTTGATGATTATTCGGCAGTTGATGAATTTTTCTCACCGATGAAGAAAAAAGTTAAAGGATTATTAAAAAGATAAGTTAGGAGGATATGAGAATGGATTTAACTGATAAAGAAATCATTCATTTGTGTCCTAAATTTCAAGTGGCGTTTCAAATTCTAGGGAAAAAATGGAACGGTTTAATCATTGAATCATTTTTATTAGCCGGACCACTTCGATTTCGCGAATTAGCCAATAAAGTTGAGGAATGTAGTGATCGTGTATTGACCGAACGCTTAAAAGAGTTGGCTAAAGTGGGAATCGTAAAAAGACAAGCTGATAAGAACTCTGGAGTGGTTTATTATCAGTTAACTTCTAAGGGTGAAGAGCTTCGTCCGATTATGAAGGCGGTTCATGGATGGTCTGACAAGTGGTGTGATCCTGATCATGCTTGACCAGTGATAAAAATTGCTATAATATTTATTTAAATACAATGATAAAAGAAGTAGTAGACCGACGAACACAGAGAGTTCATGTTAGCTGAAATTGGACGTTACGGTTGAATTCGCTTTTTGATGTTAGCATTGAATATTAAAATGTTCGGTCGATGTCGTTATTCATCATTATAAGTGCGCACTTTGGTGTGAATTTGGGTGGTAACGCGATGCTTCGTCCCTTTTTTGGGATGGAGCTTTTTTTATGGAATTGGAGGTTAGTATGGCTTTAAAAGAAGATTTAGAACAAATTAAATCCAGTGGGTTGCAGGATATTGAGGCTATTAGTGATAGTAAAGCTTTAAATGATTTAAAGGTGAAACTTTTAGGAAAAAAGGGCTCAATTACTAAAGCCCTTCATGGAATATCATCACTTCCAGTCGAAGAAAGACCGAAGATTGGTAGCTTGGCGAATAAAGTTAGAGACGAACTTTCAAAAAAGATTGATTCCAAAAGATTGGAATTAGATCAAGTCGCTCTAAACCAAAAGTTAAAGGATGAAAAGATTGATGTCACCCTGCCAGGTGACTCGGTTCCAAAGGGGCATCCTCATGTTATCCAACAAATTATTGATGAAATTGATGATATTTTTATTGGAATGGGCTACCAGGTTCTTTCGGGTCCTGAAGTAGAAGAGGAAGTTTATAATTTTGAAATGATGAATCTGCCGAAGAACCATCCCGCAAGAGACATGCAGGATACTTTTTATATTACCAAGGATATTTTAATGAGAACTCATACCTCACCGATGCAGGCACGAGCACTTCAAAAACATGATTTTTCTAAAGGCCCCTTAAAGATGGTTTCCCCGGGCGTAGTTTATAGACGTGATACTGATGATCCAACTCATTCTCACCAATTTCATCAGGTAGAGGGAATTGTGATTGATAAGCACATTACGATGGCCGATTTAAAGGGAACTCTTGAGGTAATGACACACAAATTGTTTGGGGATAAATTTAAAGTCCGTCTCAGACCAAGTTACTTTCCGTTTACCGAGCCATCAGTTGAAGCAGACATTACCTGTTTTAATTGTAATGGAAGGGGTTGCGATGTATGTAAAAATACTGGTTGGATTGAGGTCCTTGGGGCAGGAATGGTTCATCCTAACGTTTTAAAAATGGCTGGAGTAGACAGTAGTGTATATGGTGGATTTGCCTTTGGGGTGGGTCCCGACCGATTTGCCATGCTGAAATACGGAGTAGACGATATTCGAGACTTTTATCTTAATGATCTACGTTTCTTGTCACAATTTGATTAAGGGAGGAAATAAATTTGCTGATATCTTATGAATGGTTGAAAGACTACGTTCAAATTAAGCTTTCTCCAAAAGAACTAGCTAACAAAATTGAAAAAACGTCAGTTGAAGTTGACTCCGTTTTTAAGCGGAGTGATGGATTAAAGAAAATCGTGGTTGGAAAAATCTTGTCCATTAAGGATCACCCCGATGCAGATCACCTTCACATTACGCAGATCGATGTCGGCGAACAAGAACCGATTCAGATTGTTTGTGGTGCGCCAAACGTTCAGGTAGGCAAAAAGGTTATTGTTGCTTTATCTGGAGCGCGAATTGCCAATAACGTTAAAATTAAGAAGTCCAAGATGCGTGGAGTTGAATCAAACGGTATGCTCTGTGCCTTAGATGAGATCGGGTTTGATAAGTCATTGGTACCTGATGAATGGAAAGACGGAATCTATTTCTTACCAGATAATGCCCGAATTGGTGACGAGGTTTATAACTATTTGGGAATGAATGAATCGTTAATTGATTTGGACGTCACTCCTAATCGTGGAGACATGTTAAGTGTTCGTGGAACTGCTTATGATTTGGGGGCGGTATTTAATGAGTCGGTTGACTTCATCGAACATGCTAGTGCTCCAACTGGAACGCACGACAGCGAGAAATTTGTTTCAGCAAAGGCTGATACTAATTTAGCGCCAATTTATAAGCTTAAAGTTGTTAAGGGCGTAAACGTGAAGCCTAGTCCACTTTGGCTTCAAATTAAATTATGGAATTCGGGCATTAAACCAATCAATAATGTCGTTGATATTACTAATTTTGTTATGACTAAGGTTGGACAGCCAATGCATGCCTATGATCTTGACAAATTAAAAACTAATAAGGTTGAGGTTAGAAATGCTAAAGATGGTGAGTCAATTACGACTCTAGATGGCAATGACCGTAAATTAACCGACACGGATGTTGTTGTTGCGGCTGACCAGCCAATTGCTTTAGCAGGACTAATGGGTGGAAAAAATTCGGAAGTTACTTCTGACACTAAAAATATTTTATTGGAGGCAGGAGTTTTTGATCCGGTTAAAACCAGGAAGATGGCACAAAAACAGCTCTTACACACGGATGCCTCACAACGCTTTGAACGGGGAATTGACCATGGAAACGTTGAACAAGCACTTGAGTATGCTTCGGGAATGACCCAAGATTTAGCTCTTGGTCAATCTCAACAAGGGGTTGTTAGTGGGAGTGATGTTGAGGTTAAGCCACGAGTGATTTCAATTTCAACTTCTCACATTAATCACGTTCTTGGGACTAATCTTAGTGACGAGGAAATCATTTCAATCTTTAAACGTCTAGGTTTCTCAGTTGAGGCATCTGGAGACGATCTGACGGTCACGGTTCCTACTAGATGCTGGGACATTCAAATTGATGCTGACTTAATTGAAGAGGTTGCCAGAATCTATGGATATGACAATATTCCGTCAACATTACCAATCACTCAAACGACTGAAGGTGGACTAACACCAAAGCAATTAATGATTCGAAAATCTAGAGAAACACTTGAGGGACTTGGATTAACGCATGCTATGTCATATTCGTTAACTACAAAAGCCAAGGCAAAGATGTTTATGATAAATGGTAGTCATGAAACTAATTTGCAGTGGCCAATGACAGAGGATCATGCCGTTTTACGTATGAATTTAATTTCAGGATTATTGGATGATGTGGCATATAACCAGGCTCGAAACGTGCTTAATGTGCCACTTTATGAGCAAGGTCGTGTTTTTTATAAGCAAACTCCTGATCAGATAAGACCAGACGAAGTGGAACATATTGCTGGTGCCATTTCTGGATCGTTAGTTGCTCCAAGCTGGGACCATAAAGCTAAGTCAGTTGATTTTTATCAAATTAAGGGAATTCTTGAAAAATACTTAGAAAGTCTTTCCTTAAAGGGTGACGTTACTTATGTTGCGACTGATAAAATTCTCGAAATGCATCCAGGTAGAACAGCGCTTGTTAAACTAGATGATCACATCATCGGTTTTGTGGGAGAAGTTCATCCAGAAGTCGCTAAACAATTTAAGATTAAAGAAACCTATGTTTTTGAACTTGACCTTGATTATTTAAATGTGGCTCCTAAGTCTGGACAACAATACCAAAAGGTTGGTCAGTACCCTGCTATTCATCGTGATATTGCTATGTTAGTGGATCGTACCATTACTAATGAGGACATATATAATGTAATTATTAGGAGAGGTGGCGCCTACTTACAGAATGCTACCGTATTTGACGTATATCAGGGGCAAAATGTGCCTGAAGGCAAAAAATCAATTGCCTATTCATTGACTTTTGAAGATCCTAACGCCACTTTGAAAGACGAGACTGTTGATAAAGCGGTCGATAAAATACAAAAACGTTTGACCACTGAATTAAGCGCTGAGATTAGATAAGGGTGGATTCATAATGAGTGAGAGAAAAAGGCATTTGGGTGGTTTTATTTCCAAAATTAAAACTAGTTCATTTGGGAAGAAAATTATTTATTCTGTGATTGCAATTATTGTAATTTTAGTAATTGCAATTGCGTTATTTGGACATCACTATTTTAAAACTTCACTTCAACCACTGGATCCTCATGATAATGAAGTGACTCAAGTTAACATTCCAAGAGGCGCTTCCACCAAAAAGATTGGGGCAATCTTACAGAAGTCAGAAGTAGTTAAAAGTGGGATGGTATTTAATTACTATGTAAAATCACACAACATCACTAGTTTTAAGTCAGGATATTATCAATTAAAGCCGTCAATGTCCCTAGATACGATTGCCAAGAGTTTACAAAAGGGTGGAAGTTTCGAACCCATTCAAAGCACTGATAGTAAAGTTACCGTTCCAGAAGGAGCTAACATCGACCAAATTGCGGATATTGTGGCTAAAAATACCGATTTTTCTAGGGCAGAATTTATTTCCCTGATGAAGAATCGTAATTTCTTTGATGAAATGACCAAGGATTATCCAGAATTACTGGGGTCCGCTAAAGATGCCAAGGGGACCCGTTATCTTTTTGAAGGATACCTTTATCCAGCGACATATCCCGTCCCTAAACATTCGTCGTTAAAGATGATGGTCAGTTTAATGCTCGCTAAAAGCAATCAAATGTATGGTCCATATTATCAAAGAATGAAAGAGCAAAAGCTGACGGTTCAGCAAACTTTAACGTTAGCATCTTTGATTGAACGTGAAGGTGTAAGTCAAAATGATCGTAATAAGATGGCTGGTGTGTTAAGAAATCGCATTGATAAAAAGATGCCACTTCAATCGGATGTGGCTGTTTTGTATGCACTTCATAAAAACTCAAAGACACTTTCAAAACGTGATTTAATGGTTAATTCCAAATATAATCTTTATGTTAATAAAGGGTTTGGTCCTGGACCATTTGATAACCCTTCGGTAAGCTCAGTCCAAGCTGTGCTATATCCAACTGATATGTCTAAAGGATATTTATATTTCTTGGCCGATCCGAAAACTAAAAAGATTTATTACGCTAAAACCTTAAAAGAACAGCAAAATAACATTAAAACTCATATGGATCGATAGTGGAGGATTAAAATAGTGAAAAGCAAAAAAAGACCCGTAATTATTGGAGTTACCGGAGGCTCTAGTAGTGGTAAAACAACGGTAAGTAGGTCAATCTTGAATCGTTTGCTGGGACATTCAATTGCAATCTTGCAGCAAGATTCTTACTATAAGGATCAATCCAATATGACGATGGACGAAAGAAGACAGGTTAACTACGATCATCCGCTTGCTTTTGACACTGATTTAATGGTTAAGCAATTGAAGCAGCTGTTAAACTATGAATCAATTGAGAAACCGGTTTATGATTATTCCAAATTCACCCGGAGTGGTGAAACTGTCACTCAAGAACCACGTGATGTAATTATTGTTGAGGGGATTTTAATCCTTGATGATAAAAGGCTCCGGGACCTAATGGATATTAAAGTTTATGTAGATACTGATGCTGATATTCGCGTCATTAGGCGGATTGAGCGGGATACCAAAGAACGTGGTCGAACGCTTGATTCGGTAATTCAACAATATTTAGCAACCGTTCGCCCCATGCATCTCCAATTTGTTGAACCCACGAAACGATATGCTGATATAATTATTCCTGAGGGTGGCAAAAATCAAGTAGCGATTGACTTACTAGTTACTAAAATTCAGTCAATTTTAAATGACGTTGGTGACGATCCGATTAGTAATGCAATTGATACGACAATATAATTAAGTTGCCAAACTTTAATTTAAATGGTATTTTAATTTTGAATAAAATAGTGAGGTGTAAGAATGGCTGAAGATGAAATGTACCCGATGACTGAAGAGGGGAAAGAAAAGCTCGAAACTGAATTAAAAGATTTAAAGGTCAATCAAAGACCAAAGATTGTTGATCGAATCAAAGTCGCTAGAAGTTACGGCGATTTATCTGAAAACTCTGAATACGAATCTGCCAAAAACGAACAAAGTATGTTAGAGAGCAGAATTGCTACGGTAGAGCACATGTTACAATATGCTCAAGTGGTTGATAAAGAAGAGACCGACGAAGATGAAGTGACCGTTGGAAAAGAAATTCAGTTTAAGGAACTACCTGATGAAGAGCCAGAGACATTTACAATTGTCGGAGCTGCTGAAGCTGACCCGATGAGTGGAAAAATCTCGAATGATTCTCCAATTGCACAGGCTTTGCTTGGCCATAAAGTAGGGGAAAACGTTGATATTGATATTCCTGCTGGCGTAATGCATGTCAAGATATTATCAGTTAAATAATAATTTTAATTTAAAATAGGGCAATCGTCTCAAGTGACGATTGCCCTATTTATTATATCTTTTTTTAAACCAACTTCTTAAAATTAAGGTGAGAAGTGTCAAAGCACTAATGATTATTCCCATATTTAAGAATGGTGGCCAATATGAAAGCTGAATGTGCTTCATTCCTTTTCCAGTTTTAAGTGCAATGAAGTAATGATCCCATTTCGTGATTGAATGTTTCTTTCCGTTTATTTGGGCACTCCAGCCTTTCGAGTACGGGATACTTGAAGCAATTACTGAATTAGAACCGTTTGTCTTTATATCAGCCTTTACCGTTCGTGCGTTTGGGCTGGATATTTTTTTGGTTCCCGATCGAAGTTTTCGATCGGTTTGCTTAAATAAAGAATTATTTAGCTGGTATAAAGTAAAGTTTTCTAACCAAAGTGATGACTTTTTCAAGCTGATTTTTACTTTAATCTTTTTGTTTTTTGCGTTATTGGCAATGTTAATGACCTTAATCGAATTAGATTCAGGACTAAGTGACAGTTGGTTACCATCAACTGACAAATCACAATTACCGTTATTTAACGCTGTTCCCATCGTCAAATAGTAAGAGTCATTAGTTTTTGGCTTAAACGTGAGATCAAGAGAGGCCGGCTGTAAGACGTTGACTTTGTTGAAGATGGTGCCAGTAAGTTGATTGTGTTTGGTTACGTTGTTATATCTAACGTGATTGAAGTTAATGCTCGAAAAGAGGTGGCTTTGGACTTGGTTGTCCCCCGTTAGATTTGACCATAGCTGTGTTTGGTATTGAATGGGATCTGGACTGGCAGCATTTTTGTGGATTGATTGGTCACTGGCTCTAAACATCATTGGTAACGCATACTGATTTTCGTATACTGAAAATCCCTCAGATGATCCCATGTTTTTGTATGAGTTTTGGTCATATCGTTCTGGGAATTCTCTAATACCTGGAACGTCAACTGGAGCTGTGTAGGGACGAGCCAGATGGTATTTCATTGAGAGCAGTGCATCTGAAACCATGGTTCCACTGGAATATTCGATTACGCCATCGCCATTTGGCTGACCAATTTTTCCAACTAGATCAGACATTTTAGGATTCATGACGGATGAAAATAAGGAAGCACCATAAAAATTAAAGTTAAAGGGGTCGTTTTTAGTTCGGGAAAAGTCCTTGCTGATTCGATATGGGCCATCTAAAGAATGATGTTTCAGGTAAGTTGTGACATGATCTAATTTATTTACGTAACCACGGTATTCAGAGTTACTTAAGTATGAGATGTTGTTTAAAGAGAGAATAAGATTAATGGTAATGCCAAAGACAATTAGTGAAAAAACACCCAAATTAAACCATTTTTCATTCCGGAAGTGGGTTAATAAAACGATGATGGCGGCTAAAATCATAAGTCCCTCAATCACAATTGTGAACCATTTAAGATAGTTATATTGAGGCATTCTAATGGTGGTATAAGCGACCATTAGTGCAAGCAATAAAATTATGAGCCACGTTCCAATTTGCTTAAAACTAATTGCCTGAATGTGAGATAAGCTAACTAGCGCGACCATGATGAACCAAAAACATATTACAAACGAAAAACGGTAGGGGTACCAGATTGGAAACTGAAATGCATGCCAAAATAAGTCGAGTGGCTGAAAACACGTTGACAACAGTAAAAAGATGGTCATTACCAAAGTGAAAATTCGAGTTTTTTTGGAGAAGGTTTTATTAACAAAAAAGAACAAAAATAGTACCAAAATCGTTTCTGAAATAAAAAGGTTTGGTAAGCCCTTGGGCATTTGGTCAAAATTAAAGGTCCCAGGAGCAAATTTAGTTACTAAGTCAAGCATTGGATATTCAAATTTAAAGTTCAATTTATCAGAAAATCCCTGGCCCTTGGAGTTAATCAGTGAATAAATGGTTGGCAGAAGAATGAAAGCAGCTAATCCCACCGAAATTAATCCATTTGCGACTAGTCGCAAAAATCCAACAAACATATCTTTGATATTTGAAACATTGATGGCTAAATAGTAGATAGTTAGTGCTACGATAAAAATCGTAATCATGTATGCCATATAATAGTTAATGATCAACATAGCGGTATATGATGTAATGAAAAGTAGTTTTTGGTTGTTTTTTAAGAGTTTAACTAAACCAAGCAAAATTAAAGGAAGTAAAATCATGGCATCGAGCCAAATGATATTTAGGTTATTTGCAATCATCCAACCATTTAATGCATATGCAGTTGCAAATGATGACAGTATGAGTGAAGAATTAGTAAGATGAAGTTTGCGAACTAGAATGGTAAAGGTCAAACCAGATAAGCCAATCTTTAAAAGTAATAGGATGAGAATCCCTGATGGGAGGGATGCATTATTAAAAAAGAGTAAGATAAGGTTTAATGGACTCATTAGATAGTAAGCCCAAGTCCCGATCATTTCATTCCCTAGTCCGTTAGAAAACGAATAAAGAATTGATGAAGGATGGTGCAAGATGGCTCTTCTAAAATATGCAAAAAAATCAATGTACTGTTGTCCTAAATCAACCGTTAGAATCGTATTATTTCC
Organism: Fructilactobacillus sp. X2R6C1; assembly: GCF_059901295.1. Lineage (NCBI taxonomy): Bacteria > Bacillati > Bacillota > Bacilli > Lactobacillales > Lactobacillaceae > Fructilactobacillus > Fructilactobacillus sp. X2R6C1. The sequence goes on from NZ_JBWXUZ010000002.1 coordinate 80,940, forward strand.
GAAGGGTGCCATATTGCGATATGCTGCGTATAATGCCATAATAACTAGTGGTATTAAAAAGCTTAGGATTAATGCGAAGTTTTTAGATAGGCTCTTTTTTATTTTTTGGTTAAACATTTAATTACCTCATTAATTTATAAAGTAATGAATTATAATAAGATTAGGTTTGTCGTTTTTCTAATAAATAGAGTATCATATATAAATTAAGAAAAGCGCCATAAGTGATGAATTCGAGTTATTAATTAGTTAAGGAGCGTTAGCATCGTGAGAAACTTTTTTGATCGGTTATTTAGAAGAAGGAGTCGGGATTCGAGCCGGCGAAACGGTAATTCCAAAATTCCATTTCGACTGAATTTTATCTTCGCAATTGTTGGAATATTGTTTGCAGTTTTAGTATTTCGACTAGCATACATGCAGATTTTTCAAGGATCAGTTTATAAATCTGATGTTAATCAGAGCGATAATTCAGTTAAGTATGGTAATGTTCCGCGGGGGATGATCTATGACTCAACCGGGAAAGTTTTAGTTGGTAACAAAACTCATCGGGCCATCACCTATACTAAAGGATTAAGCGTAATGCCTCAGGAGATTTATAATGATGCCAATAAACTTGGGAGTTACATCACCCTCCCAACTAAAGGGCTTACTAAAAAGCAGATTGGTGAATATTACTTGGCCGATAAGACTAACCTTACAAACGCTACTAAGGAAGTTCCTAATGGAACAAAGTTAGCGCCACAAGCAGCCTACAATAAAGCTTTAGATATGATCCAGAATGGGAAAATTGTAAAGGTTACTCCTCGAATGAAGAACGCAGCTGCTATTTTTACGGAAATGAGTGGGGCTTATCAATTATCAACTACCAACATTAAAACGGATGGTGTAAGTAACAAAGAAATTGCTGAAGTTGGTGAACATGCTTCTGAAATGCCTGGAGTTCAGGTTGGAACAAGTTGGTCTCGTGATTATCCATCTGGAAACGAGATTCAAAGTATTGTTGGAAATGTTTCATCTAGTAAAACTGGGTTACCTTCTGATCGGGTTAATGAACTTTTAGCTGAAGGGTATTCAAGAAATGATTCAGTTGGACAAAGTAATTTGGAACAACAATATGAACCAATTTTACGTGGCTCTAAGTCTCAGACCGAGGTTAAAGTTGGAGGGGATAACAAGATTGTTAAAGAAGTTAAGAAGTATCCAGGCCAACGGGGCCAGAATCTTCAGTTGTCCATTAACTCTAAGTTTCAAAATAAACTCCAAGATTTAGTTAAAGGTGCAGAGTCTGGGGGCGTTGGTGATTCAACGGGAGCTTATGCCGTTGTTATGAACCCAAAGACCGGTGCGGTAATTGGAATGGCTGGTGTTAACCGTGATCCTAAGACTGGTAAAGTGACACCAAACGAATTAGGAACCATCAACAGTGCCATTGTAATGGGATCGGTTGTTAAAGGTGCGATGGTTTCAGGTGCCCTAATGGATAAGGTTATTACACCGAATAACAGTACAATGGAAGATATGCCAATTGATATTGGTGGAGCTAAAAAGAGTTCTTGGTTTAACAAAAATGGTGAGGCCAATATGCCGGTTAACGCCCAGGGTGCTCTAGAGGTTTCCTCTAACTCTTACATGATGCAACTTGCTATGAAAGAAGGGGGCTTCAGGTATAAAGCGGGAGGATCACTTAACATGAGTCCCAACATTTTTAACATCGAACGAAACTACTTCAATCAATTTGGTTTAGGTGTTAAGACTGGGATTGATCTACCGGGTGAAACTGCTGGCATTCAAGGACCATCAACGTTTGCTAATATTGGGAAATCTTTGGATGAATCATTTGGTAACTATGATTCGTACACTACGATTCAATTAGCCCAATACATGTCCACCATTGCTAATGGCGGATATCGTTTGAAGCCACATGTGGTTCAAAATGTAAGATCAACCAATACCAAGAACGGACAACTTGGAGCTGTTCAGAATACGACGATGCCAACGGTGTTAAATGAAATTCCAATGACACAACAAGAACGAAACGTTGTTACCCAGGGATTGTATCAAGTAGTTCATGGTACCAATAAATATAAAACCGGTGGAGATTTGTCAAGCCTATCTCCCGAAGTATCTGCTAAGACGGGTACTGCCCAAACATTTTACAATGGAAAACCAACTGTTACTCTGAGTTTGGCTTCCTATGCACCATCAAAGGATCCACAGGTAGTGGTTGCATTAGCCATTCCTAATCTCCCGGTTGACGCTGAAAGTAATAATTTGAATCTTGCTAAACAAATTTATCAAGCATACTGGGATGATGTTCAGAATAAGCCATAAAATACTGTTAAGTAAAATTACTTAACGTTCTTTAAATGAGACTGGATATATAGTGCTAAAGATGTTAGTATTATGATTGTTGAATTAGTTATAAAAAACGAATATGTTTGGAGGTATTTGACATGCGTGTTCATATCACTTTGGAATGTACTGAATGCCACGAACGCAATTACTTATCAACTAAGAGTCGTAGAAATAATCCCGATCGCTTAGAATTAGAAAAGTATTGCCCACGTGATAGAAAAGTTACTTTACATCGCGAAACAAAATAAGATTTTGGGTTTTTACCCAAAATCTTTTTTATTATAAAATTAATGGGTGATGTAAATGAATAAAAATAAAGTTAGAGAATTGGTTTTAAAAAGAATGAAAAATGCTAAGCCATCGGATCAATTCTTTTATGGGTTGTATGAAGCGCTCTTTGACCTTCAAGAATGGCAGAACGCCAAGGTGGTTGCCACAACCATGAATACCGCCATTGAGATTCCTACAGCTCCCATAATTTTTGCGGCTTTAAATGATGGGAAAAAGGTGGTGGTTCCTCATACACTTCCTAAGCATCAGATGGAGTTTGTTGAGCTTAGCCATACTTTAAAGTTTCAAAAGACTAAGTTTGGGATCTGGGAGCCCGTTAATGGAAAGACGATCATCAGTAATTTGATTGATTTGATAGTGGTTCCAGGAGTTGCTTTTAATCCTGATAGTAATCAGAGAATTGGTTATGGTGCGGGATTTTATGATCGTTATTTATCTCGATTTGACGGCTATAAGGTTTCACTGGCCCAAAAAGCACAAATCGTTTCTGAGTTAAATTGGAAGCCAGATCCATTTGACGTTAGATTGGATCGGATTATTTTTTAGAGGATTTAAGATGATCAAACAAAAACTTAAAAGAGTCAATAATTATCCCTGGGTAACGTACTTATTACTGTTCATCATGGTAGTTGTATATTTAATGATGACTTTAAGTGGTGGCTCAGAGAATACCGTTAATCTACTAAAGTTTGGTGCACAATATAACCCCTTAGTAAAAGATGGTCAGTGGTGGCGTCTAATTACTCCCATTTTTGTTCATATTGGTTTTCAACATATTTTAATTAATGGAATCACCTTATATTATTTGGGAAAATTAATTGAACCAATCGTTGGTCATTTAAGATATTTTGTCATTTTTATGGTTGCAGGATTTTGTGGAAATTTAATGAGCTTCGCGTTTGGAAGTGGAATTTCAGCAGGATCCAGTACCGCTATTTTTGGATTATTCGGTGCCTTTTTGATGATTGCTTTTCAGTATCGTGGTGATTCATTTGTCAGAAGTACTGCAAAGACGTTTATTCTTTTTGTAGTAATTAACCTTGTATTTGATATCTTTACGCCTGGTATTGATATTTTTGGTCATATTGGCGGATTCATTGGTGGTTACCTGATTAGTTTTGTTGTAGGATTAAAGCACAATATCAATTTAGATAAAATTATGAGATTATTTTATGCAACCGCTTTAATTATTGGTATAATAATAATGTACTATTTAGGTTCTGTTCGTTGACACGTTGTACATAGTTAATTTAGGATGATGATTAAAATGACAACTCTATATGATGTTCAACAACTGTTAAAAAAATTTGGAATATATGTATATGTCGGTAAACGACTTTGGGATATTGAAGTAATGGCCTTAGAACTCGACCATCTTCATGATGCTCATGTAGTTAGTGATCGAGAGTTTACATCCGCAAAACTAGTATTAACACGTGAACACAGGATTGAAGAAAAAAACTTAAAATCTAAAAATGAGACGGGAGGTCTATAGAATGGCAAAGAATTTGATTGGGATTGACTTAGGTGGTACCACTACTAAAATGGCTTTTTTGGACGAAAATGGTGAGGTTCTTGATAAATGGAGAGTACTCACTGATACTAGTGATAAGGGCGCTCACATCGTTGAGAACATTGTTAAGTCAATCAACAAACATATCGAGGATTCTGACAAAACCATTAATGATTTTGTTGGAATTGGAATGGGAACACCAGGAACTGTAAACCGTGAAAAGGGGACAGTTTCCGAAGCTTTTAACCTTAACTGGAAGGATGAACAACCAGTTCGAGAATTGATTCAGAATGGGGTTGGATTACCATTTCAATTAGACAATGATGCCAATGTGGCTTCCTTAGGTGAATACTGGAAGGGTGCAGGTAGTACTGAAGACGACGTAGTCTTTGTTACGTTAGGAACTGGAGTTGGTGGTGGAGTAATTGCTAACGGTAAACTCCTTCATGGTGTTAATGGTGGAGCAGGTGAAGTTGGACACATTGCTGTTCAACCAAATGGTTACCTTTGTACCTGTGGCAAAAGAGGTTGCTTAGAACAGTACGCTTCAGCAACTGGAATTGTTCACGTAGCTAAGGATATGTCTAAAGATTTTAAGGGACATTCACGGTTAAAGGATCTCGAAAATACTGATGAAAAAATCACTTCAAAAATGGTTTTTTACCTAGCAGATAATGGCGACATCTTTGCTAATCAGGTTGTGGATAAGATTTGTTTTTACCTTGGACTAGCCTTATCTGATATTGGAAATACTTTGAACCCAGCAAGTATCATTATTGGTGGTGGAGTTTCTAATGCTGGAAACACTTTGCTTCAACCAACTACTAGATATTTCCAGGAAAATGCCTTTCCATCAATTAGAGATTCAACTAAAGTTAAATTAGCTCAGTTGGGTAATGATGCTGGGGTAATTGGTGCAGCTTCGTTAGCATTACAATTTAGATAAAAGTATTGGAGAGATTTTAATTGAGTAGTGTGATAGTTTCAGTTCTTTATTTTCTGATCACTCTAGGAGTGGTTCTGTTAATTTGGTGGTTATACCATGAATTTACTATTTTAATGGCCAAACGTTATTGTAAGTTTTTAAATGAAGATGAATTTCAAAGTGGGATTCGCAAATCGCAAGTTATTGACTTACGTGAAAGTAAAGCTTTTAATGATGGTCATATTCTTGGTTCAAGAAACATGCCATATTCAACTTTTCGAAGTTTTTATCAAGAACTGAGACCAGATCTACCAGTTTATTTGTACGATCAGAATAAGACTTTGAGTATGAAAGTTGCCAAATTCCTTCATAAAAAGGGTTTTAAAAATATTTCAATTCTTAACGAGGGTTACCAGCGATGGGATGGCAAAATTAAAAAGGGCTAAATAAAAAGAGAACTCGATCGAGTTCTCTTTTTATTATTAATAATTAACTTAAATGAGCTGAATGACTTTTTCTGTTTGCTCTTTTACGGTTTTCATTAATTTTGGACTCTTGTTCCTCCATTGGTTGAACCACCGTTTTCTTGAATGAAAGCCAAACTCCTGCAGCGATTCCAATACATGCTGCAACTCCCGTAGTAAATCCTTGTGTAAATTTACTCATAGTCATTGCCTCCTTTTTTATTATCTACTTGTCTATTATGCGTTATTTGCGCTAATATATCCAGTATAGAACATCATTAATTAGGTGAATTTATGAACAAATTATTAGCGATTGTTGGTCCAACGGCTGTTGGAAAAACGGACTTATCAATTAAAATTGCAAAACAGTTTAATGGAGAAATTATTTCTGGCGACTCAATGCAGGTTTACCGTCATCTAGATATTGGGACTGCCAAGATTTCTCGAACGGAGCAACAGGGAATTCCTCATTATTTAATAAACATCATTGATGTTGACGAACAATATTCGGTGGTTGATTTTGTTGAAGCTGCTGAAAAATTAATTAAGGAAATTACGAATCGAGGGCATCTTCCAATTATTGTTGGTGGCACTGGATTTTATCTTAATTCACTCTTAAGGGGATTAAATTTAGGAAGTAAGAATGATCCTGAAATTAGAGCAACATTGATTAATGAACTTAACGAATTTGGTCCAATGAAAATGTGGGATAAATTAAATCAGGTTGATCCCGTAACGGCATCAAAGACACCTATGCAAAACACACGACGCATTTTACGGGCTCTCGAAGTATACCTTGTTAGTGGAAAACCAATTTCCAAGCAGGATAATCAGGGACAGCAGTATGATGAATTGATTGTGGGACTTAATACGCGTCGTGATGTCCTATACCAGCGGATTAATCAACGAGTAGACCAGATGATGGAAAACGGGTTAATTAAAGAAAATAAATGGCTTTTTGAAAATGGGGGGAGTAAAATTCCTGCTAGTAAGGGAATTGGGTATCGCGAATTCATCCCATATTTCAAGGGTAACGAAAGTTTGGATCGAGTAGTAGAAGATGTTAAGCAAGACTCAAGACACTACGCTAAGAGACAACTAACGTGGTTTAGAAACAAGATGGACGTTACTTGGTATGATTTAGTTCAACATCCCGAAGAAATTACTCAAATTAAACAACAAATTAAGGAGTGGCAAAACAATAATGGATATTAACAAAATGGTTTCGGACACAGTCAACTTATATCGGCAGTTAGATGCTAAGAATCAAACAATTTGGAAACCTGGAACTCATGTTTCAAGTTCTTATGTTTCTTTAGACATTCACTTTTCTGAATTGGCTAAAAATTCTGGGATGCTTAAAACGGACATCACTAGTTCTGAGAATAATCGTGACAACCAGCTCGAAAGTTACATTAGGACTTTCAGGGATTTTTTGCTAATTGCTAACCTACAAAGTTGGGTGGATGTGATTACTGTGGATGATGAGATGTTAAATAAGTTATCAGGAATGAAAAAGACTGACGACCTTAATTCTTTGTATTTGTCGATGCTGAATATGTTACTAAAAAGTTATTATGAGAAAAGCAAGATTGGATATAAGCACGCTTGGACTTTATTCTTAAAGTTCGGCATTGTTGATTTAGGCTTTAGCCCAGATACAATCATCGATAGATTTAATAGTCTACTGCAAGATGATTTAAAGCTGGTTTTAAATGATCATTAAATCAAGCAATGTACTAAAAACCATTGACTTATAGTTCGATATTCAATATAATTATTCTTGTTGTTTGAGTTTATGTCGCAGTAGCTCAGCTGGATAGAGCAACGGTCTTCTAAACCGTAGGTCGAGCGTTCGAATCGCTCCTGCGACATCTCGAAAAAAGGGCACACGCTTAATATCTGGCGTGTCCTTTTTTTATTTGACTTATAACATTAATTTTTATATACTTATGATGTTGTAATTGTGGACTTCCACAGCTACAACCGCTCAGTTTGAGTTTTAAAGCCCAGTGGGCACTTAATACTGGCGAGTCTAAGCAAATTATAAGGAGGTGCACTACATGTACGCAATTATTGAAACAGGTGGCAAGCAATACAAAGTTTCTGAAGGTGAAGCCATCTTTGTTGAAAAACTTGATGCTAACGAAGGTGACAAGGTTACTTTTGATGATGTTGTCTTTGTTAGTGGCAAAACCCCTAAGGTTGGTTCACCATTAGTCGATGGTGCTTCAGTCGAAGGAAAAGTTGATAAGCAAGGTAAGGGTAAGAAGATCCGTATCTTTAGATACAAACCTAAAAAGGGTGCTCAATCAAAGAAGGGTCATAGACAACCTTATACTAAGGTTACTATCAACAAGATTAACGCTTAAGTCGTATGATTAAAGCTACATTTGATTTAAATCATAATTTAATAACTGGATTTAAAGTGACTGGCCACGCTGATTCTGGTGAGTATGGGCATGATATCGTCTGTGCAGCAGTATCAGCGTTAGCAATTTCTTCTGTGAACGGGTTAATTACCGTTTGTGACATTGATCCATATGTAGAACAGGATGAAAAAAATGGAGGATATCTCCAAGTTAAGATTCCGGTTGAACATTTGAATGATGTTAAGGTCCAAACGTTACTTAAAAGCTTTATGAATGGACTTATGGATATTTCAAAACAGTATTCGAATTACGTTGAAGTAAAATAACACTTTTAATTTGGAGGTGTAAACGCATGTTAAAAATGAATCTACAATTTTTCTCTCACCATAAAACCGGTGGTTCATCATCTAACGGTCGTGACTCAGCTGGACGTCGTTTAGGGACTAAAGCTGCTGATGGCTCATCAGTAACAACTGGTACAATTTTATACCGTCAACGTGGAACTCATATCTATCCAGGTAAGAACGTTAAACGTGGTGGAGATGACACATTATTTGCTTTAGTTGATGGGATTGTTCGTTTCGAACGTTTAGGTCGTGACAAACGTCAAGTTTCTGTTTACCCTGAAGCAGAAGTAGCAACTAAGTAAATCCAAAGAGGCCTAGCGTTAATGCAGGGGTCTCTTTTTTTATCAATATCGTAACTTGCTTTTACGTGATCGATATTGATATGATAGGAACATAAATATGTGGGAGGCATGAAAATGTCAATTTCAATTGTAAAAGTAAAAAATGGTATGACCATTCAAGCTGACAATAACATCTGGAAGATTGTTAGTTTTCAACACGTAAAGCCCGGTAAGGGTGGAGCATTTGTTCGTACTAAGTTAAAGAATTTAAGGACGGGAGCCGTTCAGGAAAAGACTTTCAGAGCTAGTGCTAAAGTTGAAAAAGCTAACATTGAAACCAAAAAGATGCAATACCTCTACGATGATGGTAGTGGCCTTGTCTTTATGGACATGGATAATTATGAACAACTAACGATTCCAAGAGAGCAAGTTAAAGAAGAAATGAACTACTTACAAGAGAATATGGAAGTTCAAGTTATTCAGTATGGCGGTGAAACTCTGGGAGTTGAAGTGCCTAAGACGGTCACACTTGAAGTAGCGGATACTGAACCTGGAATTAAGGGTGATACTGCTTCTGGTGGATCAAAACCTGCTACTATGACCACTGGTTTAACGCTTCAAGTTCCATTCTTTGTAAATAAGGGTGATAAGTTAGTGATCAATACTGATGACGGTACTTACATTTCTCGGGCATAATGGTCAGAAGGATCTGATTGTTTAGCCAATTGGGGGTTATATTATGGCAGCAGACGAAAGTTTCATTACACTCGACAATAAGAAATCAGACCTAGGGTCGATTAAAATTGCACCTCGTGTGATTGAGGTCATTGCTGGAATTGCGGCCGTGCAAGTTGAAGGAGTTAACCGGATGCGTGGTAGTTTTTCTTCCAGTGTTAACGAATTATTTGGAAGAAAAGAGCGCGGTAAGGGCATCAGATTAGCAATTGAGAATGGCAAATTGAATGTTGATATTTTTGTATACCTAAATTACGGGGTTTCGGTTCCTAAAGTTGCTTTAGAGATTCAAAATCAAGTAAAACAACAGTTGTTGTTTATGACTGACCTTCGTATCGGTTCCGTAAATGTTCACGTTGAAGGAATGATTCCTCCAAAGAGTACTGGTAAAGTTGATACTGATAAATTATTCGATAATGAGGATAAAAAGTGAAAATAAGTCGACATCAAATTAGAGAGTTAGCTTTTCAAACCTTATTTGCGATGGAAAGTAATGATGCTGTTGAACCAAGTGAATTTTTTGATTATCTTACTAATGAAGATGTAAGGGCACCAGAATATTACTTGGAAATCGTTAATGGGGTAAGAGAGCATAAGAGTGAACTTGATAAGATCATTACGGATCACTTAGCGAATAAATGGTCGATTGATCGAATTAGTAAAGCTGACCTAATTATCTTAAGAATTGCGCTGTATGAAATTAAGTATGAAGAAGCAACGCCAAATAAGGTTGCCATTAATGAAGCTTTAGAATTAGCTAAAAAGTTTTGTGATGATAAGTCACGAAACTTTATTAATGGCGTTTTAGATAGTGCGATTGAAAAATAAGAACCCGTGATGGGTTCTTATTTTTTTACATTTAGCTAGAACAAAAATAATATGCTAAAATTGTACTAATAATAATGTATCGGGAGATGTTTTCGTGGTTAGCATAATTGATGGCAGAAAGGTTGCAAAAGACCTGAACTTAAAAACAAAAAAGCGAGTTTTTAAACTAAAACAAGCTGGAATTACTCCAGGATTAGCGGTAGTAATCGTTGGAAATGACCAGGCAAGTCAAAGATATGTTCGAAGCAAAGAAAAAAAGGCAACAGAGTTAGGCATCTATTCCATTAAGAAAGCTTTACCTGAATCAACCACGCAAGACGAATTGATCCAAATTGTGAGAAGTTTGAATGAGAACCCTGAAATCAATGGAATCTTAGTTCAATCGCCACTTCCTGATCATATTAACGAAGACAAAGTGATTGAGGCAATTGATCCTACAAAAGATGTGGATGGTTTTCATCCCGTTAATGTCGGTAAGTTATTTCTTAATCTTAAGGAGAATTACCCGGTTGCATGTACTCCGAAGGGCATTATGACTTTACTATCGGAGTACCATATTGACTTAGATGGTAAAAACGTTGTGATTGTTGGCCGTAGTTCAATTGTTGGAAAGCCAATGTTAGCTTTGATGCTTAACGCCGATGCAACTGTGATTGACGTTCATAGTCACACTGATGATGTTTCAAAGTACACGAAGCAAGCTGATGTAGTTATTTCAGCGGTCGGCAAGTATGCCATATTAAATGATGATGATTTTAAACCAGGTGCCGTTGTTATTGATGTTGGTCAAAATATGGATGAGAATGGTAAATTGGCTGGCGACGTCGAATACAAATCAAAAAGTGACAATATCGAATATATCACTCCGGTGCCGGGTGGCGTAGGACCAATGACAATCGCAACCTTGATGCAACAAACGGTTGATATGTGTGAATGGAGCAAAAAGAGTGGCAAGTAAATATTTAACTGTATCAGCTTTGACGCAGTATATCAAAAAGAAATTTGACGTTGACCCATACCTAGGACGAGTTTACCTTACCGGTGAAATCTCCAACTTTCGCTTGCGACCAACTCATCAATATTTTAGTTTAAAGGATGACAACTCAAAAATTAACGTTACCATGTTTAAATCGGCCTTCTCTAAGGTTAAATTCATGCCAGAAGAGGGAATGAAAGTCCTTGTTACTGGACATGTTTCCGTGTATGAAAAAACCGGAATGTATCAGTTTTATATTGATCACATGGAACCGGATGGAGTGGGTCAACTTTATGAAGCCTACGAACAGTTAAAAAATAAACTTGCCAAAGAGGGCTTGTTTGAGGAAATTCATAAAAAACCTCTTCCAATGTATCCTAAGAGAATTGCCGTAGTCACGTCTCAAAGTGGTGCAGTTATTAAGGACATCATCACCACCGTTAGACGGAGATTCCCGATTGCTCAAATTGTTTTGTTTCCAGCAGCTGTTCAGGGTGAGAATGCAGCGAGTGAGATCGCTCATCAAATTAACCGAGTCAACGAAATTGGCGGCTTCGATACTCTTATTATTGGTCGTGGTGGTGGTTCTATTGAAGATTTATGGCCATTTAATGAAGAAATTGTCGCAAGAGCTATTTATAATAGTAAAATTCCAGTGATTTCATCAGTTGGACATGAAACTGATACAACGATTGCTGATTTAGTTTCTGACAAACGGGCAGCAACCCCGACCGCAGCTGCGGAGTTGGCAGTTCCTGTGCTTAGTGATGTAATTCTTGATTTAAAGACTAAACAGACTAGGATTTATAATGCCATGGATAACATTTTGGCCCGTTCGAGGTCACAATACGATAAAGTAATGAATTCTTACGTTTTTAACCAGCCCGAACGTCTTTATGAATCCTATGTCCAGCAATTAGATACTTTAAATACCAAACTGGGTACTAACATGAAAGATTTACTAAATCATTACCATAATCAACTTCAAGCTTATTTAGAACAACTAAAATTAAACTCACCGGTTCATAGCATCAATGCAAACCAAAAACAGGTTAATTATTATCTTGAATCGATGAAAAAGTCCGTTCAAGTGATTTTGAAAACAAAACGGAATCAGTTAAATTCAAACGTCAGTGCACTCGATCATCTAAGCCCACTACGTTTAATGAGTTCTGGATATGGGATGGTTACAAACGATCATGATAAATTAGTTAAGTCGGCTAAGGATTTAAAAAGGGATGAACACATTCGTATTCAGTTCAGTGATGGAAGCGCTAGTGCAACCGTTGATCATGTTGGACTTAAAGGAGACTGTAAATAATGGCAGATAAAAAACCAACTTTTGAAGAAAATATGGATAAATTAGAAGAAATTGTTAATCAACTTGAACAGGGGGACGTACCTTTAGAAAAAGCCCTTTCAGAATTTAAAGATGGAGTTGAGTTAAGTAACGAAATGCAAAAGACACTTTCAAATGCACAAAAAACGCTTACTAAAATGATGGATGACAGTGATAATGAAATCCCATTTGATCGTGATCAACAAGGTGGAGACGGTGATGACACCCAATAAACAAACTCTTTCAGAATTTAAAGATAAATATATTCCGAAAATCGATCAAACTTTAGAAACAAACATTGATAAGTCGAGCTCGATAAAATTAATTGTAGATGCCATGAAATATTCTTTGATGGCTGGTGGAAAACGATTACGACCATTATTGACGTTAGCCACCCTAAAAACTTTGAATTACGAAGTTGACGAGTCCACCATTAAAACCAGTTCTGCGGTTGAGTTAGTTCATACCTATTCTTTAATTCATGATGATCTACCAGCCATGGACAATGATGATTATCGTCGTGGTCAACTCTCCAATCACAAAAAATTTGGCGCTGATATTGCAACTTTAGCTGGAGACGGATTGTTGACGTTAGCGTTTAACTGGCTTTCAAGAGCTGATTTGTCAGCTGTAAAAAGAGTTCAATTGATTCAGTTATTGTCCCATGCTGCTGGTCCAGATGGAATGGTAGCTGGTCAAACTGTAGATGTTAGTTCAGATAACCAACATTTGAATCTGGATGAATTAATGCATTTACATAGAAACAAAACCGGTGAGCTGTTTCATTATTGTGTTATAGCAGGGGCGATCATTGCTGATGCTGATAAAGCAAGTCGGGAATGTTTATCTGCGTTTGCTTGGAATTTTGGGCTAGCATTTCAAATATTTGATGATATTAAAGATGCTCCTAACCTTGAAAATCAGGATGATGTTGATAAAAATACGTATGTAAATTTGTTGGGAATTAATGGAGCAATTCAAAAATTAGATGAGACTGTTAGTAAAAGTCAAGAGGCATTAAGTAAGTTGCCGGATGAATTTTCACCCGATTTGTTAGATTCATTTTTATCTTATTTTGTGGTGAAAAAGTGAGGTTATAATGGCAAAGGATAAAGAGCGGGTTGATGTCTTACTTGTCAAGCAAGGATTGTTTGACACACGCGAAAGGGCAAAAAGAGCCGTCATGGCTGGTGAAGTACTTGGAAAAAATGAACAACGCATGGATAAGCCTGGGGTGAAGATTCCAGTTGAAACCAAGCTGCATTTAAAGGGCAATGCACTTCCCTTTGTCAGTCGGGGTGGATTAAAATTAGCAAAAGCACTCAAAAGTTTTAATATTAGTGTTCGTGATAGAATCGTTTTGGACATCGGATCCTCCACCGGGGGGTTTACGGATGTAATGTTACAAAATGGAGCTAAATTGAGTTACGCCTTAGATGTTGGGACAAACCAATTAGTTTGGAAGCTTAGAAATGACCCTCGTGTTGTTGTAATGGAGAATACTAATTTTCGGTACAGTAAACCAGAAGATTTTACTTGTGGAGAACCTAGTTTCGCCTCAATTGACGTTTCTTTTATTTCTCTTAAATTAATTTTAAAGCCCTTAAAATCAATTTTAGCTAAAAATGGGGAAGTAGTGGCATTAATAAAACCCCAGTTTGAGGCTGGTCGTGGAAACGTTGGTAAGCATGGCATTGTAAGGGACAAAAACGTGCATAAACAGGTGATTAATAACGTCATTCAGTTTGCGACTGAGGCTGGTTTTTCTGTTTTAGGACTTGATTTTTCTCCCATCAAGGGTGGTGAAGGAAATATCGAATTCTTGATTTATCTAAAGTCATCTGATGACCCTGAAGTAGGAAACGATGTTGCAGTTGATGGTGTCATGGATCGGGCTTATAAAAGTTTAAATAATTAAGAAGGTGAGAAGTTGTTACAGGAAATTTCAATCAAAGACTTTGCGATTATTGATCAATTGGAAGTTAATTTTTACTCAGGGATGACAGTTCTGTCAGGAGAAACTGGTGCAGGAAAGTCGATTATTATTGATGCCGTTGGTCTACTTGCTGGTGGTAGGGGATCGTCTCACTTTATTAGAAAGGGTGCGAACAAATCAATTTTACAGGGAATGTTTGCTATTCCTAAAGATGGTCTTACTGCTCATGTGTTGGATAAATTTGGGATCGAACATGATGATGATACGGTAATTTTACAGCGTGAATTATATCGTAATGGCCGCAACGTATGTCGCATCAATGGTATATTGGTGAATACAAATACGCTAAAAAAAGTTGGCGAAACTTTGGTTGATATTTATGGACAAAATGAACATCAAGCGCTGATGCAACCTGATAAGCACATTGGGTTACTTGATGAATTTGCTGGCGACAGCCTCAAACCTACGCTTAAGCTTTATCAGGAACAATATGAAAAATACCTTAAATTAAAGAAAGAATTAAATAATAAAAATAAAAATGAAAAAGAATGGGCTCAACGCATTGATATGCTTAAGTACCAGGTAAATGAAATTGAAACGGCTGATTTAACGGATGGCGAAGAAGAAGATCTGATAGCCGAAAGGGATCGTTTAAATAATTTTCAAGCCATTAGCGATAGTCTAGGAAGAAGTTTTAATGATATTAATGGTGATGAAAGTATTAGTCCGATTGATATGATCGGGGATGCCATGAATGCTCTTGAAGATTTAGAACGGTTAGATGATGAGTTTAAGTCAATTTCTGAGAATGTTAAAAATGCTTATTATACGCTACAAGATGCTTCTGGAGAGATTAGTAATCAGATGGATAATTTGGAGTTTGACCCTGACCGATTGAACGAAGTTGAGCAACGCTTAAATACTATTTTTGAGTTAAAACGAAAATACGGTGATTCGATTAAACAGATTTTAAAGTATTACGATAAAATCTCTGGTGAATTAACTGATATGGAGACGGATGAAAAGAGTGGCAATAATTTAGAAGAACGCTTCAATGCTTCCGTCAAAGAATTAAATAAACTTGGGAAAAAGTTAAGTGATATTAGACATCAGCAAGCCGAAAAGTTAACGGCTGAAATTCATCAACAATTATCTGATTTGTACATGGATAAAACGCAGTTCGAAGTTCGTTTTTCCAATTTACCTAAAGATACTTTTAATCGAAATGGAATTGAAGAAGTTGAGTTTTACATCCGAACGAATCCGGGTGAGGACATGGCACCGTTATCCAAAATTGCCTCAGGTGGTGAACTTTCTCGAATTATGTTAGCTCTTAAAACGATTTTTTCCCGCGTCCAAGGAGTAACTTCAATCGTGTTTGACGAGGTAGATACGGGGGTTTCGGGAAGAGTGGCTCAAGCAATTGCTGATAAAATTAGTGCAATTGGTAAGAAATCCCAGGTTTTGTGTATCACCCATCTGCCACAGGTTGCCGCCATGGCTGATAATCATGATTTCATCTCGAAGCATGTTGATTCTAATAATCGAACGGAAACTTCGGTTCAACCCTTATCAGGTGAGCAACGAGTTAAGGAACTTGCTAGAATGTTAGCAGGAACCACAGTTACTAAGTTAACCATGGAACACGCTTCTGAACTTTTAAACTTGGCCAATCAACAAAAAAGACAAAAAATTAAATAGCATTCATTTTATCTCTTATTGATTAATTGATTTATAAATTGCATAATATATATAAAGAAGTTACGAAAAAGGAGCGGTTTAAGTGAGTGAAAGAGGAATGTTAATTGTTCTTTCTGGTCCAAGTGGAGTGGGGAAGGGAACGGTTAGAAAAGCCCTTTTTAATGAGCCTGATGTCGATTTCAAGTATTCAATCTCGATGACTACCAGAAAACCCCGTGAGGGAGAAGTTAACGGGGTTGATTATTACTTTGTTTCAAAGGATCAATTTGAACAGAATATTAAAAATGGTAAGATGCTGGAGTATGCTAAGTATGTTGACAATTACTATGGCACCCCGTTACAATACGTAAACGAGACATTAGATTCAGGAAGAGATGTTTTTCTGGAAATTGAAGTTAATGGTGCCATGCAGGTGCGTGCCAACTGCCCCGATGGAGTTTTTATTTTCCTAACTCCACCTGACATTGATTCACTTAGGGATCGTTTGGTTGGCCGTGGGACTGATGATATTGAAGTTATCAACAAACGAATTGAAAAAGCTTCTAAGGAAATCCGAATGATGCAAAACTATGATTATGCAGTTGTGAATGATAAGGTTTCAAATGCGGTAGACCGAATTAAAACAATTGTTAAAAGTGAACGTTTAAAGGTAAACCGTGTTATGCCAAATTATCTTAATAAATTAGGAGATGAAGTTTAATGTTTATTTATCCACCACTTGAAGATTTATTGCAACACGTTGATTCAAGATATTCGCTCGTTATGTTAGCCAGCAAAAGAGCTGAAGAACTTGATCAAGGTGCGAAACCACTGCTTTCCCATTATAAGTCAGTAAAATCAGTTGGAATGGCGTTGGAAGAAATTGCTGCCGGCGTGTTAACCATCGCTCCAAAAAGTAAGTAAGAAAGGACTTTTGTGATGAATCTCATCACAGGGTCTTTTTTTATTAAATGAATAATAAGGGATGTGTAGTATAATTAATAAGAAATACTTTGGAGGGTATAATTTTGTTAAACGGGAAGCAAATTGTCTTATTTGTATCTGGTAGCGTTGCTGCTTATAAGGCAGTTTATTTATTGAGACTTTTAAAAAAGAATGGTGCTAGTGTCAAAGTTGTAATGACACCGTTTGCCAAACGATTTGTCTCGAAATTAACTTTTCAAGTTTTATCGAAGAATGATGTCTATGATGATCAAAGTTATTTTGATGACTCAACAACGATTAATCATATTGGGCTAGCTAAATGGGCCGATTTGGCAATTGTTGCCCCTGCTACCGCTGATTTTATTTCTAAAACAGCAAATGGGATTGCGGATGATTTTGCAAGTACGACTATGTTAGCCATGGAGTGCCCCAAGTATTTTGCGCCAGCAATGAATGATGTCATGCTAAAAAATCCAGCTACCCAAAGAAATCTTCAAAGATTAAAAGATGATGGTATCGAATTTATTGAGCCACAAGTTGGTCCACTAGCCGAAGGATATTCAGCTCTAGGTCGACTTGCTGAACCAGAAGAAATTTATCAGTTTGTGGTTAGTCAATTAAGTGATCATGATGACCAACCTCTTTCTGGGGTTAATATACTAGTAACTGCTGGTGGTACTAGAGAACCAATTGATCCGGTTAGGTACTTATCAAATAATTCATCAGGAAAGATGGGATATGCAATTGCTGAGGTTGCTAAAGAAATGGGGGCTAAAGTGACACTTGTAAGTGCCAACAGTCAGTGCCAGATTCCAGATGGTGTGAAAGTTATCAAAGTTAGTTCTGCTGATCAACTGGAGCACCAGGTACAACGCTTATTTTCAGATAATCAGGTTTTGATTATGGCTGCTGCAGTTAGTGATTTTAAACCTGCTCATGCGGAAAAACAAAAAATCAAGAAGGATCAAGACCATGATTCTTTAGATCTCCATCTAATTAAGAACGATGATATTGTTGCAAAAGTGGCACAACAGAAGAACCCTAATCAGGTGGTGGTCGGTTTTGCGGCCGAGACCAATGATCCTCTTAAAAATGCTAAGCAAAAGTTGATGAAAAAGAAATTAGACCTAGTGGTATTAAATGATGTTTCCAATTCATTAATTGGTTTTAATAGTGATGATAATCAGGTTTCAATCATCTCAAAGGATGGTTTGGTCAAAAAGACAGAAGTTGAGTCTAAATTAAAAGTTGCTAGTGAAGTGTTAAATGTCGTTGTTGACCTTTTATAGCTAATCTGTAATATGCAAGAATGGAAAGAAGGGGTAATTTGAAAATTGCAAAAGTGATTGTTGATGTTCCGACCATGCAAACAAATGTACCCTATTCATACTTAATTCCTACTGGATTAGAAGATCAACTGAAACGAGGCATGAGGGTCATTGTTCCATTTGGGAATGGAAACAGAAAAGTTGAAGGTTTTGTCGTTGATATTACAGATGAGAAACCGGACCAGCTTAAGCAACTCAAAAAGATTGATAGTACCATGGATTTGAGCCCAGTGTTGAACGACGAAATGATTGAACTTTCTAAGTGGTTGGCTGATACAACTTATTCTTTTCGAATTAGTTGTCTTTTGACCATGCTTCCTAATGCGATGAAGGCAAGATATACAACCTATGTAAAAGCAACTGGAAATCTTGCCGATCAAGAGCTTAATGATAAGTTTAAGGACCAGAGTATGGTTCCGTTTGACAAGGAGCATTTTAATAGTACTGAGATGGGGAAACTTGCTAAGTTACGTAAGAACAATAAAATCCAAGTGATTTACAAAGTTCAAAATGATGCCAAAAAGAAAACGGAAACGGCCATTTTAAATCAATTAAGTGATTTTGGTCAGGCAAAAAAACAACTTCGTAAGAATGCCACTTCTCAATTAAAATTACTTTCTGTATTAGAGCACCATACTGATCAACCAATTATTCAGACCCATCTCGTTAATGATCTTAAAATATCTAATTCGGCGATTAATAGTTTTGAAAAGAAGAATTGGATAAAAAAAGTTCAGGTTGAGAAGTATCGTGATCCGTACAAACATGATATTACAATTGATCAACCAAAAAAGTTAACCGTTGATCAAGCACATGCCGTTCGTGAAATTGATCGTTCCATTGAAGCCCATCGAAATGAAACCTATCTACTTGAAGGAGTAACTGGATCAGGTAAGACTGAGGTTTATCTTCAATCCATCCAAAAGGCTCTGGATTTAGGTGAGACGGCGTTGATGTTAGTTCCAGAGATTTCTTTAACCCCCCAGATGGTTAATCGAGTTAAAAATCGGTTTGGTAATCAAGTTGCTGTAATTCATAGTGGTTTGTCAACTGGGGAAAAGTATGATGAGTGGCGTAGAATTAATAATGGAAAGGCAAAGGTAGTAGTAGGGGCAAGATCAGCAGTTTTTGCTCCTCTTTCTGATATTGGGATTATTATTCTTGATGAGGAACACGATACAAGTTACAAGCAGGATGATAATCCGCGTTATCACACGCGGGATGTTGCCATTTGGCGTGGCAATTATCATCATTGCCCAGTCGTACTTGGGAGTGCAACACCTTCGCTTGAGTCAAGGGCTCGTGCCGGAAAGGGAGTTTATAGATTTTTACGCCTTCCCGATCGCATTAATCAAAGGCGTTTACCAGAAGTTTCAGTTGTTGACATGACCAGAGAGGAAGAGACTCATGATGGAATCTTTTCGCACCAATTACTTAGTGCGATTAAGCAAACAATTGAAAAGCACGAACAAGTAGTGTTAATGCTTAATCGTCGGGGATTCTCGTCTTTTCTGATGTGTCGAGATTGTGGCTATGTTTTAAAGTGTCCCAACTGTGATATTTCTTTGACGCTTCACATGGATTCTCATACGATGAAGTGTCACTACTGCGGATTTGAGGAACCAATTCCTAAGTATTGTCCCAACTGTCACAGTAAAAATATTCGTTACTTTGGTACTGGAACTGAAAGGGTAGAGCGACAATTACATGAACTCATTTCAAAAGCGCGAGTAATCAGAATGGATGTCGATACAACCCGGAAAAAGGGTTCTCATGAGAAGTTACTTCGTGAATTTGGTGAACATCATGCTGATGTTTTACTAGGAACGCAGATGATTGCTAAGGGACTGGATTTTCCGAATGTAACTTTGGTGGGGGTATTAAATGCTGATACTGGATTGGATTTACCTGATTTTCGTTCTAGTGAACGAACGTTTGATTTATTAACTCAAGTTTCCGGACGAGCTGGACGAGCTGATAAGGATGGAGAAGTCATTATTCAGACCTATAATCCAGATAATTATGTGATTCAATTGGCTAAAGACCAGGATTATGAAGCATTTTATCAAAAAGAAATGCATTTAAGACATTTAGCTGATTATTCTCCATACTTCTTTACCATTAAAGTTTCAATTAGTTCACTAAATGAGAGGCAGGCGGCTAATGAATCTTATGAGGTTGCTAATTATCTTAAAAAGTCGCTTGATCAAACTACCATTATTTTGGGGCCAACCCCTAGGCCGATTGCTCGAATGAAAAAACGTTATTATTTCCAAATCATTATTAAGTACAAACGTGACTTAAAGCTCAATGAAAGCTTAAAGCATATTTTACAAATATCACAAAAAGAAGTTAGAAAGGGTTTACGGATCGGGATTGATCCAGAACCAGTCAGTTTTATGTAGGTGAATTATTATGAAATCAATTGTATTTATGGGAACGCCTGAATTTAGTGTTCCAATCCTAAAAGCTTTAAATCAGAACTACAAAGTGTTGGCAGTGGTAACCCAGCCAGATCGACCGGTTGGGCGAAAACATCAAATTGAAGAATCACCGGTTAAGAAAGCTAGTCAAGATTTGGGGTTACCGGTACTACAACCGCAAAAATTAGGTGGAAGTCCCGAAATGGAAGAAATTATTCAAATGAAGCCAGATTTTATTATAACTGCTGCATTTGGCCAATTTTTGCCGACTAAATTGCTTGAAGCAGCGCAAATTGCGGATATCAATGTTCATGGATCTTTACTGCCGAAATATCGTGGTGGGGCTCCGGTTCAATATGCCATTATGAACGGAGATAAAGAAACCGGAATTTCGATCATGTACATGGTCAAAAAGATGGATGCTGGTGATGTTTTAGCTCAACAACCTGTTAAGATTGAAAACACCGACGATACTGATAGTATGTTTAAAAAGTTGAGTTTAGTGGGACGTGACCTTCTCTTAAAGACTTTAAAAGAAGTTATTAATGGAACTGCACATTCCCAAAAACAGGATGAAGAGCAAGTTGTGTTTTCGCCAAACATTAAGCGAGAACAAGAAGAGTTAGATTTTTCTCAACCTGCTAGTTTGGTTGATGCAAAAGTCAGAGCGTTAAGACCCGATCCGACCGCATTTGCAATGGTAAATGGGAAACCAAATAAGATTTGGAAAACAACGGTTATTGATGAGCAGACTGATTTAGATCCTGGTCAGGTGGTTAGTAAAGATAAACACCATTTAAAAATTGCTGCTGGGAACGGAACGGTTTTGGGAATTGAAGAAATTCAACCGTCTGGGAAGTCAAAAAAATCAATTACCGAATATTTGAACGGCAACCAGAAATTAGAAATTGGAGATCAATTTATTGACAGAAAATAACTCAAGTAATCCACGATACTTAGCCGTAAGAACACTAGAGCGTGTTCATGGCGGTGCATATTCTAATCTTCAAATCAACAATGTGATCGATTCTAGCACGATGAGTCCCAAAGATATTTCTCTGTATACTAATATCGTTTATGGTGTGATTCAGCACCGGTTAACGTTAGCTTATTATGTTGACCATTTAGTAAAAAGATCTGACAAACTTGATGGTTGGGTCAAAGAATTACTGTATACGGCAATTTATCAAATGCAGTATTTAGACAAAATACCAGATCGTGCGATTTTTGATGAATCAAT
Organism: Fructilactobacillus sp. X2R6C1; assembly: GCF_059901295.1. Lineage (NCBI taxonomy): Bacteria > Bacillati > Bacillota > Bacilli > Lactobacillales > Lactobacillaceae > Fructilactobacillus > Fructilactobacillus sp. X2R6C1. The sequence goes on from NZ_JBWXUZ010000002.1 coordinate 102,915, forward strand.
TAAGATTGCCAAAAAGCGTGGGCATGATGGTATTAGACGACTTGTTACCGGAGTCCTTCACTACATCCAACGAAATGGATTGCCTCCAATTGATAAAATTAAAGACACTGCCACTTACGACTCAATCTTTTATAGTGTTCCGCTGTGGATTGTAAAGCAACTTAATGAGCAACTTGGTATGGATAAGACGGTTGATATACTTAAAAGTATTAATCAGCCAGCTAAGCAATCAGTCCGGGTGAACCATCGTAAGATTTCTGATGATGACTTAAAGAAGAAATTTTTCCAAGAGGGATATGAGGTTAAGAGTAGTGAAGTAGCTGATCATGCGCTTATCTTATCCGGTAAAAGTGCTAGTGGTAGTCCTCTGTTTAAAGAGGGTTTGTTTACGATTCAGGACGAAAGTGCCATGTTGCCAGTTCAATCCATGGACATTAGAAATGATGACTATGTACTAGATGCTTGTGCGGCTCCTGGTGGTAAAACCACGCAAATTGCTGAATATTTGACTACTGGTAAGGTTGAAGCTTTAGATCTGCACCTCAAAAAATTAACCAAAATTGAGCAAAATGCAGCCCGAATGGGTGTGAAAGATAATATTGAAGTTCATGCCATTGACGCTCGTAATGTTTCTGAATTATTTGGTGAAAGTACTTTTGATAAAATCCTGGTTGATGCTCCCTGTTCGGGACTTGGATTGATGAGGCGTAAACCAGAGATTAGATACGATAAGACACTTGATGACGTTTTACATCTTGTAAAGATTCAAACTGAAATTTTGAATGCTGTGGCACCAACACTCAAAGTGGGCGGACAGTTGGTATTTAGTACATGTACCATCATGAATCAAGAAAATAGTGAGAATGTCGGCAGGTTTTTAGATCAGCACCAAAACTTTAAACCGGTTTGGGTTAAGACAAGAAAAGACCTAAAGCCAAATCGTGATACAGATGCTTTAAAAATTTATCCAGACGACTATGATTCTGATGGCTTCTTTATCGCGGGCTTTCAGAGGATTCAATAGGAGATTAATGTGAGAAAAGGCAAGATTTATCAATCTTTGAGTGGGTTCTATGACGTTGAGTCCGATGAAAAAATGTACCGGACGAGAGCACGAGGGAACTTTAGAAAAAGAAATATTAAACCCATCGTTGGCGACCTGGTTGAGTTTGATGAAACTAATGTGAACGAGGGATACATTTTAAGGGTTTTACCACGGTTTAATCAATTAGTTAGACCACCAGTTGCTAATACTGATCAAGCAATTGTAGTTAATTCAGCCATTGAACCTGCTTTTTCTTTCTCACTATTAGATAAGCAACTTGTGGCCCTCGAAAAGCAGAAGATTATCCCAATTATTTATCTTAGTAAGACTGACTTGTTAACGTCAAAAGTGCAGGTTGATTTTTTTAAAACGGTTGCGGCTGATTATAGGAAAATTGGTTATGAAGCTGTGTTGCCTGATAAAAAAGATGATGTAAATGCAGTGAGCGATGTTTCGAAGTTACTTCCTCACAAACAATCAATCGTAATGGGTCAGACTGGGTCAGGAAAATCAACACTGCTTAACGAAATTGACCCTAAGTTAAAGCTTAAAACTGGAGTCGTATCTAAGTCTTTAAGTCGAGGGAAGCATACCACTAGGAAGGTGTCTTTACTAACGGTAAATGGCGGCTTGATTGCTGACACACCAGGCTTCTCTTCTTTTGATACTTTGGAAATTAAGTCAAATGAATTAAAAAATTATTTTCCGGAATTTGTACGTGCTTCACCCAACTGTAAGTTTCGTGAATGTCTGCATGTTAATGAACCTGGTTGTGCCGTGAAAGCTGGGGTTGAAAGTGGTACAATTCTATCGAGCAGGTATGATGATTATCTGCAAGAATATCATTTATTAAAAGCACAAAAGCCAATTTATAATAAGAAAAGAGGAAATTAAACATGATTAAAGTTGCTCCTTCAATTTTAAGTGCGGATTACGTAAACCTACAAAAAGACATTGAAAAGGTCGATAAGGGTGGTGCGGAATTACTACATATCGATGTTATGGATGGGATGTTTGTTCCAGCGATTGCCTATGGTCCAGGCTGGGTCAAAGAGATTCGCCCCATTACTGGATTAACACTTGACTGTCATTTAATGATTGAGAATCCTGAAAGATATATTGATACTTTTGCTGATGCTAACGCAGATATTATTGGGGTTCATGTTGAATCAACTCCCCATATTCATCGTGCTCTTCAAATGATTAAAGATAAAAACGTTAAAGCTGAAGTGGTAATTAATCCGGGAACCCCAGTGGAGATGATTAAGCCAGTCTTGTACATGGTTGATCAAGTTCTTGTGATGACTGTTAATCCCGGATTTGGTGGTCAAAAGTTTATTCCTGAAACGATTAGTAAGGTTAGAGAATTAAATAAATTACGTGAAGAAAATGATTCATATTCCTATGACATTGAAATTGATGGTGGAGTTAACAATAAGACGGTGGTTGACGCCTATAAAGCTGGTGCAAACGTCGCTGTAGCTGGCTCATATGTTTTTGATGCAGAAGATCCTGCTGCTCGTATTCAGGCTCTTAAGAACGCTACTAATTTTTAGTTATGAATAAGGTAAATGTCGTTGTTGGGGGACCAATTGAGTTATGGCCATCTAACTTAAAGACTAAAAAAATAAAGGGTCCCTTCATTGGGGTTGATCGAGGAAGTTTACGACTAATCAAATTGGGCATTATTCCTGAATACGCTGTTGGTGACTTCGATTCGGTTTCAGATTCGGAATTTAAAATAATATTACAAAAAGCCAAGCACGTTATTCGGGTTGATCCGGTAAAGGATGAGACTGATACTGAATTGGGTATCAGGACCGCTGGCAAGTATTTTCCTAAGAATGAGATCGATATTTATGGCTTTTCAGGCGGGCGTCTTGATCACTTGCTGACCAATTTTTTGATGGTCTTAAAGCCAAATATTAAACCCTATCTTTCAAGGCTGAGACTCATTGATAGTCAAAATGTAATCCGATACTTTCTAAGTGGGTCGTATCATATTAAGAAAATCACTGGAATGAAATATTTAGACTTTTGTCCGCTGTTACCAATGCATTTAACGCTCAATGATGAAAGATATCAATTAAATCATCATTGGGTGGGGTATCCAACTTCTTATTCAAGTAATGAATTTATTGGAGATAGTGCTTCGTTTGTTTTTGATGAAGGAGTATTGATGGTGATTCAAAGCCGAGACTAAAAAACAGTACAACCATTCAATGGTTGTACTGTTTTTTAATTAATTAATTAAAATAATAATGATTATACTCTGGTAATCTTACCAGATTTTAAAGTTCTGGCACTAACCCAAACACGTTTGGGCTTACCATCAACTAAGATGCGTACCTTTTGTAGGTTTGGCTTCCAACTTCTTCTTGATGAGTTTAAAGCGTGAGAACGACGATTGCCGAAATGAGTTCTCTTACCATTAATTTGATCCTTAGCCATAATATCCCTCCTTACTTTGGAATTCTTTTATATTCAATAGTTCACCTAAATAACTTACCATAATACCGTCATAAATGCAAAGTTTCTTTCAAGTAAATGTCCTTGACACCATGATTCATATTTTTGTTTTATAATGGGGTGTGGTAACATTAGATATCGTTATGAGCTCGAAAGGATAAGGGGGATGCAAACGATGGCTGTAAAGTTAAACACTCAATATGGATCAATTGATATTGATAATGATGTAATTGCTACAGTAGTCGGCGGTGCCGCAACTGATAATTATGGAGTTGTTGGCATGGCTAGCAAAAACCAATTTAAAGATAATATGAATGAAATTCTTCGAAAGGATAGTTACTCAAAAGGAGTAGTTGTCAGAGAAGTTAACAAGAAAGTTCAAGTTGACGTCAACGTCATTGTGAGTTATGGAACCAAGATCTCTGAAGTTTCTCGTAATGTTCAGTCAAAAGTTAAATATAATTTGGAATCGATGTTAGGGATTAATTCGGATTCAGTAAACGTAATTGTTCAGGGTGTTAAGGTTATTAACGACTAGTGGTTTGAGTATAAGGAGGATTTGATAATAGTGTCATTAACTAAGATTACTACTAAAGAGTTCGACCAAATGGTTCAAGCCGCCGCGGTCGTTCTTAATAATAATACGGATTTTATTAATTCGTTAAATGTTTTCCCAGTTCCAGACGGAGACACTGGAACGAACATGAGTTTGTCATTATCAAGTGGGGAAAGTTACGTCGATAAATCAAATGATGATACGATTGGCGGTAAAGCTTCTGCACTTGCTAAGGGGCTATTAATGGGAGCTCGAGGTAACTCTGGTGTCATTATGTCTCAGATTTTCCGTGGTTTTGCAAAAAACGTTGAAGGTAAAAAGGATCTTGATGCTCAAGAATTTGCAGATGCTATTATCGCTGGAGCTAAGACTGCTTATAGTTCGGTCATGAAGCCCACTGAAGGGACCATCTTGACGGTAGTTAGACTAGCTGCTAAAGCTGGTGAAAATACTGCTTCAGATACTGATGATGTTATAAAGGTAATGGACTCAATTCTTGATGCTTCTGAGAAAGCTCTTAAAAAAACTCCAGATCTTCTCCCAGTATTAAAGCAAGTGGGAGTGGTGGATTCTGGTGGACAAGGATTGGTATTTGTTTTTCAAGCTTTTGATGATGTTTTAAATGGTCGAAAGATTGAAGACAAAGGTGAACATCAACCTAATTCTGAAGAAATGAACGAAATGATTGATGTTGAGCATCATAAGAGTGCTCAAGGTAAATTAAACCCAGCAGACATTGTTTATGGGTATTGTACCCAAATTATGGTGCGAATTGGGAAGGGAAAGCAGGTTACCCAGAAATTCGACTACGATACTTTTTATAACTATCTGGCGAAATTAGGGGACTCGCTTTTGGTTATTAATGATGATGAAGTGGTTCGCGTTCACGTTCACACGGAGCATCCTGGCAAGGTCTTGTCGTGGGGACAACAATTTGGTGACTTAGCAACCGTTAAAGTTGATAACATGCGACTGCAACAAGAATCAATCATGGAAAGCGATGAAAAAGCTCAAAAGACCGATGATTTAAAGGAAGAAAAAGAGCATAAAAAGCCGCGTGACTTAGCAATTATTGCGGTGGTTGCGGGAGCAGGTTTAGAGAAGCTCTTTAAGAGCTTAGGAGTAACTAACATCATTAGTGGTGGACAAACGATGAACCCTAGTACGCAAGATATTGTTGACGCTGTTAATAACAGTAATGCTAAAAAAGCGATCGTTCTCCCTAACAATAAGAATATTTTCCTATCGGCAGAGCAAGCCCAGGGAATCACAGACATTCCGATGGAAGTTGTCCACACCAAGACAATCCCACAAGGATTAACCGCGATGTTCTCATTTGATCCTGATAATACTTTTAAAGAAAACCAAACCCAGATGGACGACTCTTTAGATACCGTTAAAAGTGGCCAAGTGACGACTGCTGTTCGTGATACAAAGATTAATGGAATGGACATTAAAAAGGGTAGTTACATGGGAATTATTGATGGAGACATTCAGGTCCTTGGTTCTTCTTTAGATGATGCAGCTATTAAGATGCTGAAAAAAATGTTAGATGATGATAGCGAAAACGTTACGATTATTTTTGGAAAAGACGCTGATCAGGATGATGCTGATAAAGTTTCGAATGCTGCCTTATCAGTGGACGATGAATTAGAAGTTGAGACTCATGAGGGGGATCAACCAGTTTATCCGTTGATTATTTCCGTTGAATAGGTAATATTATATAGATAGATACTTAATAAGACTGCTAGTCCTTGTGGATTAACAGTCTTTTTAGGAGGTGAATTTGATGAGTGGGTTAGATGACCATGTGGAAACGCTTAGAGGAGTCGGTCCCAAAAAAGTTGAAGCTCTAAATGATTTGGGGATTGTGACCATTTATGATTTACTGACATACTTTCCATTTCGTTATGAAGATTTTCGAACTAAAGATCTTTCTGAAATTTCTGATCAGCAGGTGGTCACTCTGAAGGGTAAGGTTGCTATCAATCCAACGGTTAATTTTTTTGGAAGACGTAGAAGTCGTTTAACTATTAAGTTACTAGTTGGTAATGATGTGATTCCGGTGTCCTTTTTTAATCAGCCGTGGCTAAAGAAACAGGTTGAAGCCGGGGATGAAATTTTGATTTACGGAAAGTTTGATGCAAATAAAAAATCGATGGCCGGAATTAAAATTTTGAAAGCTGGTGATGGCGAAAAATTTGGTTCAATTTATCCCGCTAACCATAAGATTACCCAGAATACCATTCGCCAATTGGTAACCGAAGCCTATGATCAGTACCAAGGTCAAATTGAAGATTTCATCCCCAATTGGGTTTTAAAAAAGTATAAATTAGAAAATTTAAAAAATGTCATTTTTAACATGCACTTTCCAAAAAATCAAAGAGCAGCAGCACTCGCACGTAGAACCGCAAAGTTTGATGAATTTTTCTTGTTTCAAATGCGAATGCAAACTTTAAAACATCAGAAAAATCAGGCCCCTAATTCTGCGATAACCATTAATCGTGCTAAATTACAGACGTTTGTGAGTTCTCTTCCGTACGAATTGACCCTGGCACAAAAAAAGGTTATTTCAGAAATTTTATCTGATCTAAAGCGTCCATATCAGATGAATCGGCTTTTACAGGGAGATGTTGGGAGCGGAAAAACGGTTGTAGCGGCTATCGCAATTTATGCTGCGGTTCTTTCTGGGAAACAAGCCGTAATAATGGCTCCCACTGAAATTTTAGCCGAACAACATGCTGACGGACTTGCTGAGCTTTTTAAGGATACTAGTGTTAGTATTGGACTACTGACTGGTGATACTTCTAGAGCGGCTCGAAATGAACTTTTACCCCGTATTGAAAGTGGCGAGATTAACTTGGTGGTGGGTACTCATGCATTGTTTCAAAAAGAGGTTAAATACCATAATTTAGGATTAGCTGTCATTGATGAGCAGCATCGGTTTGGAGTTAATCAAAGAAAGGCCATGCGAGAAAAGGGTAAATCAACGAACGTGTTATCGATGACCGCTACGCCTATTCCACGAACTCTATCGATCACAGCGTATGGTGAAATGGATGTCTCGGTAATTGATGAGTTGCCAGGTGGTAGAAAACCAATTAAAACGGCTTGGATTAAGAATCAACAGATTGATGCAATGCTTAATTTTGTCAAAAAGCGCTTAAATCATGGAGAACAAGTTTACGTGGTAGTCCCCCTTATCGGTGAATCTGAAGCAGTGGATATGAGAAACGTGACTGATACATACCAAAACTTTCAGCAAGAACTTGGTGATAAATGCACGGTTGGCTTACTCCATGGTCAAATGAGTGATGAAGACAAAAATAAAGTAATGGATGCTTTTAAGACTAATAAGGTACAAGTTCTAGTTTCTACAACCGTAATTGAAGTCGGAGTTGATGTTTCCAACGCAAGTACCATTGTGATTTATGATGCTGACCATTTTGGGTTGGCTCAACTACATCAACTTCGGGGTCGTGTGGGGCGAGGGGACCAGCAAGCTTATTGTATTTTAATTGCTGATCCTAAAAATGAAACTGGTAGAAAACGAATGAATGTGATGTGTTCATCAACTGATGGTTTCTTTATTTCACAAAAAGATTTAGAATTAAGAGGTCCTGGGGACATTCTCGGTAAAAATCAGTCTGGAATGCCAACCTTTAAAGTTGGAGATCCAGTTGCTGACATTAATATTTTGAGCACAGCGCAGACCGTTGCAAAAGAAATTGTTGATGATGTTAACTGGGAACAGGAACCGCAAAATCGAAAGTTAGTAAAAAGACTTAAATCTTTAAATCAAGATGTTAAGTTTGATTAAGGAGCTTTGCCTATAATGATAAAAATTGCTGTTGATGCAATGGGTGGCGATAATGCACCTGATGAAATTGTCAGAGGGATTGAGCTTGCTCGTGATGAAATGGATCACGTGGAGTTTCAACTCTTTGGTGATTCTGATAAAATCAATTCGTTGTTAAATAACAAAGAAAATATCAAAGTGATTCAATCAGATGAAGTTATTAAAATGGAAGATGAACCCGTTAAAGCAGTAAAAGAAAAAAAGGGATCAAGTCTGGTAATGGCTGCTCGAGCTGTTAAAGATGGAACAGCTGATGCATTTTATTCCTGTGGAAATACTGGTGCCATTCTAGTTGCTGGTTTATTGATAATCGGTAGAATCAAAGGAATTGATCGTCCGGGACTGGTTACTACTTTACCAGTAATTGATAACGATACTGGTTTCACGTTAATTGATTGTGGAGCAAATGCTGATGCTAAGGTTGTTAACGTTTATCAGTATGCACTACTAGGTAAGTATTATGCTGAAAGAGTCTTAAAGATTAAAAATCCACGGGTTGGGTTGATTAATAATGGCACCGAGTCTGACAAAGGAAATAAGATTCATCAAAAAATGTATCGTGCTTTAAGAAAAAATGATGACATTAATTTTATTGGTAACATCGAATCACGAGGGTTGCTGGATGGAGTTACCGATGTAGCGGTAACCGATGGCTTTACCGGTAATGCGGTTTTAAAGAGTATTGAAGGAACTGCATTGTCAATGATTAATATGTTGAAAGACGGCATTATAAATGGTGGAGTGAAGTCCAAAGTGGGTGCTTTATTACTCAAGGATACTTTAAGAAAGATTGCCCACAAGATGGATTACACTAAGTACGGGGGTGCCGTTCTGCTTGGATTAAAGGCCCCAGTGGTGAAGAGCCACGGTAGCAGTAAGGCTAAGACAATTAGAAATACGATACTTCAAATTCAGCAAATTATTAATTCTAATTTTGTTGATTCAGTGAAAGATTATTTTTCTAATCATACTGATGAAATGGATAGTATTAAAAATAGTGAGCAGTAGGAGGGATCACTGATGGATAGAGAAACAGTATTTAAAAAAGTAGCAGAAATCACCTCAAGTCGTTTTAAGGTTCCGGTTGATAAGGTAACGAATGACTTAAACTTTACTAATGATTTAGGCGCTGATTTTATTGATATGGCGGGATTTATCGTTGAATTAGAGGATGAGTTTGGCGATGTTTTCACCAGTGAAAATACTGAGAATATCAGTGATGTCGGCGATCTAGTGAATGTAATTATGCGAGATATTGATCCAAAAACGAAAAAACACATTGCAAAGAAATAGATGATTCGTTGTTATGACGGGTCATTTTTTATTATGCAATTATCGTAATTTAGGCATTAATGATATAATTAAAAGAAAAAATGTTACCTTTGGAGGAAATAGAATTGCAAAAGCAGTTTGATGACTTGTTAAAAGACAAGTTTAATATTAAGTTTAACGATGAAGCACTTTTAGATGAAGCAATGACCCAAGCATCATACGTGAACGAGCATCCCGGTCAAGGATTAAAATTTTATGAACGTCTGGAGTTTTTAGGGGATGCTGTCTATCAATTAGTGGTTTCAGACTACATCTTTAGACGTTTTCCTGAATTACCACAAGGTCGACTGACTAGATTAAGGGCTGCGATGGTTAATGAGCATAGCTTTAGTCGTTTCGCCCGTGAATGTCATTTTGACAAGTATATCCGACTCGGCAAAGGTGAAGAAAAGGCGAATGCCAGACAACGTGACTCACTTTTATGTGATATTTTTGAATCATTTATTGGAGCGGTGTATCTCGATCAAGGAATAGAAACGGTGAGGAATTTTTGTCAGATTGTGATTTTCCCTAAGCTTGATGAGGGTTGGTTTGACGAATTCTTTGATCATAAAACTGAATTACAGGAAGTTGTTCAAGAAAATGGCCCAGTCGATTTAGACTATGAACTAGTTAGTGAAGATGGTCCTGATAATGACCGTAAATTTAAAGTTGCGGTAAAAATTAACGGCAAAGAAATGGGAGTCGGGTTAGGACATTCCAAGAAAGATGCAGAACAGAAAGCGGCAAAGAAAGCACTCAATGAACTGGGAGTAAGCACAAGTATTAAGTAAATGAGGCATTAAGGTGAAGTTAAAATCAATTGAGATTGCAGGATTTAAATCTTTTGCAGATAAAACCACAATTGACTTTCAGGATGGGCTTACTGGAATTGTTGGTCCAAATGGTAGCGGAAAAAGTAATGTCATCGAGGCAATTCGTTGGGTTTTAGGTGAGCAGTCGGCCAAAACTTTACGTGGTAAAAAAATGTTAGACGTCATTTTCTCTGGGTCCAAGGGGCGCAGAGCTCTTAGTCGTGCAGAAGTTAGCATTTATTTTGATAATTCTGATCATTTTTTGGATTCTGATTATACCGAAATTAAAATCACACGTAAAGTTTATCGAAATGGTGATAGTTCTTATTCAATCAATGATAAAGATTGTCGTTTGAAGGATATTAATAATCTTTTTATGGATACTGGATTAGGTGAAGGTTCCCTTTCAATTATTTCGCAAGGGAATGTTGACGAAATTCTTAATGATGATGCTGAAAAAAGGCGATCAATTATTGAGACAGCTGCTGGAGTTTATCGATATAAAAAACAAAAGGTGGAAACTGAACAAAAGTTAGCTGATACTCAAGGAAATTTGGATCGAATCTCAGATATTATTAACGAGTTGGACAAACAAATTGGGCCTCTAAAGGAGCAAAGTGATGCTGCTTCGCTCTATTTAAATAAGAAAAAGTATCTTGATCAATTGAAGTATTCTAGATTAGTGATTAAGATTAAAAATCATGAAAACGTGAAAATGAATCTGGAAAAGGAGCTCAAAAAGCAAAATACTACTTTTACTAATCTAAAAATACAAGTTAAGGAAGTTAAAGAACGCAAACAAGGGTTAACGAGCAAGATTAAAAGTTTAACCCAGAAGCGTGAACAGCTTCAAAATCAACTTTTAAGCGACACTAAATCACTCGAATCAGCTCATAGTGATCAGCAGTTGTCTGAGCAACGACGTGAATTTAATCAACAAAAGATTAACGACTTAGAAAGTAAAGTAAGTGATTTAAAAGAGCAACTGGGAAACGTTAAAAACAATATTACTGATAATCAAAGCCAAATTAGTAAAAAGCAGGCTCTCATTTCCAACTATTCTCATAAGATGAAGCAGCTTGAAACGGCTCCTATTCAACAAAATTTATTGGAAAAGCAAACAGAACTTGAAAATATAAGAAATGATTACATAGATTTGATGCAGTCATTAGCCAGTGCCAAGAATAATTTAAAGTTAATGCAAAAATTATCCAAGCGTAGTGATAGTGAGGTAAAAGAGAAGTACCAGCGGATTAATGCGATTGAAGATCAAAGCAACCTTTTAAAGCAAGAAATCACTTCAGAAGAGACCGAATTATCGAAACTTCAAAACAACCAGAAACAAATGGTGGATGAATTAAAGCAAGTTGATAAGAAGTTGTCAGATTCAAGAGACAAAGAAAAAGAATTAAAGGCAAGCTGGTATGCTGCATTACGTGTTTTTCAGGAGACTAAAACGGAACGAGATAGTATTAAGTCAATCTTGGAAAATCATAATTCGCTTTATCGCGGGACGCGAAACTTATTAAAAAGCAAAGCGAATTTAACTGGTATTAAAGGAACAGTAAGTGATTTTATTGAAGTTCCTGATCGTTATGTTCTAGCCATTGAAACAGCACTGGGAAGTCAGATTCAGCAGGTTATCACCGAGAACGTTAAAGACGCTAGAGAAGCAATTCACTATTTAAGCGAGAAGAAACTGGGAAGAGTTACGTTCTTGCCTATGAATGCCGTTAATGAACGTTATTTATCCTCTAATGTGTTAAATGAGGTAAAGTCGATTTCTGGCTTTGTTGGAATTGCTTCGGACCTGGTCAAAATGCCATCGAATATGACACGGATTAAGAATCACCTGCTGGGTGGTACGATGACTGCGGTTGATTTAAAAAGTGCTACAAAGATCAGTAAGACAATTGGTCATAAGGCTAAAGTGGTAACTTTAGATGGGGATGTCGTTAATGCTGGAGGTGCAATCACCGGTGGATCGAATCGCAACCAGTCCTCTGGCTTACTAAGTCAAAAAGAAAAATTGGTCCACTTAAATCAGCAAGTTGAAGAAATGAGCCAGAAGATGAATGCTGGTGAGGAGACTATCAAAAAATTCCAATATCAGCACACAATAAAGCAGAATAAGCACGATGAACTTCGTCAAAAATTAAATGAATTAAAAGGAGAGATTCAAGCTAAACAAAAAAGCATTAGTATGAATCAAAGTAGTTTAAAGGAGTCTCAAAGAAATGCTGATGCAATTCGATTACAATTAAAAAACACAACTAGTGATGATGGTGTAAATGAGATTGATCTTTCTCATAAGATTAATGATTTAAAAATGCAAATTAAGCAAAATCAGTCTAAGAATACCTCAATCAAAAGTCAGATTGAAAAGATTACTCGGAATGTTAACGAAAATAATATCAAATCATCTGAAATCAAAGAAAAGTTGATTCGCTTAAAGGAACAAAATAGTCAACTCAAGTCCAGTAGGGAAAGTCTTTTAAAACAAAGGTTGAATTTTGAAACTCAATTAAAAAGCTTAGCCAATAGTATAAACGGACTTAAGCAATCAATTAATCAAGAAGTGGTGGCAGTAAAAACTAATATTCCCGAACTAGAACAACAAATCCAAAGTACTAAGCGGGATGTTAACGATCTTAATTCAAAAATTGATAAATTTAACCAAGATGATCAAAAATATGATCAGCAAGTTTCCGATCTTCAGGATCGTTTAATTTCTCAAACAGGAATAGTTCAAAAGCTAGAGTCAAATTTAAAAACAGCTATAGATAACCTTGATTCTGAGCGTTATCAACGTGATAACATGATTAAAGGAACTAGCTCAATGAAGAAGGTGGAACTTGAATTACCCGAAATCGATTCATTGATTAAATCCATCCAATCTGAAATTGACGAGTTGGGTCCGATTAATGTTAATTCAATTGATGCCTATGCAGAAGTGAAAGACCGTTACGAATTTATGAATCATCAACTTGATGATTTAATTGAATCTAAGAGCCAACTGATTGGGATAATGAATGAAATGGATCAAACGGTAAAAGTTAAATTTAGCGAAACTTATGATAAAATTGCAACTGCGTTTAGTCATATTTTTCGCAATATTTTTGGTGGTGGGGAAGCCAAACTAAAAATGGATGACCCACATCATTTACTTACAACCGGGATCGATATCTTGGTAAAACCACCCGGAAAGAAATACCGTAATCTCAATTTACTTTCTGGTGGTGAAAAAGCTCTAACGGCTTTGGCACTGCTTTTTTCGGTTCTTGAGGTAAAACCAGTTCCATTTGTAATATTGGATGAAGCTGAATCTGCTCTTGACCCTGCTAATGTGGATCGTTTTGCGCGGTATATGCAGAGTTTAAAGAATAATACACAATTTATTGTAATTACTCACAGAAAGGAAACGATGGTCTATGCGGATCATCTTTATGGAGTTACAATGCAAGATTCGGGTGTATCTAAGGTTGTTTCGGTCAACTTGGATGAATCTAAAAAGCTAGGAGAATAATTATGGGTTTATTTGATATTTTTAAAAGTAAGAAGAAGGAATCTGACGACAACGAGAACGAAACCAAGCAGTCTAAAAGAGAAGATGAGAAAGCAAAGGCTACTGGTGACGACACCTCTGATCGAGGTGACCACTCTCAACAAACTGAAGAAAATGAAGTTAGTCAGAAAAATGATGGATCAAGTGAGAGTGAGAACGATGGAGCTGATGTTTCTGAAGAACCGGAAGAACAAACGCAAACATCAAAAGATGGTGTTCGAAGCACTGACGATAACAAGTCAGATGAAAAAGGCCAGTCTGTGGTTGATGCAGATCATTCTTCTAATAAAAATGAAGATGTCAAAGAGTCTACTGATGATGTAACTAAGCAGCCTGAATCAACTGAAAAAGCATACGAACATGGTCTGGCAAAATCACGGTCTTCGTTTGGACAAAAATTAAATGCGCTATTTGCTAATTTTCGCTCAGTTGATGATGATTTCTTTGATGATTTAGAAGATACGCTGGTTGAATCCGATGTTGGATTTGAAACTGCAATCCAACTAACTGATGAACTAAAAGAAGAGGTTAAATTAAAAAATGCCAAGAAACCAAAAGAAGTTCAAAATCTAATCGTCCAAAAGATGATCGATTTGTATGATGCACCAAGTGATAAAGATAGTTCAATCAAATTATCTCAAACTGGCCCAACTGTGATTTTATTTGTTGGTGTCAATGGAGTTGGAAAAACGACGACTATTGGTAAGATGGCCAATAATTTTAAAAAGCAAAATAAAAAGGTGCTTTTAGCGGCTGCTGATACATTTAGAGCGGGCGCCATTGAACAATTAGATGAATGGGCTAAACGTGATGGTGTTGATATTGTTAAAAAGTCCGCTGGTAGTGATCCAGCTTCGGTTGTTTTTGAAGCAGTAGATAAAGCCAAAAAAGAAAATTATGATGTTTTATTTGTTGATACAGCCGGAAGATTGCAAAATAAAGTTAATTTAATGAATGAACTTGCTAAAATTGATAAGGTCATTAAGCGTGAAATTCCAGACGCACCTCAAGAAGTATTGCTAGTGATTGATGCAACTACTGGTCAAAATGCTTTGAATCAAGCCAAGATGTTCAATGAAATCACTAACATTACGGGAATTGTTCTAACAAAGCTTGATGGAACTGCCAAGGGTGGAATTGTAATTGCAATCAAAAATAAGCTTAATATTCCGGTAAAGTTCGTTGGACTTGGAGAAACGGTTAATGATTTGCGTAAATTTGATTCTAAGAGCTTTATTGACGGTTTATTTAAGGGATTAATTCAAGACAATTAGTGGTGACTTTAGATGGACATTAAAAAGAATAATCGGATTAATGCTTTGTATGATTTTTATGGTGAATTACTCACTAAGAAACAGGCAGAGTATATTCAAGAATACTATGCAGATGATTTTTCGTTAGGTGAGATTTCAGAAAATTTCAATATTAGTCGCCAAGCGGTTTATGATAACATTAAAAGAACTGAGCAAATTCTTGAAGACTATGAAAGTAAAATGCACCTATATCAATTGTTTGTATTACGCAATCGGCAAACCGATGAAATTAGAGATTACGTTAAGAAGTATTATCCAAATGATGAACACTTAAATGAGTTGGTGGATCACTTAGAAACTACGGAAGAAAATTAGGGGTGAAAAGATGGCTTTCGAAGGTTTAACCGATCGATTACAAAAAGCTTTTAAAAACTTAAGAGGAAAAGGTAAGGTCAGCGAATCTGATTTGCGTGAAACAATGCGGGAAATTAGATTAGCATTACTAGAAGCGGACGTTAACTTTAAGGTGGTTCGTCAGTTTGTAAAGAGGGTTCAAGAAAAAGCTAAGGGCGCTGATGTTCTTGAAGGATTAAATCCGGCCCAACAAATTGTTAAGATCGTTAACGATGAACTGACTAACATGATGGGTGAATCTGCCACTCCGCTAGTTAAATCAGACAAGATTCCTACAGTCATTATGATGGTAGGACTTCAAGGAGCAGGTAAAACTACTTCAGCAGGTAAATTAGCTAAAAGGCTTAAATCTGAAGATAATGCGCGTCCATTAATGATCGCTGCCGATGTTTATCGTCCCGCAGCAATTGAACAGTTAGAAAAGGTGGGCGAACAAGTTGATGTTCCAGTATTTCAAGAGGGAACGGATGTTGACCCAGTACAAATTGTTCAAGATGGTTTAAAGGAAGCTAGCAAGAATAATAACGATTATGTGTTAATTGATACGGCCGGTCGGCTTCAAATTGACGAAAACTTGATGGATGAATTAAAGAATATTAAAAAGGTGGCCAATCCAAATGATATTCTTTTAGTTGTTGATGCTATGACAGGTCAAAATGCAGTTGATACGGCGGTCGGATTTAACGATGCTTTAGATATTACCGGGGTTATTCTAACAAAGTTAGACGGAGATACTCGTGGTGGAGCTGCTTTGTCAATCAGGGCTGTGACTGACAAACCAATTATGTTTGTTGGTCAAGGTGAAAAATTAGATGATTTGGACGTATTTCACCCAGATCGAATGGCTTCTCGAATTTTGGGAATGGGCGACATGCTCTCGTTCATCGAAAAGACTCAGAAAGAGTATGATGAAAATCAAGCTAAGGAATTAACCGAAAAAATCAAGGAAAATTCTTTTGATTTTGATGATTTTGTTGATCAATTAGAACAAATTCAAAAGATGGGTCCAATTCAAGATTTGGTTAAAATGATTCCAGGAATGGCTAATAATCCGGCATTGAAGAATTTAAACGTTAATCCCAAAGATTTAGACCACATTAAAGCGATTATCTATTCAATGACTGATGAGGAACGATCCAATCCGGATGTGTTAAATCCTTCAAGGAGACGTCGAATTGCTCGCGGATCGGCTCAACCGATTCAACAAGTCAATCGACTCATTAAACAATTTGATCAAATGAAGAAAATGATGAACAAAGTGTCTAATGGAAATATGTCGGGTTTGTCAAATATGATGGATTCTGCTGGAATGGGTGGAGGAATGACTGGTAAATTGTCGAATCTCGCCATGAAGCGGATGAGTCGCAAGATCAAAAAGAATAAAAAGAAGCGACGAAAAAATAAAAAAAGACATTAATTTCAGACTGTAAAGAAAAAAACCTTTACATCATTAATATTTATTGGTAATATTAGTAACTGTTAAGAAAACTATTAGGAGGTGTGTTTATGTCATTAAAAATTAGATTAAGAAGAATGGGTTCAAAGAAGCGTCCATTTTACCGTATCGTGGTTGCTGACTCACGTAGTCCTCGTGACGGTCGTTTTATCGAAAATGTTGGTACTTACAATCCATTAACTGAACCTGATCAAGTAACTTTAAAAGAAGAATCAATCATGGACTGGTTGGAAAAAGGTGCTAAACCTTCTGATACTGTTCGTAATATTTTGTCAGATGCAGGTATTATGAAACAATTACATGATGCTAAATTAGCAGCTAAGAAATAAGTGATTGATTATGGTTAATTTTGATAATTTAATTAAAACAATCGTTAAGCCATTAGTTAAATTTCCTGATGATATTAGTATTAATCATCAGGATACTGATCAATTTAGCGAATATATATTGTCTACCAATCCTAATGACGTTGGACGTATTATTGGAAAAAAGGGTCGAGTTGCTCAGACGATTCGAACCATAATTTATAGTGTTCACGTTAATGATGGAAAGCGAATTAAACTCGTTATTGATGATGGCAAAGATTAGCTCTTAGATAAAACTCGTTTTTATTTAAGAGTTTTTTTATAGAAATAGGTGAACTATGGATTACTTAGAAATTGGGAAATTAGTAAATACTCAGGGAATTAAAGGTGAAGTACGAATAAAACCTACTACTGATTTTATTGATCAACGCTTTAAAGTTGGTAATCTTGTTTATGTATTCCCCAAAGACGGAAAAATGGAAGAATTGAAGATTGACGGGGTTAGAAGCCATAAGGGATTTATTCTGTTGCATTTTTCTGGTCGCAATTCCATAAATGATGTTGAATACCTTAAACCTGCCATCCTAAAAATTACGTCGGAGCAAAGAAAAAATACTGACTTACAACCAGGCGAATATTTCTATCAACAAATTATCGGCATGGATGTTATCGATAAAGATGATAATAAAATTGGTGTAATAAGTGATATTATGGATATGCCTGCCAATGATGTCTGGGTAGTGGAGCGTAAAAATAAAGATGATTTGTTACTTCCAAAGATTGATTCGGTCGTAAAAAAAGTGGATATTCCTAATCATAAAGTAGTCGTTGAGTTAATGGAGGGAATGCAGTAACGATGAAGATCGATATATTGAGCCTTTTCCCTAATATTTTAAAGGGCCCTTTGAGTGAATCCATTATCGGTAAGGCCATTGAAAAAGAAATCATAAATATTGATATTACTAATTTTCGTGATTTTTCGACTAATAAACATCATAACGTGGATGATACCCCCTTTGGTGGGGGAGCTGGAATGTTACTTAAGCCTCAACCAATGCTTGATGCTTTTGCGCATTCTCAAGAAGTTTCAGAAAAACAGGGTTATTCATCTGGTAGAGTCATTTTAACTGATCCGGCAGGGAAAAAATTTGATGAAAACGATGCTGCAAATCTTGCCAAAGAGGACCATTTGACCTTTTTATGTGGTCACTATGAGGGCTTTGACGAACGAATTAAATCCGTAGTAACTGACGAGTATTCAATTGGTGATTTTGTCCTGACGGGTGGTGAATTGCCTGCGCTAGTAATGATTGATGCGACCGTTCGACTCATTAAGGGTGTCCTTGGTAATCAAGAGTCAGCTCCAGGAGATTCTTTTTCAAGTGGATTGCTTGAATATCCTCAATACACGCGACCAGCAGACTTTAGGGGATTAGAAGTTCCACCGATTTTAACTAGTGGTGATCATCAAAAAATTGATGATTGGCGACAGAAGGAATCTTTAAGAAAGACATATTTAAGACGACCAGATCTGATTAATTACAATAAACTGTCAAAAAGGCAAAAGGAATTATTGGCGGACGTTAAAATTGAGGAAGAAGATCGGTAAGTATTGAGTTTTTTGGTTTGTATGTTATAATTTTAAGTGGTCTTTTATGGCTAAATAAAACGGTATTCCGCTGTCGAGAAGATAAGAATGCTAGTTAGGAGAAATGATTATGCGTCAAAATAAATTGATTGATAAGATCAATAGTGATCAACTTCGTTCAGATATTCCTGAATTTCGTGTCGGTGATACCGTTACGGTTTCCGTAAAGGTTGTTGAAGGTAGTAACGAACGTATTCAGAAGTTTACTGGTGTTGTAATTAAACGTCACGGTTCAGGCATTCAAGCTACTTACACAGTAAGAAGAATTGCCAGTGGGGTTGGGGTTGAGAGAATCTTCCCATTACATTCACCACGAATTGCTAAGATTGATGTTGTTAGACATGGTTCAGTTCGTCGTGCTAAGTTGTATTACTTACGTGATCGTTCTGGTAAGGCTGCTCGTATTAAAGAAGCAAGTCGTAAGCATTAATTTTATGTAAAAAAAAAGAGTTCGCATTGCGAACTCTTTTTTTATTGGTCATCAACTTCTTTAGCAGTTTTAGTACCTCTTCGACTGTTGTATTCATACATTAACCAACCAACCAATGCAAAAGCTAGTGGTCCCACAATGGTCCAGAAGGCGGTGGTGTAATCATGAGTCAAGATTGGTTGAATAGCAGTAAAACCAATTCCTAACACTAGTACAACCAAGATAATGGTTACCATGATGTTAGTGACAATTCGGTTCTTGTAAAAGACAAAGGGACGAGGAACATTCTTTAGTTTCTTGAAGAATGGAAAAGCTCCAACTAAAAATAAGTAGGGGAAAGTTGTCGAAATATTAGCCATGTCAGTTAAAATTAAGTAAAATTGTTGAGCATTATTGCCACTGAAAGAAATGACAAAGATAACGGCAACAACGACAAATGCTTGAATCCACATTGCAAACCCTGGCATGCCATGTTTGTTTAATTTAACCACTTTTTTAGGCCATAAATCTGGATTGGATCCCTCAATAAATGATTTGATTGGGGAATATATCAGAACAAAGAAAGAACCTAAGTACGGAATAAACATCCCTAAACCGGCTACTCGAGCCATGAAGCGACCAAATTCCATTGCTGATCCGGCTGAAAAGCCAAGGGTTTTAGCGAAAACATAACCAAGGTTATTCATTAAAACGTAAGTGATGTTACCCAAGTTGACCGAACCCTTTCCGACAACTTCATGCCAGTTAGCTGTAATACCAACCAAAAAAATGGATCCAGAATAGATGACTGCCATGATGATTGCCGCAATGATGACCCCACGGGGAAAAGTCTTCGTAGGATTTTTGACCTTATCAACGACTCCACCAATTGATTCCATTCCTCCATACGCAAAAATCGCATAAACAACAAATGACATGATGGCGATTGGAGTTACGAATAATGGATTAGGGGATTGAATGAAACTTTTAGCGCCATTGACTGGCTCAGCAAGTTGGCCCTTATTTAAGACCCAAACAATTACTGATAAGATAGCAAAGATCAGTGGCAAAGCAATTGATAATACTCCACCGATGTTTGCAATCTTAGCAATTGAATCAAAACCATGACTCGCACACAAAGTAATAATTAAAATCCAGGCAATCCCGAGGATTCCAATTGTTTGCATTGGGGTAAAAATTCCGAACAAATGCCATGTTTGGGTTTTGTCCGTTCCGAAAATAATGTTAGAAAATGGGATCCAAACCTTAGAAGAAGTTGAGATCATCCAAATGATCCATGATGATAGCCAGATAAAGGTTCCGATGAAGGCTAAGCGTTCACCAATTGACTCTTTAAGCCAGGAATAAATTCCACCTTTAGCACTACTGAAAGTCGAACCATATTCGGCAAACATTAATGAAACCGGTAAGAAAAATACTAGTGCTCCAAATATGTACCAGATAATACTGGCGTAGCCCATTTGATCATAGGCGACGGTCGTATTACCAAAGCCAAATATCGCAGTGAGTATCATTAAAACTAAAGACATTAAGCCTAATTTACTTTGCTTTTTCCCTTTAGACATAAAGTCACTCTCCTTGATTAAATTTAATGGAAATACTAATAAAGTATACTCTCTTTTTTTATAGATTTAAATCTTGGTGATAGTTGAGAGGAGAGAAGTCCGTTGAGTTTGTAATCAAGTATTGACCAAGGTTCTTAAAGCTACGCAAAGCGAGTTTACTTGCTTTAGAACTGGCCTCATTAGCAAGCTGAGTTAGTTCAATTGAATCTTCAATTGAATCCAAGTCGTGGGCCTCTTGTTCTCCCTGCTGTAAAATTTGTTCGTATTGTTCGATTAAACTTTGTTGCACGTTTTTAAGTTTGTCACCAAATTCAAGGTAATGGGGGTCAACTAAGATTCCAACTAGCTTGAAGATCCAGTAAGCCGATTTAGGATCAAAATCCATCTTGACGTGGTACTTATATGCTTTGGGAGTATCAGAAATTCCCTCAAGAAATGGGACGTAAGTACTCTGAGCCGCTACACCCATAGCAAGCCAGTGAATTCCACCAATTTCAATTGGTAGATTAGGTTTGATTTGGAGCACGTGTGATTCTTGGGTTTTGGCTAAACTAATGGGACGAAATCGAGTTCGATCAGCTTCTTCGCCTGCACCAATAGGATCGAACTGAGTTCCCTGATAGTGTGAACTGAGCAACTTTTGGGCATCGAGTGCCGATATTAATTCTTCACTTTTCCTTGTAAAGGGGAGGTCTTGGGAAGTGGGATCCTGCTTGATTTCTGGGTTAAACATTTTTTGTCCGTACCAAACTCGAGGGGTGTTATAGTAGGTGTCTGATAAGTCATGGGTTCCAAAAATGTGTCTAAAGTTAAAACCAGAACGATCCGGATTTAAATTGTTTTTTGATACAAAGTCCCTAATCCCTGGTGACCACATGAAGTGATCATTATCTTTAAAGTTAACTTCTTCAATGGCCATTTGATTAGCAACGATGGCGTATTCATCGTCAGGAATTCTTTCAGCGATCCATTGGTGTCCGGAACCGATCTCTAAGTACCAAACTTCTTCTTTATCAGACATAAGGACTCCGTTGTTTTCATTGGCCCCATATTTTTCAACAATGTTACCAAGACGTTTGACGGCTTCCTTTGCGGAATGGACATAAGGCAAGACTACGGTTACCATGGCTTCTTCGCCGATTCCATCTTTTACAAGAGGATCATAACCTAGGACACGTGCGTTAGCGTACGTACTTTCAGTTGCACTCATAGCAACCCCATATTCGTTAATACCATCCTCTTCAAATAAACCGTCT
Source organism: Fructilactobacillus sp. X2R6C1 (assembly GCF_059901295.1). Taxonomy (NCBI): domain Bacteria; kingdom Bacillati; phylum Bacillota; class Bacilli; order Lactobacillales; family Lactobacillaceae; genus Fructilactobacillus; species Fructilactobacillus sp. X2R6C1. The sequence goes on from NZ_JBWXUZ010000002.1 coordinate 124,862, forward strand.
TGGTCGGTCCATTCGGGAGTAGCAGTGTATTTTCCCCGTGTTTTTGGTAGCGGCATTTTGAAGCCGTTATCAGTTGATTTGAATTCCTGATCATCCTGATACTCCTTATGTTCATGGACAACAAATCGTTTTGGCCATGATGCTTTAGCATCTTCATTGCGACCAATTAAAGTGCTGCCATCAACCGTGGCATCTTTTCCAACTAAAATGCTGGTACATGCGGAATATTCATTAAAACTTGTCATTTAGATTGCCTCCTATTAAATCACATGTAAGTATTCTACCATATTGCCTTTGTTATGGTATAACTTCACGTTTGGTATGCTAAATTACTTAGGGTATAATTAACACATAACATTTATTTGAAAAAACGAGGGAAAATATGAGTAGCAAGCAATACATAATGGCAATTGATGAAGGAACGACCTCTGCTCGAGCAATGTTATTTGATCATGATGGCCAGATTGTGGGAAAAGTACAACGTGAGTTTAAACAATCTTTTCCTCATCCAGGGTGGGTGGAACAAAATCCAATTGAAATTTGGAATGCCGTTGAATCTGTGATTTCTGAGGTATTGATTAACTCTGAAGTTCCTCCCTATAAAGTGCGAAGTATCGGCATTACTAATCAACGTGAAACGACTGTAATTTGGGATAGACGAAGTGGAAAGCCCATCTACAATGCTGTGGTGTGGCAATCAAAACAGACCAGTGAAATTGCTGATCGGTTAATAACTGATGGTTACGCTGATTTAATTCACCAAAAGACGGGACTGATTGTTGATTCTTATTTTGCTGGTACGAAAATTAGATGGATTTTAGATCATGTAAAGGGATCCCAGAGACGGGCGGAGAATGGAGATTTATTATTTGGAACCATTGATTCATGGTTGCTATGGAATCTGACCGGCGGAACCGTTCATGCCACTGATTATACTAATGCTAGTAGGACAATGTTATATAACATCAACGATTTGAAATGGGATGATGATCTGTTAGAGCTCTTCGATATTCCTAAGAAAATGTTACCTAAAGTGAAACCATCGTCACACTTCTTTGGATATACGAAGGGATATTCATTTTTAGGGGTACAGATTCCAATTGCCGGAATTGCCGGTGACCAACAAGCATCATTATTTGGACAATTAGCATTACAACCCGGAATGACGAAGAATACTTATGGAACGGGTGCCTTTATTATGATGAATACAGGAAAAACGCCAAGGTTTTCTAGTAATGGATTGTTAACCACAATTGCCTACGGATTGAATGGAGAAGTTAAATATGCTTTAGAAGGTAGCATTTTTGTGGCTGGATCGGCAATTCAATGGTTAAAGGATGAGATGGGTTTAATTTCATCGGCTAAGGCCTCTGAGCAAATGGCTTATGATGCCAAAACGAGTGACGGAGTTTACGTAGTGCCAGCGTTTACTGGACTAGGGGCACCATATTGGGATCAGGAAATTCGTGGATCGATTTTTGGCTTGACATCATCAACGACACGTAATCAATTAGTTCGTGCGACCATTGAATCGTTAGGATTTCAAACAAAGGATGTTCTTGATACGATGGTAGAGGAGACTAAGATTCCGGTTAAATCACTAGTAGTAGATGGTGGAGCTGCTAAAAATGATTACTTAATGCAGTTTCAAGCCGATATTTTAAATGATCAAATTGAACGGTCATTAATTTCAGAGACTACGGCACAAGGAGCAGCTTATCTGGCTGGTTTGGCGGTTGGATTTTGGAAGGATATTGATGAAATTAAAAGAAGTAAGCGTGTTGGTACTTTTTTTGAATCACATATGAGTGACGATAAAAGAAAAAAACTATACAAGGGATGGAAGATGGCTGTGAGAGCTGCCAAGCAATTTGAATAATAAGGACTTATCAATATGAAATTACCTGAAGATTTTAAAAGTAAATATCATGATCTGTTAAAAGATGATTATCAAAGTTTTATTGATTCTTTTGATGAAGATTCTTACAACGCCTTTCGAACTAATCCGCTCAAAACTAAAGCTGATGTTCGTTTGGATATGACAAGCCCGATTTCCTATACCCAAAATGGTTATTACGGAAAAATTAGCGGGAAAACCGTCGAGCATCAGAGTGGTTACGTTTACAGTCAGGAACCATCTGCTATGTACGTAGCAGAGGTGGTTGATCCTAGTGTGGGAGATCAGGTATTAGACTTGTGTGCTGCCCCAGGAGGAAAGTCAACTCATTTGGCTGGTATGTTGAAAAACAAGGGCTTACTTGTATCAAATGAGATTGACCAGAGCCGAGCTAAGATTTTAGTTGAAAATCTTGAACGGTTTGGGGTGTGGGATCCTTTAATCTTGAATGAAGATCCAAATAACCTGTCAAAGCATTTTCCAAGGTATTTTGATAAGATCTTGATTGACGCACCATGTTCGGGTGAGGGAATGTTTAGAAAAAATCATGACGCAACAAAATACTGGTCAATTGATTATCCGAAAGAGTGTGCTGTGCGGCAAAAAGACATTGTAAGAGAAGCCGTTAAGATGTTAAAACCAGGTGGACAATTGATTTATTCAACTTGTACTTTTTCACCAGAAGAAGACGAACAGATAATTGCTTGGATCTTAGCTAATTATGATTTTAAGGCTCTCCCGATTAAGAAGTATGATGGGATGATCGACGGAAAACCGGAATGGGCGGATGGAAACGAAGAGTTAACTAAAACGGCTCGTCTGTTTCCTAACTTATTTAAAGGTGATGGGCATTTTATTGCCAAGTTGCAGAGTACAGATGTTGGAAAATCCAAAAAGATTAAGCATCAAATAAGTAACGTCTCAAGTAGTATAAAAAAAGAGTGGAAAGAGTTCTGTACCGTTAACTTTAAGCGCGATTTTTTGACAAAAGATCTTCTAGAATTTGGGAGTACCCTGTATTCATTTAATCCGGCAATCCCCGATTTAGATGGTTTAAAAGTAATGCGACCCGGAACGCCACTTGGAACGATTAAAAAGAATCGGATTGAGCCTTCGTATGCATTGGCATTGGCAATTAATCCTAATGACGTAAAAAACATCGTTAAAATTACTGATCAGCAGTGGCAGAGTTATGTCCATGGTGACACCGTTGCCGTGGATCCCAACTTAAAGAAAGGGTGGTACTTAATTCAATGTCGCGGAATGAGTGTTGGATTTGGTAAAGTCGTGAATGGGACGTTAAAAAACTTTTTCCCTAAGGGATTAAGGTTTAAAGCATGAGAAAATAAAAAGACCTTCGTTTTTTAAACGAAGGTCTTTTTATTTGCGTTGATTTAAGTAACTTTGTAATTCTGGACTGGTTACTGATTCACATTGACGCAGTTCATTAATGTTGTGTGCGCCTAGTGCGGTGAAAATGGACTTAATGCCAATAATCCAATCGTTAATCATTTTCACGGTCTTGTCTTCACCGTCATCAATTAGTTTCACCAAAATCTGACTCGCAATGCCAACAGCATCGGCACCCAAATACAATGATTTGACGATTTCCATGGGATTAGTGATGCCACCAGTTGCTACGATGTTCATGCTAGGAACTTTTTGGGATTCAAAGAGAGATTCCACCGTGGTAATCCCCCAGTCTTTAAAATAGTCCATTTCTTTTTGATGACGACGGAAGTTCTCAATTTGAGCAAAGTTAGTTCCGCCACGACCACCAATGTTTACATATTCAACTCCAAGGTCCAAAAGGGTTTGAATTGATTTAGAACTCATCCCGAATCCAACTTCCTTGACGATTACTGGTACTTTAATATTTTGGACAATGTTTGAAATATTGGATAGCCAGTTAAATGAATTTGATCCCTCGGGCATGATGAGTTCTTGAACTGAATTAACGTGGATCTCTAATGCATTAGCTTGAAGAATATCAATTGCTTGCTCAGCCGCTTTTGGGGTTGTCCCAGCACCAATGTTAGCAAAGATCAGTCCATCTGGGTTTTGCTTTCTAATGATCGAAAAGGTATCGATTAGTTCCGGATGTTTGATTGCTACACTTTCTGATCCCGAAGCCATTGCGATTCCACAGCGCCTTGAGATAGAAGCTAGGTGAAAATTTAATTTTTTGGTATACTCACTGCCACCAGTCATCGCTTCAATGTAAAAGGGGACCCTTAAAGACAGCGAGCCTAATTGAGTCGAGATATCTACATCCTGATATGTCATTTCAGGGAATGTTACTGGCATAAAATGAACCTGATCGAATCCAGCTTCAGATTCCGTATGGTGAAATTTTTTAGCAAGCGAGACGTGTTCATCTTTTCGATGTGACTGTTGGTTAGTCATTTGTTTCTCCTAATTATTATGAATCTTAAGGTCTAGTAGCTTAATTCCATGGCGGTTCCAATCGCTAACAAGATCATCGATATTATCATCCTTATTAATAATGACGATCCCACAATCACCACCACCAGCTCCCGAAGTTTTGGCTGCACCACCAAAATGATCGGCAATGTCAATTAATTCTTTTAGCTTGGGGGTTTCAATTTCAACGTTGGCAAATTCACCGAGTTTTAAAAGGAGTTTGCGGTTGTTTTCAATGTTCTTTTGGATCATTTCCAGATTAGAACTTTTAAAGCCATTAACAATATTTAAGACACACTCCTGACTGAAGTGAAGAAAGTCTTGATAAAGTTCAGAATTTCTGGCTTTTTTTAGCTCCACTCGATCAACTAGATTTGAAGTTGAAGCGGGTGAACCTGACCATCCAATTAATAATTGTAAATTCTTTGGTGCTGTTAGCGGCATAATTTTTAAACTAGGCCACTTTAAATCTAACAGTTCCACTAAATCCACATCTTTACGGGCATTGGCTAACCACTGTCGGTCAAATGAATGGTAAGCAATCCAACCGCCGAATACACTAGCAGCTACATCGCCTAATGAACCATTTCCTTGAACTTCAAAATGAGCAATTGCGGCTAGCTTGAAGAGTTGCATCGTAGAAAGGTTAATGTCGTAGAATTCGCATAAGGCTTTAACGGTTGCAACCGTGACGGCAGCTGAAGAACCTAATCCGTACTTACGTCCATCGGCACTATCGAGTTCACTATTTACGATTATATCGTATGTTTTTAAACTTTTATTGAGAGTTTCAACGTATTCTTCAGTTACTTTAATCGCTGAAATGATGTACTGAAAAGGATTATCACGATTATCGAAGACCATGCGATGGCCTAATCTCTTCCAATGGAGCATATTCTCATCGTACTGTTTCGAATAGATGCTTCCAAAATCTGAACTTGCTTTAATGCCAACCCGAACAAAGCGATCACATGCAGCGATGATAGCAGGGTAGCCGGTCTCAACTACTGCATATTCACCAGCTACGTACAATTTACCCGGTGCTTTTGCGGAAATCATGTAATTAATTACTCCCTTAATTTAAATATTCGATTCCAGGACCTGGAGTGGTAGCAACCACGTTTGATGATCCAAAAGTGCTTTTAAATCGATTTACAACTTGGTTTAAATTATCATGTTGGACTAACACTTTTACATTTGGACCAGCGTCAATTGTAAAATAGCAACTGATGCCATTGTCTCTTAATTCGTGAACAATTTGAATTGCTTTAAGTGTATCTCCATTAAAATATGTAAAAGCTGGATCGGAACTGAACGTGAGGGCGTGCATTTTCATGGCATTTTCCTCAGCAGTGTGGCCCATTAAGTCGAAGTTATGAGTACGAATTGCTTTTCTCATCGTGGTCATGTCATGACTAGTAACTTTTTTCCATGATTGATAGTAAGGGGAGGTGGACTTAGAAATTTTCATACCCTCTCTACTAGAAATCTTTTTTTCGTTTCGATTAATAATAACAGCTACTAGGTTAATGTCCCAATCAATGTCTTCTTCAATTGGAATGGCAAAGGAAGTTTCGTCACTATGACCCTTTTCCCATTTGACGAAACCGCCAAAAATAGAGCGTGTTGCTGAACCTGATCCTCGTCTAGCGAGCCTAGAAAGATCTTTTTTAGAAAGATTCATTCCAATGGCTTTACTAGAAGCGGCAGCGAGAGCAGCAAACCCTGAAGCAGATGAAGCAAGCCCAGCAGCAGTAGGGATATTGTTATTTGTCTTAACATGGGCGTGAATATCAACATTGGCTTTTTTTCGAACGATGTCAAGAAAACTGACAATCTTTTTTCCTTCCGAATCATTAATTAGATGATTGTTAAAAGTGATTTGATCAGAACTTAGAGATGGGTCAAAGCGAACTTCAGTATCGGTATAGAAGTCATTTAAAGTTAAAGACAGGCTACTGTCTTCTGGAATAATGAGTTGACTATTGGCCTTCCCCCAATATTTGATTAGTGCAATATTAGTATGAGCACGAGCCTTCTGGGTTCTATAGATATTAGTATTGTCGGACATAATAAATCTCCTTACTTCATTTCATTTAATGATTGGACCCAAACTCCTTGTGCTCCACTTTGTTTAAGGGTTGTCTTGATTTTTTGCGTGGTGGTTTTAGAATCTGACAGAGCAATAATGCATCCACCGAGTCCGCTTCCCGTTAGTTTAGCACCGAGGGCACCCGCCTGATTAGCAGCATTTACCAGGGTATTAATTTCTGTTGAACTAACTCCCAATTTTGAAAGATCATTTTGGGCCAGATTCATTAATTTGCCGGTTTGTTTGAGTTTATTGTATGTCAGAGAATGTTTAGCTGCTTCAGCTAAATCCCCGAGGTCGTTAATTAAATCATTCGTATTTTGAAAGTTATGGTCCATTTCATCTCTTACCATTGAAACCGCCGTGGAAGTATTACTTGAGATACCAGTATCAGCAATGATGAGATTTCCTGTGCTTGAAACGGGGAAATCATAAAACTGACCTTTTTCAAATAAGATGGGATTAAGTGCGCTGACGGTTTTAGCGTCAATTCCACTTGGATTACCATGAGTTATCTTTTCCTCTACATCGGTAAATTTCTTAAGCTGGTTAGCGTTTAGTTGATGATTAAAGAAATGAAAAAAGGCTCTGGTAACTGCACTAGCGGTTGCAGCGGATGAACCCATCCCTCTCCCCAACGGAATTGCACTATCAATTTTGATATTAATTGGGATGTTATTAGGATTTAATGATTGGTTAAGACGATTAATAAGTGTCTGTAATCCATTCATTGAAGAAGGGAGAGCACTAATTGGACCATGGTAGTATTTACTGAATAGTTGATTGTTACCATCAGAAGTAATGGTGGTTTTCACTTTAATTTGTGGCACAGGAAAAACAATCGCAGGCTTTTGGTAGACGGCACTGTGCTCACCTAAAAAAATTATTTTTGCATGACTCAACCCGGTTGCAGTCGTGTTCATATTTCAATCGCTCACTTTCCAAACATACCTATTTTATCATAATTTAGAACATGACCAATATATTTTAGAATACTTTACTAATGATTAAATGTTGGTTTATATAAATATTAAGATAAATGTAGTAATATTGTAGTGGAATTAGTTTTAAAGGTAGGTGAGACAGGTGCCCAAGAATACAAAATATGCAGTCGTTGACATGGAGACAACTGGAACGGATGTCTCTAATGGTGACCAAATTATTCAATTTAGTTGTACTTTTGTTCAAGGTGGTCAAGTGGTCGATTCCTACTCAACATATGTTAATAATGGTGAAGCGATTCCTAAAGATATCACCCACTTAACTGGCATTAACGCCCAGACAATTAAAGGAGCACCAACGTTTGATCAGGTTGCTCCCCATATTTATAAGATACTGAGTGGTACTGTCTTCGTTGCCCATAACGTTAATTTTGACTTTCCGTTTTTAAATGCGGAATTAGAAAGAGTGGGTTATCCTGAGTTAGATATTAAAGCCATTGATACGGTCACGTTGAGTCAAATCTTTTTTCCGGAATTAACGGGATATCGATTAAAGGACTTAAGTCATCATTTTGGGATTTCACACACCCATCCGCATTCCTCTAAAAGTGATGCTGACGCAACTGCTCATTTACTGTTAACAATCATGAAGAAGATTGAAAAATTACCCTTAGTGACAATTCAGTCTATTCTTAAGGTTCATCCGGATCTCCCTAGAGATACGGTTCAATTTATTGAAGATCGTGAAGAGATTAAGCGGGAACATTTAAAGAATTTGAATTCGCAATATGTGGTTGTAAATGGGATTGCGCTAAAAAACCAAGTACCATCCTATTCAATCTCAGAGCACAATTTGATAAAGTATCCTAGGACTAAGAAGCAGAAAGAACGCCAATTTATGGGTAAGTTAAATTGGCGAAGTTCACAAAGTAAAATGATGAACTTAATTTATAATAATTATCATGATAAAGAAAAACCCACCTATAATTTATTAATTGAAGCACCAACCGGGAGTGGGAAAACCCTGGGATACCTGGTTCCAATGGCTTATTTGGTTAATGAAGGTGAACAGCTGGTGGTCAGTACTTCTACCAATGGACTTCAGGAACAGTTGTATTCTACAATTAAGAGTCAACTAGAACCGTTACTTAATACTAGTTTTGATGTTGCCATGTTAAAGGGTGTCAATCATTATATTAATCTAGAACGGTTTAGCAAAACACTTCAATTTCACGATAAATCTAAACAGTCACAATTCATGAAAGCACGAATCTTGGTCTGGCTAACTGAGACAAGCACGGGTGATCTTGACGAATTAAATCTTCCCAATGAAGTTCCATTTATTGATCAAATTAATTATCAAAATTCTCATGTGGAGACGGATAAGAAGAACTCTTTTCTAGATGTTGACTTCTTACTCGCTCAATTGAAGAGGGTGGAACGTGCTGATATTGTTATCGTTAACCATAATTATCTTTTTGAGAATAGTCGTCAATTAAGTAATTACATGACTTCAAAGCCATACTTAGTGGTTGACGAAGCTCATAAGCTTGCTGACGTTGCGTTTTCATCGCAAGAAAAAGTCATTAAATTCAATACTTTAAAGAAAAATATTGGAAGGGTTAAGAATGATTTATTTCAAACCCACGGATTAAATTTAAATGAAATCTTTTCTGACGATATTGATGAGTTAAATCGACTTAATGGGTTAGATTCCCAGCTAGATGCTATTTTTGATACAAATCAGTTGATTTTACAGGATTTTAGGGTAAAATTCATGAAACCTGTTACTACTAGGCGTTCTGAGTCTTCGATTAGTGCAAAAGAACTACTTCAATTTGTGAAAGACCATCAGGATCAAATAAACCATTTGACTCATATTAACGTAAAATTAGAAGAATTTATAAATACTTTCAAAAAGTTAGTTAAGAAGGAAAAGAACCGTTGGACGATTTCTGATCGAGCTTTGATTGAGAAGTTTGAACGTCATTTACTTACAATTACTGATTACATTGATAGTGTTAACGTGGACCAAGTTAGGCAAAGGGTTAGTGAGCGATCCTCTTTTTACTGGATCTATTATACAGAGGATCTAGATCCTAATCATGTCATCCTCATGACTGGCGATTTTGCTTCCAAAAATAAGTTAAAAGAAAATATCTATCACTATTTTAAGCCAGCAATTTTTACCGGTTCGACGTTGTTTACATCAAAAAAGTCACAGTATATTTTTGATCAGCTTGATTTAAGTCGGAGTGATACGAGAATGAAACGGCTAAAATCTTCTTTTGATTATTCCAAGCAAGCTGAAATGATGATTTCTGAAACGACACCGATGCCACCTAGTGTAGATAATGATGAATATATCTCTTATCTGGCTAACTCAATTTGGAAGCTTATCAACGCTAATGCAGTACCAACGCTAGTACTGTTTAACTCATTGGATATTTTGAAAAAAGTGTACGAAAAATTAGATCAGAACAATAACGATAATTTTATGATTCAAGCCGCCGGTGTTTCTGGGAGTCAAGAAAAAATGATCAAAAGATTTGAGTCAACCAAGGATGCAGTTCCAGTAATACTTGGAGCTAATGGTTATTTTGAGGGTGTTGATTTTTCGGATAATTTACTCAAGCAACTCATTATTACCCGGATACCGTTTGAATCTCCCAATAATCCGGTTGTTTCAAGTCGGGCTAAGTTTTTAAAGGAACAAAACAAGAATCCATTTTATAATTTTGACTTACCAGAAGCTATTATCAAAACTAAACAAGGGGTGGGAAGATTGATTAGAAGCTCAACTGATTATGGTATCATTAACTTTTTGGACAGTCGTTTGATTGACAAACGGTATGGTAAGCAAATCATCGATGCGCTTCCCTCTGATTTACCAATTAAAACGGGGTCGATCGCTAAGATTGTTAAAGATGGTCAAGATTTCTTTAATAAGAGGGATTAATTAATTATTAAACAAGGAAAGTTTGCTATAATGATGCATGTAAAAGCTAAATAAAAGAGGAATTTTCATGTACAGAGAACAATTAAAACGAAAAAGGACTCATCGGATTCGATGGATAACTGTTGCGGTGATCGTTCTAATCATTCTGGGTGTTATTATTTTCTTTCATGTTGCTAAAGCACCCCAATTACGAGCTCGTTCTCATGTCACTACGGTAGCAGAAAATAGTGCTGGATTTCATGATATTAATCATTTCTACTCGTCTAATTTAAATAAGACATACTATTCAGTTGGTGGTTATAATAAACAGAATCAGTATGCGTATGCCATCTTACCTAAGAACGGGAAAAGTATGCAGGTAGTTACCCAAAAGAGTGGGATTACACAACAGGAAGCAGAAAAGACGGCTCAAAAAATTGGGAAAGCCTCTAAGATTATTAACACCGGGCTTGGGATTTATCAGGATCAGCCAGCCTGGGTGGTTTCCTATTTAAATCAGAACAATCGAATGAACTACGTCACGGTAAATTATAAGACGGGCAAGATTGTGCAAACTATTAAGAATTTGTAATGATGAATTATTGAAGGAGGAATAAAATGAGTGAAAATTTAAAGCGCTATTTAGAAAGTGGTTCAATTAGCGTTTCTGGTTTTTTATTGCAGCATTTCTCTGAGTTGGGGATGAGCCCAACTGAATTAGTGGTCTTCTTGGAGTTAGTACTAGCTCGTTCTAAAGGGGATTTGTTTCCAAGTGCTACTGAGTTGTCGAAAGCAACTGGTTTAAAAGAAGACGATATTTATAATTTATTACATCAATTAGTTACTAAAAAGATTATCAACATTTCTAGTACGAAGTCTGGGAAGGACGAATATAAGTTTGATCTTTTAAATCATAAAATGGACAAGTTGCTTGATTCTACATCGTTAGTAAACACTAATAATCATGCTCAAAAAGAGCGTAACAAGCAAAGTAATGATATTAAGGAACGAAAAGGATTATTTAAAAAAATTCAAGAAGAATTTGGGCGACCATTATCTTCAATTGAGTTGGAAACGATCAATCAATGGCTTGAACAAGATCATTACTCACCAAAGATTATTGAGTTAGCACTTAAAGAGGCGGTCCTAAGTCAAGTTTATAGTTTGAAGTATATGGATCGAATTCTTTTGAATTGGCAGCATCGCAACATTAAAACCTCTGCACAAGTTCAGGAAGCCAATGAACAGCGACAGAGAAATTTAAACAGTGATCAACCAAGAAAACCAAAACAAAATATTCCGATTTTTAAAATTAATCAATAGTGCGTAGATAAAAAATATCTACGCATTTTTTTGACTAGGGTGATAAAATTTAAATAAAAAGTTAAAAGTTACTTTAACTTAATCAAAAAACAAAAAAGACCCAAACAACAAAAACGGATAGGTCTTAAATGAATATTTAATTTATTGATTTGGAGTAGAAGTACTTGAAGCTTGGCTATTATTAGGAGATGGGGCGCTCTGACTATTATTGTTATTATCGACATGACTTTCAATATTTTGTTTAGCATTGTCAATAACACTACTGGTCTTTTGATTTGCAGAATCATCGTTAGGCTCTTCAACCTTAGAACTAGACCCCGATGACGTCTGACTTGAACTAGAATTATCGTCAGATGATGATGAACTGTTGGATTCTTTTGAACTTGATGAATTTGAGACAACTGAACGATTCTTGGATGCTTGTCCAGATTGACTAGCATTATTAGCTGAAACCGCGGTTCCCATGTGGCCTTCGATATAGTATTCGTTTACGCCATCTCGTTTGGTTTCAATCACATTATCCGGCTTCTGCCAATCAATATTAGGTTTATTAGCAGATGCCTGTGACATTACTTCTTTGTAGTAGGTTTGAGCAATTCGTGTTTGTGGCTCGGAAATATAGTTTCCAGGTTTGAACTGGTGGTCATATCCGGTCCAAATAGAAAGTGAGAAATTCTTCGTGTACCCACTAAACCATGAATCCATTGATGATTGGTCAGGCACTTTCTTAATCCAATCGTCTGGATATTGGGTAGTACCAGTTTTACCGGCTTGATAAAGTCCAGGGATCTTAGCAGCAGTTCCAGAACCATTAGGGGAAGTCATGACGCCTTTGAGCATGTCATTTATCATAAAGGCAGTATCTGGTGACATGGCTCGATGCCCCTTAGGACTGTATTGCTTTTCAGCTCCGTTGACATTAACTACTTTATTGATTAAATATGGTTTGTAATACGTCCCACCATTTGCAAATGCAGCATACGCAGCTGCTTCCTGCTCTGATGAGATATAGGCACCAATTCCGTTTTGTAGTTCAAGTGGTTTATTAAATGTCATTCCTAATCCAGCCAAAAAGTCTTGTGATCGTTGGATTCCAACCTGTTGAAGGGTCCTGATTGCAGGAATATTACGTGATTCAACAAGTGCTTTTCGCATCGTGATGGTACCTTCATGCTTATTGTCAAAGTCTTGAAGTTCTTTATTTGTTCCGGGATACGTGAAGGGCGTGTCTTGAACGGCTTGATAAGTTGGCCATTTTAAGTATTCAATTGCTGGTCCATAGTCCATTAGTGGTTTCATAGTTGATCCACTTGAACGATCGGTTTGAATTGCACGATTTAATCCAAAGGCAATTTTTTGTTTTCTTGATCCAAGCATCGAAACCACTTTACCGTTATTGGAATTTACCATCGTGGCACCAATTTGGAAGTTATTGTTAGGAAATTGAATGGGTGAGTTGGGATCGTTGGCCAGTTTATACATTTGTTTTTGAGTGTCCATATTCAAATTTGTATAAACCTTATTTCCAGCATTTAATTTGTATCCCTTTTTGTCTAGTTCTTGAACAACTTATTGGATATAGGCATCGGCATACTTCTCATTTTTTGCGTATGGAGACGAATTTGAATTGTGTTGTTTAACCAGACCATCTTGAATACTGGTCTTTTCAGCTTCACTAGCTTGCTCCTTAGAAATCACTTTATTGTTAGCCATTGCTTCTAGAACTTGATTTCTTCGTTCAGTTGCTAACTTAGGATTTGTATAAGGATTATATTGAACAGGAGCTTGAGGTAAACCAGCCAAAAAAGCCGTTTGTGGGAGGTTAATCTTCTTTAATGGTTTATTGAAATAATAATCGGAAGCAGTTTGCATTCCGTAAGCATTATTACCCATGTAAACCTTGTTGATATAAAACTCTAAAATTTGTTGTTTACTATAATCATGGTCGACTTTGACCGCTAACCAGGCTTCTTGAGCCTTGCGTTTTAGCGTTTGGTCCGAGGCCTTAGTCGAAAAGACTGATAATTTGACTAATTGTTGGGTAAGGGTACTGCCACCTTGTAAACCACCTTGGCCACGAAGATTTGAAAAGGCTGCTTCAACAATTCTGGCAGGATCAACCCCATGATCCTTATAAAAATGACGATCTTCAATTGAAATAATCGCATTTTTTAGGTTATCAGGAATCTGATCTTGTTTCACGTAGTCCCGATTTTGGGCACCTAAACGTGAAATTATCTTACCACTTGAATCATATATCGTCGTTGAATTATCACTAGAGAGGGTATTATAAGATATCTTTGGAGCACTAGCTGCATAGTAAGTAAAAAGCCCTGCTCCACAAATAAATATGGCAACGATTACTGCTAAAATCCATAAAATGATTTTTTTCCAAAGTTTCATCTTTTTCCTTCTTGGTCGCTGATGATGCTTAAACCTTTGTACCCTAGAAATATTTTCATCTGAATCAGCCATTAGACTTCTCCTTTACATATTGTTCTTATTATCGATAATTTGATCAACCGCTCTGAGGTATGGAATCAAGGGTTGAAGATGGTACTTAATTTGGTACGCATTCTCCTGAAGCTCTATTTTTGAAATTGACTTTCTTCCGCCCTGATTTTGTCGGTCCCAATAATAGAATAGATTCGGTCCTTCAAGCACAAAAAGTTCATTACTTTTAACAAATTTTATCATTGCAAAGGTGATCCCACCTAATTTGGTGCATTTTTTCATGTGTTCAATTTGATGTTTATGAAAGTTACTAAGAGGAAAAGAAGTGGTACTAGTAGTTTCTTTAGCATCGAAATCAATATATTTGCCCCGATAAATACCATTATAGTCAGTTGTAGAAGCATGCTGGAAATATGCTTCCTTAATAACGGCTGCACTACGTTTGGGGTAATCAACATTTACAATTTGAACTGGAGTAGGTTTTTTATGAACCACTGCAATATCCCTTTCCAAATAATATTTGTTGCTTTCATTTAATTCAGCTTCAAGGGACATCCCCCGATCACCGTACTTAATGGTAGATTTATTTTTTTTAATGATAAGTTTACTTGATTTACTGGTACTTCGATAGGAATTACCGTTAGGATAATGGAAATTCATTGTATAACCTCAATTCATTTATTAAAAATGATCATGTTATCATATACGTAGTATATTATAGCAATTGTAGGTAACTTGGAGAAATAATTATTGAAAGGTGGATAGAAATGAGCCGCGTTTGGGTATCAGGGTACCGGAGTTATGAATTAGGAATCTTTCAAAATGATGATCCTAAGTTAAAAATTATTAAGCAAGCTTTGTTTGATCAACTTTCACAGTTAATTGAAAATGGATGTGACTGGATTATCACCGGCGGACAGCTCGGGATTGAACAATGGACAGCCGATGTTTCTAAGAAACTTCAAAAAAAGTATCCACATGAATTTCAATTAGCAGTAATGTTACCATTTAAAAAATTTGGGTCAAACTGGAATGAAGATAATCAAGCAAAATTAAATCAAGCAGTTTCTAAAGCTGATTTTTCAAATTCAGTAAGTGATCATCCGTATGATTCACCTAAACAACTAAAAAATTATCAACGATTTATGCTCACGCATACAGACCAGTCATTATTAGTGTATGATCCAGAAAATGAAGGTAAAACTAAGTATGACTATCAAGCTATTCACCAGTTTCAAAAAAATCATGCATATCCGATGCAATTGATCGATTTTGATCAGTTACAAGATCTTGCTGATGATTATCAAAGACAGTTAAATGATGACTTTTAGTTTTATTTCTGATAGAATAGAACTATGCGGAAATGATTGGTGAGGTGTGCATTAATGGAAAATATTAATTTTACTCCAAAACAAATTCTACAAAAGGAATTTAAGCAAAAAATGCGGGGTTACGATCCTGCTGAAGTTGATACTTTCTTGGATAGTATCATTAAGGACTATGAGACTTTTCAACGTGAGATTGATCAGTTAGATCAGGAAAATCAAGATCTAAAGTTAAAAGTTGACGAATTATCTCGTCAAGTATCAATGGGATCGAGCACACAAAGTACTCAACGTCCTATCGAACGTTCAAGTGCTCCTCAACGGGCACCAGAAGAAACAACTGCTGAGCCAACTAAACCTGCTGAGGAAGCATCAAAGAATACTGCTTCAAGTCAGCCGGCTCAAGGTCAGAATCCTACTGACATGGATATCTTAAAACGGTTATCCAGCTTAGAGCGTCGTGTATATGGCGAGGATTCAGATAAATCTAATAGGTTTTAAAGACTTGGTGCAGGTCCTGAGTAATCGCGGTCAACAATTGTTGGCTGAGGAAAGTCCACTCTCGCACAAGCTGAGATGCTTGTAGTGTTCGTGCTCGGTGAAAAAATAAGCCGAGGGATCATTGATTTGATTACGGCGAAAGAAAGAACTAAGGCAATTGCTATGCTCTAGTATTTCATAAAGTGCCACAGAAACGACTAATTTGAGAAATCAAATTATTGGAACGCAGTAAACCCCGCGAGCGGGAAACCCAAACTTTGGTAGGGGAGCTTCACACACGGAAATTGAACCAAGTGTGGGGGAAGAACAATTTGTTCTTGAGATAGATGATTACTACTTAACCACTTTTTCCTGAAATTGTGGTTAAGCACAAAACATGGCTTATAGGGGCCTGCACCATTTTTCAGGTTGAGTGGGATCTTCCCACTCTTTTTTTATATAAAAGGGAATGAATAAAATGAAAAAATTTAATTTAATGGCAACTTGTTCTGCTGGTTTAGAAGGCTTAGTAAGAGATGAGTTGCGGGAATTGGGATACGATCCAGAAGTTAAGAACGGAATGGTTCTTTTTACTGGAACGATTACTGACATTATTAAGGCTAATTTATGGTTAAGAACTGCAGACCGAATTAAAATTATTGTGGGTCGTTTTAAAGCGACAACTTTCGACGAGTTGTTTGAGAATACTAAGAGGTTGGATTGGGAAGACCTGATCCCGATGGATGGAAAGTTTCCAGTCGAGGGACGTTCACAAAAATCAGTTCTTCATAGTGTTCCGGACATTCAAGCCATTACTAAAAAAGCAATCGTTGAAAAGATAAGTAAATTTTATCATCGCCGCACCAGATTACCTGAATCAGGGGCACTATATCCACTTGAAGTTCGGGTTAATAAAGACGAAGTTATGGATACACTAGACACTACTGGCTCTAGTTTGTTTAAACGTGGATACCGAGTTGCAAAGGGTGAAGCCCCATTAAAAGAAAATATGGCCGCAGCTCTAATTCTTTTAACAAATTGGCATCCCAAACAAATGCCATTTCTGGATCCAATGTGTGGGTCGGGGACCATCCCAATTGAAGCGGCTTTAATTGCTAGAAATATTGCACCAGGTTATAATCGTGAGTTCGTATTTGAACACTGGGATTGGGTGGATCCAGAACTTGTAAAGAAAGTGCGTGCCGATGCAGATTCAAAAGCTGATTATGACACTGAGTTTGATATCATGGCCTCTGATGTTAATGAACAAATGATTAATTATGCCAAAGTGAACGCTGAGGAAGCTGGTTTACTTCATGACATTCAGTTTAAACAAGTGGCCGTCCAAGACTTTCATACCGATAAACAAGATGGGGTTTTAGTTACTAATCCGCCATATGGTCAAAGAATGGGTAATACTAAAGAAACAGCTCAGCTTTATCATGACATGGGAAAGGTGTTTATTCCTATGAAAACTTGGTCTAAGTATTACTTAACCAGTGATTTAAATTTTGAAAAAGAATATGGCAAAAAAGCCACTAAACGACGTAAATTGTACAATGGACGAATCAGAACGGATTATTTCCAATACTGGGCTGAGCAAACTTTTAACAAGAAGGACAAGTAATTGAAAAGAAAAATTGCGATTATTGGTGGTGGAATAGTTGGTTCCACCATTGCATATTACCTAAGTCAACTTCCAAATGCTGATGAACGAGAGGTAACGATGTTTGACGATAGTTATGGGCAAGCAACCAAAGCAGCTTCAGGAATCATATCACCATGGTTGTCGAAACGTAGAAATAAACAATGGTATAACTTAGCAAAGGCTGGAGCTAAGTTGATTCCTAAAATTGCTGATCAAACTCAAATGAATTCAGCAACTTTTAATAGTAGTGGGACCATCATTACAAGACAAGATAATAACGATTTAGATGACCTCTATGCTTTAGCTAAAAGAAGGGTTCAAACAACTCCTGAGATGGGAAACATAATGAGGTTAGACAAAAAAGAAGTGCAAAATAAAATTCCCATTCTTACGATTACTCACCCAGGAATTTTTGTTTCCGGAGGAAGTCGGATTAATGGGAATCTCTTCTGCAAGTATTTAGTTGCAATCGCCCAAAAACGAAATTTGACTCTTTATAAGGGCAGAGTGATACTTACTAGTGACCATACCATTAGTTTTAAAGATCAACTATTAAGTTTCGATCAAATTGTCATAGCTACCGGTGCTTGGGTAAAAGAAACACTTGCTCCTCTTAACATTAAAGTAAAAGTCAGACCTCAAAAGGGACAACTGGTAGAATTAAAAGTATCTGATATTCCAGCCCATGAGAACATGCCGGTGATGATGCCAGAAGGAGAATATGACTTTATTCCGCTTGGACACGGAAAATTGATTATTGGAGCTACTCACGACGATGAAAAGGGCTTTGATTTAAAAGAGGAACCAAAGGTTAATGATGAATTACTTAATTCAGCCAAAAAATTAATTCCTACCTTGGATTATTCTGATATTATTGGTAGTAGAGTGGGAACGAGAGCTTATACAGATGACTTTGCTCCCTTCTTTGGTTCAGTCCCCAATTACAAAAAATTGTTGATCGGTAGTGGTCTTGGATCGTCGGGTCTAACTACTGGACCAATGATTGGAAAATTATTATCGGATTATATCGTTTTTGGCACTACTAAAGACTGGGATATGTACGAAAAACCAACCTCTAACTACGTTAATTAATTAGAATGAAGAGCTTGAAAAGCTAATTCGTGAGCACCTAGATTTTGAGTGTCTGGAATCCATTTAGTTAACACCATTGCGAAATGATTTTGTAATTTAATGATTTCATCAACGTATTTTTGATAATGTTTAGCGTATTGTTTATTAAGACTGTCGCTTAAAATGGAACTGTCAGTGTAGTACAGGACAGTAATATCACTTGGATGCTTGTTAATACTATTTAAATGATCACAAAGCTCTCTTAGGGCAGTGAGGCATGCTTTGAATTCACCAATATGATTATTCTTTGCTTTACATTGCTTTTTAATTTGAATTTGTTGTTTCTGATGAAGAATTAAAATTCCAATTCCACATTGATTACTTTTAGGTTTAATAGCTGCATCAGAATATAATTTATACATTAATAAATTACTCCATTCGTTTAATAAAGAGGTTTAGACTATGATAACTCAAAAGAGAAAATTTTTGTATCAACCAAATATCACTACTAGTATTATCTGCTGGAGTTGGACGTTTATTATTTTGCTAATTGGGGTGATCATTTGGTTAGAAATAACTCACTTTCAAGAAATTACATTAGGTTTTTTTATTGTTTTTATCCTACTATCATGGATTCAAATTCATTTTAGAAAGTTAATCTTATCAAATAAGACATTAACAGTGCGGAGCGTGTTTCATCCCAAGGGGATTCAAATGAATATTAAGGACATTATTGATATTCATTCCAAAAAATTTCAATTATCTTTCAACTATAAGAATAAAAACTATAATTTTATACTTCCCAACAATTCTATCATCGAATTAAAAGAAGCTTTTAGCACTGAAGTAAAAAAATAGAGGGTGTATGAATGAAAACTGACATTGAAATATCACAGGAAAGTCAATTGGATCCGATTCAAGATATCGCAAGTAAACTTTCGATTCCCAAAAACGAAGTTGATCCATATGGAAAGTACATGGCAAAAATATCAGGTAATACTCGTGATCGACATACTAAAAAGAAACTGATTTTAGTAACTGCTATTAATCCCACTCCGGCTGGAGAAGGGAAATCCACTGTATTAATTGGTCTTGGCGATGCGTTAAATCAACTAAATAAAAAAGTTGCCATTGCTTTGCGGGAACCTTCTATGGGTCCTGTGATGGGAATGAAAGGTGGAGCAGCCGGAGGCGGATTTGCTCAAGTTGAACCAATGGTGAACATTAATCTTAATTTTACGGGAGATATTCATGCTTTAACTTCGGCTAATAATACTTTAGCAGCACTGATCGACAATTCGATTCAACAGGGAAATCCTTTACATTTAGATCCACGTAAAATTCAGTGGCACCGAGCGATGGATGTTAACGATCGTGAACTAAGAAATATGGTGATTGGACTAGGTGGATCTAAGTCCGGCGTTCCTAGAGAAGAGCATTTCGAAATCACAGCTGCAAGTGAATTAATGGCCATTTTGTGTCTATCAACTGATTTAAATGATTTAAAAGAACGTATTAAGAATATTTTAATTGGATACACTTATGATAATGAACCAGTTTTTGTTTCAAATCTGGGGGTTGAAAGTGCTTTAACAATTATTTTAAAAGATGCGATTAATCCTAATCTAGTTCAGACATTAGAACATACCCCAGCGTTTGTTCATGGGGGGCCGTTTGCTAATTTAGCTATGGGGTGTAACAGTGTTCAAGCTACTAATGTGGCTCTTAAAGTTGCTGATTATACGTTAACTGAAGCAGGATTTGGTTCTGATCTAGGTGGTGAGAAATTCATGGATTTGGTATCACCACACTTAAATGCAGATCCGAGTGCAGTCGTTATGGTTGCATCAATTCGTGCTCTAAAATTTAACGGTGGGATTAGTAAAGAAAACTTAACTATACCAAACGTTAAAGCATTAAAATCTGGAGTAAAAAATCTTGATCATCATATTAAGGCAATGAAATCCTTTAACAAACCAATTATCGTCGCCATTAATCAGTTTACTGATGATTCCCCTGAAGAAATTAAGTGGTTAAGTGATCATTTAAAGAAACAAGATGTTGAATTTGGTATTAGTAAGTCATTTCTTGAGGGTGGTAAGGGTTCAATTGACCTTGCTCGAAAATTAATCAAACTTGTTGATAATAATGCATCCATTAATCGAGTTTACAATGACGAGGATTCCTTGATTGATAAAATTAATAAAGTCGCTAAAAAGATTTATGGAGCAAAGGACGTCATACTTTCTGGGAAAGCCATGAAACAATTAAAGGACATTGAAAGAAATGGATGGGATAAACTACCAATCTGTATTTCTAAAACTCAATATTCTTTATCAGATGACCCCAAAAAATTAGGTGATCCAAGTGGGTTCACTTTGCATATTACTGAATTATTACCGAAATTAGGAGCAGGATACATTGTGGCGATGGCTGGAAAAGTAATCACTATGCCGGGATTGCCTAAGCATCCAGCTGCAGCAGAAATGGATATTGATAAAAATGAAAAAATCACCGGATTATTCTAAAAAACAAATCTTGGCATGGATATGTTTTGCACTAATGTTTTTTATTCTCCTGATTTTTGATCAAATTTCGAAATGGTGGATTCGGATTAACATTCCACTTGGAAAAGAAATTCCATTCGTTCCTGGAGTTATATCATTGACTAATATTAATAACACAGGTGCTGCTTGGAGTTTTCTTGCTGGGAAATCTTTCATTTTTGAATTCATCGCCACTGGAGCTGTTTTGGTTTTTATGATATTTATTTACATCGAAAGATATCATATCGGATACTTGTTTGGTTTAACGTTGATGTTGGTTGGAACGATTGGTAATTTGTTAGATCGGCTGTTTTTAGGAGCAGTTACCGATATGATTCAATTAGATTTTATAAACTTTCCAATTTTTAACGTAGCTGATTCGTGTGTAACGATTGGTGTGATTGTCCTGTTCTTAGTTATTTTATTAGCAAAGCCTGAGAGTGAGAAAAATGCAAAATAGAGAATTTAGAGCTGACAATGAAAACGAGCGACTTGATAAATTGGTTTCGGATCACTATGAAGATTTAAGTCGTAGTCGTGCAAATGAATTGATCAAGGATCATTTAATTTTAGTTAATGGTGATACTAAAAAGCCAAAATACAAATCCCAAAATAATGACCTCATTCAAATTTCTATCCCTGAACCTAAACAAATGAATTTAGTACCAGAAAACATTAAGCTGGATATTATTTATGAAGATGATCAGGTAATTGTGGTCAACAAACCACAAGGTATGGTAGTCCATCCAGCTCCCGGTCATCCTGATCATACGTTAGTTAACGCGCTGTTATATCATACAAAATTATCTTCTATTAATGGAACAGTCAGACCAGGAATTGTTCATCGCATCGATAAGGATACTTCTGGATTGTTGATGGTAGCTAAGACCGATATTGCTCATAGATCATTGTCCAAACAACTAAGGGAGAAAACTAATCGCAGAAAGTATTTAGCGTTGGTTCATGGTAATATTAATGAAGAACGCGGTACCATTGATGCTCCGATTGGTAGATCTTTTAAAGACCGCAAGAAACAGGCAGTAATTCCTGGCGGAAGGAATGCCATCACTCATTTCCACGTTCTTGAACGGTTTGGTGGGAAATATACTTTAGTGGAATGTCAGTTAGAAACCGGAAGAACTCATCAAATTAGAGTCCATATGAAGTATATTGGTCATCCACTCGTTGGCGATCCACTTTATGGACCTAAAAATACTATTAAAGGGAAAGGACAGTTTTTACATGCTGCTGAACTGGGATTTAAACATCCAGTTACACATGAAGAACTCAATTTTAAAGTTCCAGCACCACCAATTTTTCAAAAAACAATCGATCAATTAAGAAAACAGTATTCTGATATCAGTTAAGGAGTGACATTTATGGCAAAAGAGAAAGTTGTAGTTGATGGCATGGCCATGCAACGTGCTTTGACACGAATCACTTATGAAATTATTGAGAAAAATAAAGGTATCAACGACTTAGTTTTAGTTGGTATTAAGACTCGGGGAGTTTATTTGGCAAGAAGAATTGCTAAACGCTTGGAAAAACTTGAAAATGCTAAAATTCCGGTTGTGGAACTAGATGTAACCAAATATCGTGATGACTTAAAGAACCGAAAAACAAAGCCTAATCCAACTAATAATGATGGGGTAGACATTAATAATAAAAATGTAATCCTAGTTGATGATGTGTTATACACTGGTCGGACTGTCCGGGCAGCATTAGGAGCAATCAATGAAATGGGAAGACCGAAGAGAATTGGTTTAGCTGTATTAGTTGATCGTGGTCATCGTGAACTACCAATTCGGGCTGATTTTGTTGGGAAAAATATTCCTAGTTCAAAGGACGAAAAAGTTAATGTCTTGGTTTCAGAAATTGATGATCGTGATTCTGTCGAAATCGTTTCTAACAAGTAAGGGACCTTCATTATGACTAAAAGATATTTAATCCTAAATGATGGCACTTCATTTGTGGGAAAATCGATGGGGGCTGAATCAACCGTAACGGGCGAGATTGTTATGAATACGAATCTTAATGGCTACCAGGAATCAATCACAGATCCAATTTATCACAATCAAATCGTGGCATTCACACAGCCTTCAGTTGGAAATATCGGAATCAATCGAAAAAACTATGAGTCTATTTTGACATCAGCTAAGGGTGTGGTTGTTCATCATAGTGAGGATATTTCAACTAGTTACTTAAAAAATATATCTTTAGATACATTTCTTAAGCAACGTAATATTCCGGGGATAACTGCAATTGATACTCGTTATCTTTTGAAATACATTATGGCACATGATATTTCAAAAGCGAGTCTCGTTGATGTTAATGATGAACATGCATTTGATCAGTTAAATGCAGCCGTTTTAAGTAATCAGCAGATTCAACAGGTTGCCACACCCAAACCTTATTTGGTCCCTGGGAACGGCAAAACCGTTGCGGTACTTGATTTTGGCTTAAAAGAAGGGATTATTCGTCAATTATCTCAAAGGAATTGCAATGTAATTGTGCTTCCCTTTGACACTTCATACCAAGAAATCATTGATCTTGACCCAGAAGGAATTATTTTATCAACAGGTCCTGGATCTCCGCACGAAATTGATGAAAGTGTTTTAAAGACGATTGCTAAATTAGAACAGGCACTTCCAGTTTTTGGTATGGGATTAGGGCATGAATTGTTAGCTATGGCTAATGGAGCCAGTGTTTATCGAATGAGACTTGGACACCATGGAAGCAATCATCCCATTCAAAAAATTATTACTAATCAAATTATTTATGCTAATCAAGCTCAGGATTATGCCGTAGATCCAAATTCTATCGACACATCAAAACTAATTGTGACATACATAGACTTAATCAATGGAACAGTTCAGGGAATTAGGCACCGTGACTATCCAAGTTTCTCAGTTCAATTTTCTCCGGATGGGTCTAGTGGTCCAACTGACAGTATTGACTTATTTGATGAATTTCTAGAAAGTATCACAGCTCATGGGAGATAGCCTAATGAAAGACGATATCAAAAAAATACTAATAATCGGAGCAGGACCGTCTGGAATTGGTCAAGAATGTGAGCTTGATTCCGCTGCATTTCAAGCACTAAAGGTTTGGAAGAAACTTGGGATTACTACTTTTCTTTTGGATAATAATCCATACTCAGTAATATTACAGGAAATGAATCCTGATAATATTTCCATTAAACCTGTTAATACTGAAAATGCTAAACATGTTATTGAAACAGAGAACATTGATGCAGTTACCTCAGTTTTCGGCGGAGTTAATGCACTAAAGGTTATTCAACGCTTAAATAAAAATGGAATATTAAAAGAAAATAATGTAAAAATTATTGGTTTAAATGATGATAATATTGATCTGTTTAACAATGAAAATCGATTGAATCAAAGATTAAAAGAATATGGGATTCCCACCCCTGATTATTATATTGTTGATAATTTTGATGATTTAAGGAATGTAATTGATAAAATTTCATTTCCAATTTCTGTTAGACCGTTAGATCCTAAAGTTCGACAACAACGGTTGATTTTTCAAAACATGGAACAAATAACTAACGATGCTGATACCATCTTTGAGGAGTCAAAGTCTAGTAAATGCCTAATTGAACGGGAAATTGTCGGCTACAAAGAAGTTGGAACGGTTTCACTGCGTGATACAATGGGGACAAAATTGATGGTATCTTCTTTAGAAGATATGAATCCAGTCGGAGTGAACTCAAATGATTCGGTCGTTTATACCCCGGCACAAACTTTAAGTGATACCCAGATTCAAATGATGCGATCAATTTCATTTCAGGTCATGGACGTTTTGGGAATCAAGGGCGTTTGTCATGTACAATTTGCTCTGAATACTGAAACAAATGATTGTTTTGTTCTAAAGGTAAATCCTAGTTTTAACATGAGTACTACCTTAGCAGCGAGATCAACGGGATATCCAATTGCCTTAGTTACCTCACAATTATTATTAAATTATCCAATTACTAAAATTAAGTTACCAGCACGTTTTCATAAATTTACGACGGTGCTTCAACCAATCAGTGATCATATCACGGTAAAAATCCCCATCTGGCCGTTTGAGCAATTACCTGATGCTGATTCACGGCTTGGAACTAAAACCAAATCCATTGGATCAGTAATTGGGGTAGGTCGTAGTTGCGAAGCCGCTTTGTTAAAGGCCATTAGAAGTTCGCAATCGAGTCCAAAAGATGTTTTGCCAAGTTATTCTGAACTTTCCGAAGATGAACTAATTTCACAATTAATTCACCCAACCGATATCCAACTCCCAATTCTATTTGAAGCCCTCTCACGTCATTATAGTATTGAAGATTTACAAGAATTGACCAAAATTGATCAATTTTTCTTTGTGATCATGGCAAATATTGATAAGAGTCGATCGTATATTTTTAAACACCAAAATGACGCTAAAGCTTTCAGGTTAGCTCATGAAATGGGATTTGGTGATGGAATGTTGTCATCCATTTGGCATACAGATATCAATCAACTTCGTCAAAAGGATTCTTATAAAACCTATAAAATGATCGAACCAACGGCTGGAGAATTTCCCGAAAAAATTAATTCCTTTTATGCTAGTTATGAAATTGACAACGAATCTAATCAAATCGGGAATAACACCGCACTAGTAATTGGAAAGGGTAGAAATAAAATTGGCCCCAATATTGCTTCTGATTTCTATACTAGTGAAATATTAATTCAACTTAAAAAGATTGGATTTGACACTGTAATTTTAAATAATAATCCTAATTCTGCTTCCTTAGCGCCAATGATGAGTGACAAGCAGTACATTGAACCAATTCAACTGGGAGAAATTTTAGACGTCATTCAAACTGAGAAACCCCAATACGTCTTTCTGCCGGGTAATCGTCACTTCCTAATTCGTGAACTTAGCAAGTATCATGATTTCAAGTTGGTGGTTTTACCACCAAATCAAAAAGATGCAGTTTGGTATGGATCTCATGTTGATTTTGCGTTTGATTTATTAGTAACGGAGAACAAAATAGTTCCAATTTCAACCGTGGGGTTTAAATCCGGTGATGGAAACGATGACGATATCAGTCTTCAAACAGATTATTATGTTCCTTATGGTAAAGATGTTTTGAATGTGGAAGGGCTAGTTGAACGAGCTAAGGTAGCGGTGAAAAATCAAAGTCTTCATGGACTAGTTCAGGTTCTTTTTTACAGGGATCAAGACAAGATTAAAATTACTGGTGTGAGACCACTTCGAATTACCGAGACCGTTCTTTTAAATATGTCCACTGGAATTAACTGGATTGGGGTGCTGGTCAGGATGGCAACCGGACATTTAAATATTGATAAAATTGTAAATACCGTTCCCAAAATTGATTCTTCAACACACTTTACGGTGATGCAGGCTTCTTTCCCATTTAAGCAACTTGGAGTGTACGATTATCAAAAAGACCGATCACTCGAGTCAGGGGCTAAATTATCAATAGGTCATACTATTAACGAAGCAACCAACAAGTTATTGAAGTAAAAAAACAAGATACTAATTAGTATCTTGTTTTTTACTATTCTCTCTTAAATGTTTAACAATTGCTTCCGTTGGCGTTACGTAAATCGTATTTTGCCCCCGATAGGTAACAAAACCGGGTTTCCCTCCATTGGGCTTTTTTACAGCTTTTACTTTAACGTAATCAACTGGCACGTTAGCAGATGCTCGTGCTTTGGAAAAATAAGCAGCCAGTTCAGCAGCTTGAAGAATTGTCTGTTCAGTTGGATTGAAAGATCTAATTATTACATGAGATCCGTGGATATTTTGGACATGAAGCCAAGTATCACGTTTATCTGCTGTCCGAAGGGTAAGTTGATCATTTTGTAAATTATTTTTACCAACCAAAATTATCTCACCATCATCTGAGACAAACTTTTCAGGTTTGCTAACTTTAGTTTTATGATGTTTACTGTTACCTTTTTTTGGCTTCCTAATGTATCCACCATTTTTTAATTCTGTCTTAATGTCATCTAAATCACGTGGATCCGCGATTTCAATTTGGGATTCAATACTCTCAAAATAATCAATTTCATCCTGACATTCCTGGATTTGCTTAACTACATATTCCTTTGCATTTCGCTTTTTATCGTATTTTTTAAAGTATTTTTGAGCATTTTCAGAAGCTGAAAGGGAAGGATCTAGTGAGATAATGATCTCCTTATTATTATTGTAAAAATTGGGTAGTTTAATCTCTTTAGATCCAACTTTAACTTGATTTAAATAAGTCATTAAAATCTCACCTTTAACCCGTAGGTCATCTGCATGCTCAGATTCTTCTAAGGTCTTTTGTAATTTTTTAAGCTTTTTCCGATTCTTTTTTAATTCATTTTTGGTGATTCGAATTAATTGTGACCCTTGTTCTCGAACTCGCTCACGTTGAACCTTAGTTTGGTAATATTCATCTAACATTTCGCTTAAAGTTTTAAATCTTTTATCCGGCTGAATGCCGTTATACTGAAATGCTGAAAATTGTAATTTTCCCTTCATATCATCTCCAATAATAGGTTCTGGATTTTCGAAATGATTAAAAAATTTCCAATATTTTTGTTTTAAAGTTGATCCAGATACATGAAGGGCACTTGCGAGCGCATAGGACGTATCAGTCCCAAGTCCTTGAAGATATTTACGTAATTGAGTAGCAAATACATCTACATTTGGAAACTCACGATTGATTTTTTCAATTTGTGTAAATTCTTTTTCGTTAACTTGAAATGGATCAATCAGATCTTGTTTTGGGGGTTGAATATATTTAGATCCTGGAAGAATGGTTCGGTATCGATTTTGAGCAGATGAAATTCTTCTAACTGAATCAATTATTGATGAATCTTTAGCTTGAACTAAAATGATGTTACTATGACGTGCCATTACTTCAATGACAAGGACTAATTCCTCAATATCACCTAATTCATTCCTTGTATTAAAATGAATGTGAATAATCCGATCATTGTTTACTTGATGAATTTTGCTAATAAAACTTCCACTTAAATGTTTTCTTAACGTCATTGCAAAGTTAGTTGGAACTTTCGGATTTGTAAAAGGGACGTTTGTAATTTGTACTCGAGCGTATGAGGGATTCGCTGATAATAATAACTGATAATTATTATGATTAGAACGAATAGTTAAAATAATTTCATTAGGGTAGGGCTCGTTTATTTTTGAAACACGTCCGTTTAGTAATTTGTTATTTAATTCATGACTCATTGCATGTGTAAATGATCCGTCAAATGACATATATAACACTCCTTTTTGCTTCATTGTCCAGTATAACTTATATTGTTGAGTGGTAGCACATAAATATTAAATCCGTAATCTTGTATTAGGCAATTAATGGTATAATATTTTACGGAGGAATATCAATGAAAAATAGTTTAACTGCTCTTAGAGTTGTTGGGAAAATGCATCAACAACAGCTCCAAGCTCTTACCAAAAAATCAAATCTTACTATTTCAGAATGGCAATTGTTAATTGCCATTGATGATGGCTATACGACCCAAGAATCGCTTTCTAAGTCAATGAAATTAGATACATCAACTTTATCGCGACAATTGAAACGATTAGTTGTAAAAGAAATGATTCAAAAGAAAGCCATTGGGCAGGATAAACGCCAGTTAATATACAGTATTACTGATAAGGGTAAGAAGGCATGTCATCAAATTAGTAATGACTACGAAGATCTTTCCACACAAATTTTTAATCAGTGGACTGATGAAGAAAAGAATCTTTTAAAGATTCTCCTCAATCGATTAGAAACAAGTATGAAGAAAATCCGTAAATAGGTTAGGTGAAAGAAATGAAGACAGCGATTGTTACTGATAGTACATCGTATTTATCTAAGGAAGATATCAAAAAATATAATGTTCATATTATTCCAATCTCCGTAATCTTCAACGGTAAAAGTTACCGCGAAGGAATTGACATTACAAATAAGGAATTCTACCAAAAGCTTAAAGAGTCACCCAAATTACCGACGACTTCACAGCCGCCAATTGGAGCACTAATTGAAGAATATAATAAATTAGCTGACGATGGTTATGATGCAGTGATTAGTATTCATTTAGCTTCAACCATTTCTGGCATGTATCAAGCAGTTTGTAATGTAGCCAAAATGATGGATAACATCAAAATTTATCCTTTTAATTCTGGAATTACTGTTGATCCAATGGCTGCTTTAGTGAAATATGCAGCTAATTTAGCACAAAATAATGTTCCTCCAGAAGAAATTATTCAAAAACTTAAACTTCTTCGGTCAACCATTGATGAGTTAATTGTTGTCGATGATTTAGATAACCTAGTGAAGGGTGGGCGTTTATCAAATGCAACAGCGTTTGTAGGTGGACTATTAAACATAAAGCCCATTTTAACTTTTGATAACCAAACTGATGAGATCGTAGCATTTGATAAGGTTCGTTCTAAGAAAAAGGCACTTAAACGTGTTGAAGATTTATTTTCTCAAGCAGTATCAAAAGCCAATTATCCAATTGAAGTTGCTGTAATTGATGCCAATAACCCCAAAGAAGCTGATGTTTGGCAGAAATCCATTCAAGAAAAATATCCAAATATGAAAGTTACCCGCGGATATTTTGGTCCTGCAATTGGAACCCATTTAGGTAGCGGAGCTCTTGCATTAGGATGGATCAAAGATATTAATAGATAAAATAAGTTGGAAATTAAAGAACACCAAAAATGGTGTTCTTTTTAATATATATTTATAGAGGGGAAGCACTTAATTATTTATTCTTTTTCTAGTTTACATAATATATATTATACGAAGTAGACTTAATTTTAAGAAAAGACCAATTCATACTCATTTTAGATTATCATCATTTGTATAACTTTGAATTGATTTTGCAACTTCATCATTTGGATTCACAATAATTTGATCTGACTGTAGATTCATCTACTTTTAAAAGTTTTCGCGAGTAATTCTTGATCGTTACTATCGTTTCCAAACGCAATCTAGTTTCTAATAGTTTCTATCGGTTATAATTCTTAATGTACTGAATTTGTTAATATTTTGAGCTGTCAGATCAATATTCTTTTCGCCAAAATGACGTATTTTGTTTAATGAATACTGTATTTTATCAATTAAGTCACTATTTATGTCCAATAAAATGATTTTAACGGCTTTTTTGATTGATGAGATAGCTACATTTTCAGCTAATTGATTTGAGTCTAGTTGCTTAAATATTGGATTTAAAGCGCTTACTTTATCACTGTAATTCCAATTATCATCAATTATGTAATTTAAATCGTATTTTTTAATGATATTTTTAGTCAATTGTATATCACAATTACTAATGGGTTTTATTGAATAAGTATGACCATTTCTTGATACAAGCGCCCCGTTTGCACCTACTAATGTCTTATTTTTAAATGTTGGTACGCTTGAAATTAGATATCTGATTGGCCTGGTTTAATCAAAGATAATTTCATTACGTTTTGCTAGTTGTTTAATTGCATTTACAATTTCTGAATTTATTTCAACACCATTAAAGCTCAACGTTCGGTCAACATCAAAGTCTTATTTAAATAGTTTCTATACTCAATGATACGCTAATAATGAGTGCTTTTAAATAACCTTCATTATTGGCTTGCTTTCAAAAAAATAACAACAGCATTTGTTGTTATTTCATCGATTAAATTTTTGATTATTTTCAGTGGTTAAAACGGTCTAATCTAAATGGTTCTAAGTTATAAGGATTTGATTTTCCAAGAGCTTGATCACTTAATAGTTTACCAAGTACACTGGAAAATTTGAATCCGTGTCCACTTAATCCAGTTACAATTTGAATCTTATTCATGGATGGAATCCGGTCAATAATAAAATCACCGTCAGGAGAAAGATCATACGAACATGTACCACCATGGTCAATACCATCAGTCCCTGTCAAATGATGCTTTAGTAATGGATCGATTTCATCTAAATCTTCAGAATAATCGCCAAAATTGCCCCTTTCTTTTCTATTTTTAATCTTTTGACCACCCTGGTGACGTCCAATTTTAATGGTGCCATTACTTCCTGGGAAACCGTAATACTGAATAGCATTTGCAAGTTCTACCGTAAAAGCTGGGAACCCTTCATTTTCATTTAAACCGTTATCGGCGACGTTAAACCATGCAAATACCTTTCTTGTTGGCGTGATTGGTAAATTTGGCAATAGTTGTTTGACCCAGGTTCCTGCTGATAAAATGACATTTTTGGCATAAAAAGTATGATCTTGTGTTTTAATCTCAACAATTCCATTGTCTTGCTGATCAATCTTTCTAACAAAACTATCAAAGCTTTGGGTAACGCCATTATTTTTAGCACCTTCGATATATGTTTTAATAATTTCCTCTGATTCTAAATACCCTGCACCTGGCTCTAAAATCCCTTCGTATTGATCGTTAAAATTCCAGTTATGCCATTGATCGTGAATTTCAGTTGAAGTATAAGGAACAATATCAATATCGTAGTCATTGGCAGACGCTTTGATATTATTTAAAAATGCTGAATCTTTTGGCCCAACGGTCAGAACGCCAGTTTTATGGAAAAGACGTTTGCCCGTCTGTTTCTGGAGTTTATCCCATAATCTTTGAGCTTCTAGTAGTAGCTGGATATACTTCTCTCCCTCACCATAGGCATGCCGGATAATTCTAGTCTGCCCGTGATGTGATCCTAGTGTATGTGGGGGTTTAGCAATATCCAGCTCTAAAATATTGCTATTATTTTGACTGGCGTAATATCCTGCCGCCGAACCAACTGATCCTGTTCCAATGATTGCTAAATCAAAAATATTATCAGACATATTATGCCTCCGTTGTTTTATTATATTAAAAGAAAATACAAAAAAGCCCTTGAAACTTTTGTT
Source organism: Fructilactobacillus sp. X2R6C1 (assembly GCF_059901295.1). Taxonomy (NCBI): domain Bacteria; kingdom Bacillati; phylum Bacillota; class Bacilli; order Lactobacillales; family Lactobacillaceae; genus Fructilactobacillus; species Fructilactobacillus sp. X2R6C1. Next base: position 156,896 of record NZ_JBWXUZ010000002.1, read on the forward strand.
TCAAGAGCTTGGACGAATAAACGCGGTACCACCGAGCCTTGATTGTCAGTTTTCTGCCAATCCTCAGTAACATTGCTAATTATATCTAGAATAAATTAAGCAGTGTATAGCGCTCTAATGGACGCCATCCAAATATGACTTGTAAATAACTTGTCTATATATGCTCCAAGACCATTTTCCTAAATGCCAATATGCAAACATCTCAGCGTCGCTTGCTTTCTGTATCATGGTTGGTTCAGTACTCATCTTTTCTTAGCATTTTCTTTAGACAGTACATTATGCTTAACCAACGTTTTTGTCAATGATAATTAATCAATAATTTTTAAAAATTTACTGATGACTAATTCAAATCCCCATCAGCAATTTTTTCAAGCATTGGTCTTGAAGGGATGAAAAAAGTTTGACCAGTTAATAAGGTTGAGAACGTTAACAAGAAATCATCTTCATCAACCATCTGTTGAAGCATGCCCTTAATAACGTGCCAGTATCGTGAATACGCAATAAAGTAAGTTCCTGTATCATTGTTAGCAGGATCAGAATAAGGAACATTCATCCTGACAATTTTTTGTTCAACTCCGTCAACGGATGTGTTTGAAGTTACATTATGGGCATTTTTAAATTTTTCTTCATCCGGTAATTCTAAGTCAGAAAATTTCTCTCTTCCAATGGCTTTATCTTGAGTAGTAGTATCTAGGTGATTCCAATAGTCCATGTTATGATGCCATTTTTGTGCAAAAGCATATGAACCATTGATAAATTCAGGATCTTCATCACCAATAAGCGCGTATGGAGCAACATCTTCAACTTGTGGAACTTCAGTCCCATCAATGAAACCGATAATAGCTCTTCCCTCTAAATATCTAAAACCATGAGTTTCGTTCACTACTTTAGTAAAATCTCTTAAAAAGAGCATGAATTGAGTAGTAACTTCGTATACAACGGCTTCAGTATTAGCACGAATATGAAGAAAGATGTCTCCTTCAGACGATGGCATCGAATAGTTTGGACCTCTAACACCAGTAAAATCTTCTAATTCTTTAGGTTTATTAGCCTTCGGAAACAAGTAGTCCCAAGCTTTGCTACTAAAGCCAATGGCAACTCTAAGGTTTGCTTCAGGTTCTCTAATTCTCATTGATCTAATAATGGATTGTGAACGATCAGCAAAATCTTGGATTCCTTCTTGAGCCGCTTTTTGATCTTTTCTAGTTAATTCTAAAGTAGCAAATTCAACGTTTTCACCAGTATCTTTCCAAACGTCTTGCGATTTATTTGGTCTTATCTTTTCTTCAGCCATTGTAATACCTCCCAGAATATACTCAGTATTAATATGAGATTAGAATTACTTTATTACTAATCTCATACCTCCTTTTATTTTACTACATATAACTAGTCATGAAAAAAGAATGTCAGATTGGCATTCTTTTTGTTGACTTATTTACTTCTTCCAATGATCATCAATGAACTTTTTCCGTCCACCACTCTCTTCCATTGCATAACGAAGTGGATTCTTCTTATAAAAGTCCTGATGGTAATCCTCAGCCGGATAAAATGGTTGAGCATCTTCAATTTTGGTTACGATTGGTTCATCAAATTCACCGCTATTTTCCAGTTCTTTCTTAGATTCTTCAGCAATTTTGCGTTGTTCAGGACTATTAACGTAAATAACGGGACGATAAGAATCACCACGATCTTGGAATTGTCCCATTGCGTCGGTTGGATCAGTTTGATGCCAATAGATTTCAACTAATTTTTTATATGAAATGATGCTCGGATCAAAAGTAATTTTAACTGCTTCTGTGTGACCGGTAGTACCTGAAGCAACTTGCTCATAAGTTGGATTTGGGACATGACCACCTGTGTATCCAGATACAACGGAAATAATTCCTGGCATCTGATCAAATGGTTGGACCATGCACCAGAAACAACCACCGGCAAAAATTGCTGTTTCTTTTTTATCACTCATTAATAAAGACCTCTATTTCAGTTATTTGTATTATTCAACAAACTTTTTGTATTTGCCATACCCTTCTTCGTCCATCTTATCATAAGGGATGAACTTAAGAGCGGCAGAGTTAATACAGTAACGTAAACCACCCTTGTCTTGCGGTCCATCTGGAAAGACGTGTCCTAGATGGGACTTAGAGTCTGCACCACGAACTTCTTGTCTAATCATACCAAAAGAAGTATCAGTATCATTCTTTAATTCGTCTTCACTAATTGGTTTAGTAAATGATGGCCAGCCACAACCAGCGTCATACTTATCAGCAGAACTAAATAATGGCTTACCATTTACAACATCAACATAGATTCCTTTTTTATAAAAATCATCATATTTGCCAGTAAATGCAGGTTCAGTTCCAGCATTTTGAGTTACGTTGTATTGCTCAGGTGTTAAGCGGTTTCTCAAATCATCTTTATTATTTTCAGCCATAATATAAACCTCCTATTTGTTTCTATATTTAATTTATATCTTATCCAATTAAATAGCAAACAATTTGTTTTAAACCAAAAAATCCACAATTAAGTGGATTTTTTATAACTATTCTTTTTCTAATGCATCAGTTAATGGGGGAACAACTTGCTTTTTTCTAGAAACGACTCCAGGCAAATTCATAATGTCATCATCATTGAATTTGTTATCAAAAGCTTGTTCGACCACGCTCTTTGGTTTCCCAACTACAATTAGTTCTGAATTACTATCAAGAATATTGGTTACAAGCACTAAGAATAAATCATAGCCCTTATCCTTAGATTCGGCCTTCATAGCTTTCTTAATATCATCAGCACGTTTGGTAATATCGTCTAAATCGACAACGTTAATTTGGTCGATCCTGACATTCTTACCACCTAACGTAAATGACTTAGCATCTCCGTCAATAAGCTGTTGATCAGTTTTTGCGTCAACGTTAGTCCCGGCCTTAAGCATTTTAACGCCATAATCTTCGTAATCATCGATTCCGGCAATGTCCGCTAAAGCTTTGAGTGCATCGCGATCAAAATCAGTAGTAGTCGGTGATTTTAACAATAAAGTGTCAGAGATAATAGCTGACAACATTAAACCGGCTAATTTCTTGGGAATTTTAATACCCTCTTCTGAAAACATCTTAGTAATAATTGTACTGCAGCATCCATAAGGTGCAGCACGATAATACAAAGGTGCAGCAGTGTTAAATCCATTAATTCGGTGATGATCAACAACATCAGTTACGGTTAATTGATCAATATCACTTACACTTTGTTGAGGTTCGTTGTGGTCGACTAGCATTACTTTATCAACTTCAGGTTTTGCACGTTCAATCACACGTGGTGCCTTAGTATCAAAGTAATCAAGCACATACTTAGTTTCAGCATTGGGATTGCCTAAAGCGACTGCTTCTACATCATACCCGTCTTGTTTCTTCAAATATGCGAGTGCCATTGCAGCCACAATTGCATCCGTATCCGGTACTTTATGTCCAAAAACTAGTTCTTTACTCATGATTCTCTCTCCTCTTTTTCCATATTTCCAAGAGTCTCTGACGATCTCTAACTTCTATATTAATACTACTTAAGTATACATCTTTAGCCTGCTCATATTCTCCTACAAAACCACTAAATTCGTCAAATAATTTATTTAACCGCGGAATACCATCTTTAGTATCACGATAGACGGCAACGGCTTGAAGAGAAAAATCAGGAATAATATCAGTATAATAAGTATTCTTTCGAGCCATTTTAGTTCGATCACGTGTCATCATAAAGGTCTTCGGTAGAATGGTATTTAACCCAGATGATAAAGCAAATTCTATGATTTGCACTGGTCTTGTAAAACATACTTCCATTTTTGGCATTTCATAGCGCTTGGCGCTGTAAATATTCTTTAAAAATTGATTAAAGTAATAACCATTGGGAAAGCCTACCATTGGCCCAACAACTTTTTTAAGATTGATTTTACTTCCAATTTTACTTTTATCATGATGAACATAGCACAAAGTATCGTGAGTAATCGGTTTAATGGCCATTCCCTTCCAATTATGCAATTTCTCGTTTGGTAGGTACATAATGGCTAAATCAATTCTTCCACTTTCAAGATCAGAGATTAATGTTTGTTGAGTCAACATGTACATTTCAATTCGCAAATCTGGATTCTTTTCATAGAAATATAGGGCAAAATTTTCAAATATTTCATCTTCAATTGCAGAAAGAATTCCAACCTTAATTGTTCCACGGATTGAGCTTGAATATGATTCAATTTCATCAGTAGCATTATCAAGGATTCCATATACTTCCTCGGTAGCATTTTTTAAAGTATAACCCGCATCAGTTAAATGAATTTGTTTACCAACAGAATAAAATAAGTTAGCATGGAGCTTATTTTCTAATTTTTTAATTTGTTGGGATAGTGCAGGCTGTGTAATTCCTAAAATACCCGCAGCTTTTGTATAGTTCAGCGATTCAGATAATTGTAAGAAATATACCAAAGCCTTGGATGAAAATAATGATTCCCTCTTAGATTCTCTCAAAACTAATACCTCGCACTAACATTTATTATTATATTGTGTATATTATCACGAAATCACTATATTTACTATAGCAAATTATCAACTTGAGATTGTTTTAAAGTGTCATGAGCAATCAAAATTGGAGTTCCAATCATCTTCGTATTCATTACGGACGATCCGTTTGACAAACGACCAGATGTTCCGTAGTCACCCAAGACCACTTCGTGTGAAGTTGTGTGATCAGTATAAATTTTAAGCGTTTCATCACTAGAATCAATTTTGATAAAATCAGCTAACAGATTACTTTTGGTTTTAAATTCCTTTAAGACTTTAATTCCTTTTCGTGCGCGGCTAGTCACTGGAATGTCGCTTACTCTCATCTTTTTAAAGTTCCCACTTTGGAAAACAACTCCAATTTCAGACTCATCATTTACAAATTGCATGTCAATGACGTGATCATCATCAGCCAAACTAATTGCCTTCACTCCTGTAGTCCTCGGACCATTCAATGAAACTTCCTGTAAGTCGTATCTAAGTGCCATTCCTTTTTCTGTCATCAATAAGACACTACCAGGATCTTCAACCCGATTGTATGAGACATTGACTACTTTTGATAGCGGTTCCTTCAATTTTTCATACATTGCAGCGCGACTTTTATAGGTACGACTGGGAAGTAATTTACTAAATTCAGTGCGCTTAATATGGCCAGCACTAGTTGTAATTACAAATTCACCATCTTGTTTACTTAGATCAGAGAAGTCATAAACCGCAATGATTTTTTCATTGGCATCAAGCCCATTCATTCTTGAGATATGTTCTCCCGTGTCTTTCCACTTAACGTCTTCGACTTCATAAACACGGCGATAAATCATATTACCCTTGTCAGTGAACATAAACAGCGAATCACGAGTGTTTAATTCATTTAGGTAAACAGCATGGTCATCGTCTTTTAAGCCGTTATCAGTGATCTCAGACGCATTAAATGAGCGAAGACTACTGCGTTTTAGATAACCATCATTACTTACCATTACCATTACATTTTCGTCCGGAAGCGTAACTTCCTCACTAACTTCCAGATTTTGAATTTTGTCTTCAATTTTAGTACGACGTGGATTACGGTAACGTTTTGCGATGTCTCTAAGTTCGCTTCTTAAAACAGAGTCAAGTTCATCCGGACTTGCTAAAATAGTCTCATATTCAGCAATTTTAGCTGCCAAATCAGCGTTTTCTTTTTTTAATTCAGTAACATCTGTATTAGTTAAACGATACAATTGTAAGGCAACAATCGCATCCGCTTGTTTTTCGGAAAAATCGTATTCAGAAATTAAATTATTTCGCGCATCTTGTTTATCTTTACTAGCACGAATGGTTTTAATCACCTGGTCTAGGATTGATAATGCCTTAATCAAACCCAAGACAATGTGTTGTCGTGCATTGGCTTTATCTAAATTAAATTTAGTTCTTTTAGATATAACATCGCGTTGATAATCCAAGTAAGCAACTAAGATTTCTTTTAGAGAAAGCCTTTTTGGTGCCATATTGCTAATAGCAACGACATTAAAATTATACGAAATTTGCAGGTCAGTATTTTTAAACAAGTAATTTAAGATACTAGTACTATCAACGTCCCGCTTTAACTCAATTGCAATCGTCAATCCTTCGCGATCTGATTCGTCTCTTACTTCGGCAATTCCATCGATTTTTTTGTTGATCCTAACTTCGTCAATTTGTTTGACTAATTGAGCCTTATTAACTTCATAAGGAATTTCGGTTATCTTGATCATCTGTTTATTTCCACGTAATGCCTCGATTGAAGTTTTAGAACGGATCATGATGCGTCCCTTACCAGTTTCGTAGGCCTGTTTAATTCCGTCAAGTCCCTGAATGATTCCGCCAGTTGGAAAGTCTGGTCCTTTAACGTACTTCATCAGACTATCAAGTGTGGCATTTGGATGCTTTTGTAGATAAATTAATGCATCAATTACTTCACCGAGATTGTGTGGTGGAATTTCGGTGGCATATCCCGCTGAAATTCCAGTAGCACCATTTACTAGTAAGTTAGGAAATCTAGAAGGAAGAACGACAGGTTCATACTCCGTATCATCAAAGTTTAAAACCCAATCAACGGTATCCTTATCGATATCCCGCAACATTTCATCTGATATTTTACTTAAGCGAGCTTCTGTGTAACGCATGGCTGCTGGAGGGTCACCATCCATTGAACCATTGTTTCCGTGCATCTCAATCAACGGTTCCCGTAGTTTCCAGTCTTGACTCATACGAACCATAGCTTCATAGATTGAACTATCGCCATGAGGATGAAAATTACCCATGACGTTACCAACTGATTTAGCTGCTTTTCTAAATCCTTTAGAAGAAGTATTGCCATCCTTATTCATGGCATACAAAATCCGTCTTTGAACGGGTTTAAGTCCATCACGGACGTCTGGCAATGCTCTCTCTTGAATAATTGATTTAGAATAACGACTAAACCGTTCGTCCATAACTTCTGAAAGAGTTAAATCTTTAATTTTAGATCTATGTGCCATTTCATCACCTCCAAGCTAATTTTTCTCAGTATTATCTAAAATACTTCCGTCTTCTTCGAGATTAAATTGAACGTTATTTTCAATCCATTTTCGACGTGGTTCTACTTTATTACCCATTAAAGTTGATACTTGTCGTTCTGCATCAGCTGCATCATCGATTCGAACTCGAATTAAAGTCCTTTTGGCAGGATCCATCGTAGTTTCCCATAATTGATCCGCGTTCATCTCGCCCAAACCTTTGAAACGCTGTAACGAATATCCTGATTTAAAATCTTTAATGTCTTGATCACGTTCTTCATTGGTCCAAGCATATTCTACTTTGGATCTCTTCCCTTTACCATGTTGCAATTTATAAAGTGGCGGTAACGCAATATATACCTTACCTGCTTCAATCATTGGCCGCATATATTTATAGAAGAAAGTCAAAAGGAGGATCTGAATGTGGGCACCATCATCGTCCGCATCTGTCATGATAATAATTTTGTCATAATTTGATTCCTCGATCTTAAAATCAGTTCCTACACCCGCTCCTACTGTGTAGATAATCGTACTAATTTCCTCATTTTTCATAATATCGGGAAGTTTAGCACGTTCAGTGTTTAGAACCTTCCCACGTAACGGTAAAATTGCTTGATGCTTTCGATCTCGTCCTTGCTTAGCGGAGCCTCCGGCCGAATCTCCTTCAACTAGAAATAATTCGTTTTCACTCGTATCTTTTGACTGAGCTGGGGTCAGTTTCCCAGAAAGGAGTCGTTCTCGTTTCTTTTTCTTTTTACCGTGTCGACTTTCTTCCCGAGCCTTTTTAGCAGCCTCACGCGCTGTGCGCGCATTGGTGGCCTTTTTAATCAAAGTTTTAGCAAAGTCACTATTTTCCATGAGGTAATAAAGTAATTGTTCTGAAACAACACTATCAACAACTGACCTTGCAATCGGGGTTCCCAACTTTTCTTTAGTTTGACCCTCAAATTGGAGCAGTTCTTCAGGTACTTTTAACGCTACGACAGCAGTTAACCCCTCACGAACATCGTTTCCCTCCAGGTTCTTGTCTTTATCTTTTAATAAATCAACTTTTCTAGCGTATTCATTGAAGGACTTGGTCCATGCACTCCTAAAGCCGGCTTCATGACTCCCACCGTCCTTAGTTCTCACATTGTTAACAAATGAAAGCATATTTTCGGTATAGCCGTCATTGTATTGAGCAGCAACTTCAACTTCGATGCCATCTTTTTTACCATCGAAATACATAACTTTTCCAAGGGTACTTTTGCCTTCGTTCAGATAGTCAACAAATTCCTTAATACCATCTTTGAACTGAAATTCATCTTCACGAATCTTTCCGGGTCTTTCATCTTTAAGCGTTATTTTAACGCCCTTCAGCAAAAAGGCAGACTCACGAAGCCGTTCTGCCAAGATATCATAATTATAAGTTGTAGTAGTAAAGATGTCCGGATCAGGTTTAAATGTGACAGTCGTTCCAGTATGTTTATTGGTTTTTCCAATTTTTTTTAGGGTTCCAACAGGATGCCCACCATTTTTAAAATCTTCTTGATAAAGAGTACCATTACGGACAATTTGAACCGTTAAATGAGTTGAAAGTGCATTAACAACACTTGACCCAACTCCGTGCAATCCCCCAGAAGTTTTATATCCTCCTTGGCCAAATTTCCCACCAGCATGAAGAACCGTTAAAATTACTTCAGGAGTTGGTTTTCCAGAAGAATGCATTCCAGTTGGCATACCACGCCCATGATCAACCACTGTGATACTATCATCTTCGTGAATGGTAACGTTGATTTCATCACCATAGCCAGCTAATGCTTCATCGACTGCATTGTCAACAATTTCGTAAACTAAATGGTGCAATCCCTTTGAATCAGTAGAACCTATGTACATACCAGGTCGTTTTCGAACTGCTTCTAAACCATGTAAAACTTGAATTGAAGAGTCATCATACTCTTGCTTTTTTGCCTGTGTCATTAGGAAAGACTCCTTCTTTTAGTCATCGTTTTTAATAATAACCTATTTAAACTTGATTGCAAAGACGTTTTAAAGTTAGCTCATTTTTCCAAACTAAATTTTAAAATCATCTTTTTAATGATAAAATAAACTTTTGGGACTTATATATTACATTAATAATACGGAGGAAGATATGGTTAAATTTATTATTCTCCTAATCTTTGCTTATTTATTGGGATCAATTCCCAACGGAATTTGGATTGGCAAAGTATTTTTTCATATCGACATTAGACGACATGGCTCCAAAAATATTGGCGCTACCAACACTTATCGGGTACTAGGATGGTTTGCAGGAACCATTGTGATGATTCTTGATATTGCTAAGGGCGCCATTGCTACTTGGTTACCAATGCAGTTTGGAATCCATTCATGGTACCCACTCATTTTTGGACTGGCAGCGATCTTAGGCCATACTTATTCAATTTTTGATCATTTTCGTGGTGGTAAGGCAGTCGCAACTAGTGCCGGGATGCTTTGGGCATATAACTTCGTCTTTTTCTGCATTGCGGCCGGAACTTGGATTATCTGTATCTTTGTTACTAGTATGGTAAGTCTTGCTAGTATGCTAGGCTTTACCATTATTGTTATTGCATCATTATTTGAAAATGATCCAGCACTGACAATTCTAGCAATTTGTTTAACAATCTTTACTTTCTATCGCCACCGTAACAACATCATTAAGATTATTCATGGAGATGAAAATCTCGTTCCGTTTGGTCTTTATTACTGGTACTTAAAATACGTAAAGAAATCCATTCCTTCAAAAAAACAGCATAAATAAGGGGGCACTCAACGAGTGTCCCTTATTTAATTTAATCTTATTTAGAAGAAAGTAATATCAAAATTAGCATTTAAGCTTTCGTTTGGGTCAAGTTTACTTATATCGGCCTTATCTTTTAAAAATCCAGTACTGCCTTCCTCATCAGCAATTCCCCACCATGGTTCTAAACACACAAAGGGAGCATTTTTAGGATAAGTTGACCAGATACCAATGTACTTACAGTCGTAAGCAGTCAAAGCGACTCCATGCTCGGTGACATCTGATTGGAGCATAACGGTAGTTTGCTCATTATCAGATATATCAAGCACCTTTGCATCATGAATAAATAGGTTACGATTTAACTGTAGTGGATTGTTCAGCGTTTTTTCAATTGGATGTTTAATATTACTGTATCCATTCTGATCAATTCTAACAGTTTTATAGTCATGCTTTGGAGCAATCGAGACCGAATAATCATCAAATGTTTCTTTCTTAGGAAACAATGGGACGTTGAATCCTGGATGAGCTCCTAATGAGAAATACATTGGATCTGGATTGATATTTTCTACTACCATTTCAACCGCAATGGTGTGTTCATCTAGCTCATAGTGAATAGATAAATTAAAGTTAAAGGGATAAATCTTTCTAGTAGCCGCACTCGAATGCAACATAAAATTGACTTCGGTTTGGTTGTGAGATTCGATCTCAAACTCACTATCTCTAGCAAAACCATGCTGATACATATGATAACTGTTTCCATCGTAAATATAATCATCATCTTGAAGTCGACCAACGATTGGAAACAAGATCGGTGCATGACGCTTCCAGTACTTTTTATTAGCACCCCAAATATATTCAGTACCGCTTTGATCCTTAACCGAAACAATCTCAGCACCTTTTTGATTAATTCGAACCGTTAAGTAATTATTTTTTAGTGTAACTGGCAATTTAATCCCTCCCTTTCTTTATATATTATTTCACAAAATGTAGAAACTATAAAATATATCGTGCTATATTTTCATCAGCCGCAAGATTACCAACTTTGTCTTCAACGTATTGTTGGTTAATCGTAATATCACCCATATGCATATCTGGTCCTTCATACAAAATATCTTCAAGTAATTTTTCTAGAATTGTGTGAAGCCGTCTAGCACCGATATTATCAGTATCATGGTTAACAGAATATGCAATATCAGCAATTTTTTCAATTGCTTCCTTAGTAAAAGTTACTTTAATATTATCCGTCCCAATTAATGCTACATATTGCTTAATTAATGCATCACTCGGTTCAGTTAAAATTTTAACAAAGTCATTCTTACTTAGATCATTTAATTCTACTCGAATTGGGAATCGACCTTGCAGTTCAGGAATTAAATCTGAAGGCTTACTATCAGCAAAAGCACCGGAACCGATAAACAAGATGTGATTGGTATTTATGACTCCATACTTAGTATTTACATTTACACCTTCAACGATTGGTAAAATGTCTCGTTGAACACCTTCTCTTGACACTTCTCCACGAGTTTGTTTGTTTCCACCAGTCAATTTATCAATTTCATCTATAAAAATAATCCCGGTATTTTCGGCACGTTTAATTGCTGAGCCATTCACTTTGGCATCGTCAATTAGTGTTTCTGATTCTTGATTGATTAATGCTTCACGAGCTTCTTTTAACGGAAGGACTCTTTCAACTTGCTTCTTTGGCAGCATACTCTCTAATCCCTGCAAGTTAATTCCCATTTGTTCCATTTTGCTGTTGTCCGCGTTTAGTGCAGTCGCTGGGTCATCAATGGAGATTTTAACTTCATGGTCCTCTAACTCGCCATTTTCAATTTGATTTAAAATTTGATCGGCATCATTTTTAATTTTATTCTTTTCGTCATTATCCATGAAGGGATCTTTTTGAGTTAACCAAGATAGATCTATTGGTTTCCCCTTCTTAAATGCTTTATTAAGTTCTTTAACCGTATCTTCTAATTTTTTATCATTATTTGCGATTGTTTCTGGATCATCTACGTGGTTTTCTTCGCGTGAAATGATCTCAGCCAAGTCCTTATTCGCTTTCTTTTCAGCTTCACGTCTAACGTTTTTAAACTCAATTTTCTTTTCCATTTGAACTGAGCTCTCAACTAAATCACGAACCATTGAATTAACATCTCCACCAACGTATCCAACTTCAGTGAATTTGGTTGCTTCTACTTTGACAAATGGAGCGTCTACAATCTTAGCCAAACGACGTGCAATTTCTGTCTTACCAACTCCAGTGGGACCGATCATCAATAAGTTTTTAGGAGTAATGTCCTCTTGCATCTGTGGGCTTAATTGAAGACGACGGTAACGATTACGCAACGCGATTGCTACAGACTTCTTAGCATCGTCCTGTCCAACAATATAATTATCTAATTGGGAAACAATTTCTTTTGGTGTCATTTGTTCTTCTTTTGTCATTAATTAATACCTCGGTTTATAGTTCTTCAGAAATTACATTGTGATTAGTAAAAATATCAATGTCAGCAGCGATGTTAATAGCAGCTTTGGCAATTTCTTCAGCTGACATTTCAGGCGCCTTATGTTTCATTGCAGTGGCTGCTGCTAATGCAAAATTACCACCAGATCCAATTGCTAAAATATCATCGTCTGGCTCAATTACTTCTCCTGAACCAGATACTAAAAGCAAATTATCATGATCGGCAACAATTAGCATGGCCTCAAGTTTTTGTAACTGTTGATCGCCGCGCCATTCTTGAGCTAATTTTACTGAAGCTCTTTTTAAGTTGCCGCTATATTCTTTCAACTTTTTTTCAAACTTTTCTTCTAGGTTAAATGCATCAGAAACACTTCCAGCAAAACCGACTCCAACTTTCCCATCAAAGATCCGACGGATTTTATGTGCGGTTCCCTTCATGATAACTTTTTCTCCCATAGTAACTTGACCGTCACCAGCTAGTGCAACGTGACCATTATGTCTGATGGCGCAAATTGTGGTAGCTTCAAATTTTACTGTCATAATTAAATTCCCTTCAAAAGTTAGTTTGGATTATCTTCATCAGGACGCTTAAAGAACTTCTGGTAGTTCTTAAGTAGTCCTTCTTTAGTAACATGAGTATAAATTTGGGTTGTAGATAAATCAGAATGACCAAGCAATTCCTGAACAGTTCTAAGATCAGCTCCATTATTCAACATTTGAGTGGCAAATGTATGACGAAGCATGTGAGGATGAATTGAACTATTAAGACCACTTCTTTTCATAATTCCATCTAAAATGTATTCAATACCGCGGCTTGACAGTTTATCACCATGCTGATTGATAAATAAGTAAAGATGGTCTTTATGATATTTACGCATAATTGGCGTTCGGCATTTCTCCATATATCGTAAAATAGCACTTTTAGCATACCTTCCAAATGGCAGATAACGTTCCTTGTTTCCCTTACCTAAAACAAGCATGATTCGATTATCAAAATCAATGTCGTTAATATCAAGATTGGAGCACTCACTGACTCTCATTCCCGTCCCGTATAGAACCTCGAGAATGGCACTGTCACGAGTAGCAATTCGTTTGTCCTGATTACTTGCGGCTGTTTTAAAAAGAATGTCTAATTCTTTTTGATAAAAGAATCTTGGTAAATGCTTATTATGCTTTTTTATGTGAACATATTCAAACGGATTGTCCGAAATTAGTTCATTGTTTAGCAAAAAATTAAAAAAAGACCTTAATGAAGAAATTTTACGAGCGATGGTGCTATTCTCATCTCCTCTATCGTGCAAAGTACCTAAGAAAACTTCAACGTCAAAATTGTCGATATTTTTAAAGCTTTTAGCATTTCCTGACGTCTGTAGAAATACATTAAATTCCTCAAGATCGTCTTCGTAAGCTTTAGCCGTGTCTTTTGAATATTGACGTTCGTTTACAATATATTTTACGAATAGTTCGATTAGTTTTTTGTTTTGCATTAGTTTTTCCTAAGTTAAAGTAACTTTTTACATTTTACCTTATAAATAAAACCGTTCCGAGGAACAGCTATTTTAATTATTTCTGAATGTCTTCTTTATAATCGCCGTTTGGACAAATCACTTGCATGCCACCGCGAACCTTTTTTTCAACCAAGAAATGACCACACTTTGGACAATCTCTTCCAATTGGCTTATCCCATGAAACAAAGTCACATTCAGGATAACGTGAACATCCATAAAACAACCGATTCTTTTTTGTTTTACGTTCAATAACTTGGCCTTTCTTACACTTCGGACAAGTTACACCAATTTCTTTGACAATTGCTTGAGTATTGCGGCAATCAGGAAAGCGTGAACAAGCGTAAAACTTGCCATACTTCCCCATCTTTACGACCATCGGCGCACCACATATCTCACAGTTAAACCCGGCTAATTCATCCTTAATTTGAACATCTTCCATAAGCTGTTCCGCATGATCAACTTCTTTTGAAAATGGTTGATAGAAGTGATCTACAACTTCAACCCATTTTTCTTTAGCTTCTTCGATCTCATCCAATTTTCCTTCGACATCAGCCGTGAAATCAACGTTGACAATGTCAGGAAAGTACTCTTCAATAATTTTATTTACAATCTCACCGAGTTCGGTTGGTTCAAATCGTTTTCCAACTAGTTTAACGTAATAACGTTTTTGAATTGTACCTAATGTTGGCGAATAGGTAGATGGACGTCCCACTCCATTCTCTTCTAAAGTTTTAATCAGATTGGCTTCAGTGTATCGAGCTGGTGGTTGAGTAAAGTGTTGGTCTGGATTATTTTTAGATAATTTAACGGTGTCACCACTATTTAAATCAGGCAAGATATTATCTTTCTCTTTCCCATTTGAATAGACTTTCAAAAAACCTTCAAATTTCATCTTTGAGCCGTTAGCACGATACGTTACACCATTTTGTTCAATGGTTACTGTTTCAGTATCCATAATTGCTGGAGTCATTTGACTAGCTACAAATCGTGACCAAACTAAATTGTAAAGTTTATATTGATCCTTAGTAAGATATTGTTTAATGCTTGCAGGAGTCCGATAAACGGATGTAGGTCGGACTGCTTCGTGCGCATCCTGAGCACCCTCTGGCATTTTCCCCTTAATTGGTTTATTAGCAGAGTATTCTGCCCCATACTTTTCATGAAGAAAGGTAGCTGCCTCATGCTTAGCAATTGATGAGATTCTTGTTGAATCAGTTCTCATATAGGTAATGAGACCCTGGCTTCCTTCTTTGCCAATATTAATTCCCTCATAAAGTTGCTGGGCAGCCATCATTGTTCGTCCAGTCTTAAAATTTAATTTCCGGTTGGCGTCTTGTTGAAGAGTACTGGTTGTGAATGGTGCGTTTGGTTGTCTCCGTCGTTCTTTTTTAGTGACTTTTGTAATATCAAAATCAGCTTTTGGATCAATTTGTTTTAAAACTTTTTGCACATCATCATTATTCGCAAGTTTCGCTTTCTTGCCATTAAGACCGTAGAAACTGGCTTTAAACTTTGAACGACCAGACTTAAATTCAGAATCGATTGTCCAGTATTCTTCGGGCTCAAATTTTCTAATCTGACGTTCCCGATCAATCACTAACCACAATGCCACTGACTGCACCCGTCCGGCACTTAAGCCCTTTTTTACTTTTTTCCAAAGCAGTGGAGAAATTGAATATCCCACTAATCGATCCAAAACCCGACGTGCTTGTTGGGCATCCACGAGATTCATATCAATCGTTCTTGGATGTTTGAAAGCATCCTTAACGGTATCTTTGGTAATTTCGTTAAAGACCACCCGATTTTGATCATTAACGTCAAGATTCAATACGTGAGAAACATGCCAGGCAATTGCCTCACCCTCACGATCAGGGTCAGATGCTAAATAAATCATCTTCGACTTCTTAGCCTCAGACTTTAGCATTTTAATTACGTCACCCTTCCCCCTAATTGAAATGTAATCAGGTTTAAAATCGTCTTCAATGTCCACGCCCATCCTACTCTTAGGGAGATCACGAACGTGTCCTTTACTTGCTACGACCTTATAGGTACTTCCTAGATACTTTTGAATCGTCTTTGCCTTAGCTGGCGATTCGACAATCACTAATTTTTTCTTTCTTGAACTTGCTTTACGTTTTTTTGTTTTAGTTGTTTTCTTTGTCTTTGCTACAGAAGTTGTGGCCATTAAAATTATCCTCGTTATTTTTTCTTCATTAATACATGATAATTTCCGTTTAAATTTCTTCCATATCATATTGCAGTTTTAAAGACCTGTCAAACTAAAGAATCTTCCAAAACATCATTATCACTCAAACAAGGACGTGCTCCAGAAGCAATTAGTTGATTACAACCCTTAGAAAGTGGAGAAGTAATATTACCTGGTATGGCAAGGACATCCCGATTTTCAGACAAAGCCAAACTAGCAGTAATTAAACTTCCTGACCTTTGCTTTGCCTCAACAACAATTAATTTTTCGCAAAGACCAGCAATGATGCGATTTCGTTCCACAAAATGGTATTTTAAGGGTTTACTTCCTAATGGATACTCACTGATAACCAGGTTGGTTCTCATCAAATTATCCTGAAGCTGCGTACATTCAGCGGGATAAAAACGGTCGAGGCCTGTTCCAATCACCGCAATTGTACGGCCATCATGTGCTAAAGCACACTGATGACTTAAACAATCAACTCCCTTAGCCAGACCAGACACAATCGTAAACTTTTTAAGTACTGGACGCGTAATAATATCCTTAATTGCTGCGATTGAATAACTTGTACACTGTCGTGCACCTACCACAGAAATCGAACGTGTTGTAAGCAACGACACATCTCCAACGTAAAAAAGCACAATTGGCGCACAATAAATATCAGCAAGTTGTTCAGGATAACCATCATCAAGAATGGTTATCCAATGACACTTTTGGTTCAAACGAAAAGATCGCTCTAACTCACTACTTAAAAATGAATTCTTAAACTTCGTTGTCTGCAAATGATGACGTTTTAATAGATTGATTAATTCACCTTCAACCTCAGATAAAGACATGTTTTCAACTGAAGTCCCCTTAACCCACCGTGCAAGAATTGCTTCGCCTTTAATCCCAATCCCACGACATAACTTGATTCTAAGCAATAATTTCCGTTTATCCATTTTCTACCTCCTGGTTTGTCTATGGATAAATACGTAAATTAATGATTGATTGTTTTTAATACTGGTGAAAAAGTCTTGCGATGAATTGGGGTCGGGCCAAGTTTATCTAAAGCCCGTAAATGTTCTTTGGTTCCATAACCCGCATTTCGTTCGAATCCATATCCAGGATACTTACGAGCGTATTCATTCATTAAATCGTCTCGAAAAACCTTAGCAAGGATACTAGCAGCAGAAACACTAACTGATTTTGAGTCTCCCTTAATCAACCTAGTCTGCGGAATACTGTCATCAATTGTCATTGCGTCCACAATAATATGACCTGGCTGTGGATCTAACTTACTAATTACGTTTTTCATGGCAATTCTAGTTGCTTCATAAATATTGACTTGATCAATCATCTGACTTGAAACCGCAAAATAGTTGTAAGCAATCGCTTCCTTTTTGATTTTTGGAACTAGTTCTCGTCTTTTTTCATCACTTAATTTTTTGGAATCATTGACGTCAATAAGATCAAAGTCAACTGGTAAAATTGCCGCACCAGCGACTACTGGACCAGCAAGCGGCCCTCTGCCCACTTCATCAACGCCAGCAATATACTTCACCCCGCGTTGCCATATTTCTTTTTCATATTTAAATCTGGTTAAAAAATCACGTTTTTTCTCGGTCTGGGTATTAATTCGCTTCAACGTTCTCTTAATAATTCTTTGAACTCCAATTCGTGGATCATCCCCAAAGCGGACAAAAAGCGGATCACTAACATTATCAACGTTAGCAAACCGCTCAGAAATTTCTCTAATCGTCATTACCATACTCATTTCTTTCCACCAGTTCAAGGGAATCTAACGTAAAACGCCCTAATTTTCCCTTTTGAACATCATTAATAATCCTGACGCTGGCTCGGTCGTAATCGTCTTTCATTCCAATCTTTTCAGTAATTTTAAGTAATAACTCAACATCACTTAAGTTTAAATCGGACGGACCCAAATGATAACGTTTCAAGATCTCGTCGCTATGGTGACTACGAAAAAAATGAAGCGCAAATAAAGCAATATCATCAGGATGATAAATACTCTCCTTAATTGCTCCCGTTAACGCTAATTTATCAGCAATCTCTTGATTTTGAAACTTTGGCCACAATATTCCGGGAGTATCCAATAATTCCATCGTTTTACTGGAGGTTAACCATTGTTGACCCTTAGTTACTCCCGGACGATTGCCAACCGCTGCTGATCTCTTACTAACTAACTGGTTCAACAAAGTTGACTTACCAACGTTCGGAACCCCAACACAGACAGCCTTAATGATATCTTTTTTTAATCCCTTTGCTTGCGATTGTTCTAACTTATCCTTCAGAACTTTCCGAGCAGCAGTCTCAATCTTATTTCTGACCCCACGTGATTTTGAATCGATTGAGATGGCCGATAATCCCGTACTATTAAAGTAATCTAACCATTCTTTAGTCATCTTTGGATCAGCTAAATCAGATTTAGTTAAAATAAACAAGCGTGGTTTACTACCTGATACTCGCTTAATCTCTGGATTAATCGATGAATACGGAATCCTTGCATCAACCAATTCAAAAATAATATCAACAACGTGGACATTTTCCTCAAACTGACGAATAGCTTTCGCCATGTGTCCAGGAAACCATTGTATATTACTTCCCATTTACTGCTCCTTTATCGTTAATCGAGGTAGGCAAGATACTCTTTCCATGCATCATCAAAAATTGTCATGGATGGTAAATAACCAGCATTTTCCTCCAAGTACTTAGAAAGCCTTTCAAAATTATCCTCTTGCTTTGGAAATAATTGATCAAAGAACGCATTATTAGCAAACTCCGCAATCGGATCGGAACTCCCTGGATGTCTTCTAGTCATTAAAAATTCATAAAAACTTTTTCTCAATTTCTTACCTCTTATTTCTTACGCTTAAATATCTCAAAAGTATGCGGATAAACATTATGTTCATCAACTTTTCCAGAAATCTTCTTTTCTAATTCAAATTGAGAATAATCAATATCAATCATTTTAACATCCCCATCAAAATCATGATTGATACTAGTGCGATACAGATAATCAACAAACGGCAACAAATCTTCAAATACAGACGTTCCGCCAACCACAAAAATCATTTCATTAGGGTATCTTTTTGCATACTTCAAAAATTCATCAACCGTTTTAAAGGTCACAACCCCACTCGGAAAATCACTCTGCGGGCGGTGAGTCAAAACCAAATTTTTGCGTCTTGGTAATGGTCTTTTAAAACTATCATACGTGGTTCTACCAGCTAGAATTTGATGATCGATCGTATTACGTTTAAAAAATTGCATGTCATCCGGCAAGTGCCAGGGTAATTTACCATCTTTTCCAATGACATGTCCATTTGATTCTGCCCAAATATAAGCTAACATAATAATCTCCTATACTGCCACTGACGCTTTAATTGGCTTGTCATGGTGATAATCAACCACCTTAATATCATCCATATCATAATCAAAAATACTTTCCTTATCGGGATTTAGCCATAGACGTGGAGCTGGGTGTGGCTTTCTCGTTAACTGCTCTTTGACTTGATCAATGTGATTACTGTAAATATGAGCATCACCCAACGTATGGACAAAGTCACCAGGAATTAATCCGACCTCTTTGGCAATTAAACTAGTAAGTAAAGCATAACTTGCGATATTAAATGGAACTCCTAAAAAAATATCACCACTACGCTGATACAGTTGACAACTTAACTTGCCATCGTTTACGTAAAACTGAAACATTACATGACAAGGTGGAAGAGCCATACTAGGAATATCTTCTGGATTCCAAGCACTCACAATCATTCTTCTGGAATCAGGATTAGTTTTAATGGTACTAATAACATTTTTAATCTGGTCAATCGCCTTACCATTGCTCGTTTTCCAGTTACGCCATTGACTCCCATAAACTAGGCCTAGATCGCCATATTTTTTGGCAAAATCATCGTCATTTAAAACCTGCTCACAAAATATTTTTTTCTGCTTTTGGTATTCTTCATTAAATTCAGGATCACTTTGTGAACGCAAACCAAAATTAGTCATATCGGGTCCATGATATTCGTCAGAATTAATCCATTTTTCAAACGCCCATTCGTCCCAAATATGATTATTATGTTTCAGTAAATAACGAATGTTAGTATCACCCCGCAAAAACCAGAGTAATTCTGACTTAATCAACCGAAAAGGAACTGCCTTAGTGGTTAAAAGCGGAAAGCCATCCTGTAAGTTAAAACGCATTTGATACCCAAACGTACTAATGGTTCCGGTACCAGTTCGATCTGACTTTTTATGACCATTCTCTAAAACGTAACGTTCTAGATTTAAATATGCATCCTCTAACATTTTAATCTCTTCCTTTTTTAATAAAAACAACTACTCATCAACGTACTGGCTCAAATATTCCCATCGGTTCATTAATTGATCCGATTTCTGATTTAATTCATCAAGATTTCGTTGTAACTCTGCTAACTTATCGTAATCCGAACTATTTTCTTGCATCTGTTTTTTTACATCTTTAGTCTGTCGATCTAAAGAATTAATCTTGCCATCGATCTTATCCCACTCAATTCTTTCAGCATACGTTAACTTGGTTTTCGATTTCGTGCTTTTTTTCTCGGAAGTGCTATCTTTAGCTTCATCTAATCGGCTATTGGTTTGGTTCTTACTATCATGATGAACCTGTTTCCTTTGCATTTTCATTTTTTGTAGATAATCAGTAAATTGACCAGTATAACGCTCAATCTTAGCATTCCCATCAAAAATCAATAATCGATCAGCCACTTTATCAAGAAAGTAACGGTCATGAGATACTGTAATCGTTGTTCCATTAAAGTGCTTGATGTAATCCTCTAAAACCGTTAAGGTCCCAATATCGAGATTGTTAGTTGGCTCATCAAGAAGCAGCACGTTTGGTTGCTCCATCAATAATTTCAGTAAATAAAGGCGTCTTTTTTCTCCGCCTGAAAGCTTGCGGATCAAAGTTCCGTGCATAAATTTAGGAAAAAGGAACTGTTCTAATAGATTGGTAACGCTGACCTTATTTCCATCCTTATCAACCACATTTTCACCGATATCAGTTAAATAACTAATAACACGTTTGTCTTCCGGGATTTTCTCCATTTTTTGTGTATAATATGCCATTTTGACGGTTTCACCAATATCAATGGTGCCGGACTGAAGTGGAAGCTTTCCAGCAATTGCATTTAAAAAGCTTGACTTTCCAGCGCCATTTTCACCACTAATTCCGATTCGTTCACCGTTCTGAATTAACATGCTGAAATCTCTTAGAATTGGCTTGTGAGCAATTGTTAAATTAGCGTGTTTAATGTCAATCACTTTTTTACCAAGCCGTTTTTGCCCCATTGTAATATCAACATCTTCATCGATTGGATTGCCCTGATCAACATCAGCTTTTAAATCGTTAAATCGGTTAATGCGTGCTTGTTGCTTAGTGGAACGAGCTTTAGCGCCTTTTTTCATCCACTTTAACTCTTGTTTGTAAAGCC
Source organism: Fructilactobacillus sp. X2R6C1 (assembly GCF_059901295.1). Taxonomy (NCBI): domain Bacteria; kingdom Bacillati; phylum Bacillota; class Bacilli; order Lactobacillales; family Lactobacillaceae; genus Fructilactobacillus; species Fructilactobacillus sp. X2R6C1. The sequence continues at coordinate 178,360 of NZ_JBWXUZ010000002.1, forward strand.
GTTGCTGCTTATGAGAGGCAGCCTCTTGCTCTTCATCAAGTTCAGCTTTCCTCTGGACATAATCTTGATAATTACCGGGATACTTATAAAGTTTACCAAATGATAATTCCCATATTTGATTAGCAATTTGATCCAAAAAATAACGATCATGGGTAACAAATACTAAAGCTCCCTTGTATTTACTCAAAAATCGTTCCAACCAGTCAATCGAGTCAAAATCCAAGTGATTGGTAGGTTCATCTAATAAAAGTAAATCAGGTGACTGAATTAAAACCTGAGCTAATCCAACTCGTTTCTGCTGGCCACCCGACATGCTTCCCACCTTTTGATCTAAATCGGTAATTTTCAGTTGATTAAGGATGTTTTTAACGTCCACTTCCGCCGTCCAGGCATCCTCTTCATTCATTTTTGCTTCTGCATTCTCAAACTTTTTTTCAAAATCTGAATTTTCCGGATGCTTAGAGTAATTTTTAAGTGCATGTTCATAGGATCTGATGATTTTAAAAATCTTTTGATCACCAGCAAAAACAGCGTCAATAACGGTTAGGTTTTCATCTAAATCTGGAACCTGCTTTAGGTATCCAATTGTGTATGACTTAGAAGTGGTAATTGTCCCATTAACATCATGATCAATTCCAGAAATAGTATTTAAAAGGGAGGATTTACCACTTCCATTCGTTCCAATTAATCCAATTCGCTCATGTTCATTGATAATAAAGTCAAGATTTTTAAATAAAGTCTTTTCACCATACGTCTTCGTCAAGTTTTCTGCTTTTAATGTTTGCACAATATCTGCTCCAATTATTTTTAATCATTATTTATTTGCTTCGATGCAGAAAGTAGTGAATCTGAATCATTTTTAATTTGGCCACTTATAACGGAACGTTCCAGTTGATTAAGAACATTTCCTAATAATGGACCTGGTTTAAAACCTCTATCAATCAACATTTTACCGTTAATTTTTAGTTCACTTTTACTTTTAATCGGAAGGCGATCATATTCATTTTCTATTTGGTCAATATTTACTACCTTACCTAAGGTCATGGCTACTTGACATGCGTTATCAAGATTGATGCGACCAACTTTATACGACGTTACTGGATCTAAAACATCACTTACAATCTTGTAAGTTGCTTTAACCGTTAGTTTAACGTTCTCGGTTAACCTATTTGATCCCTTCCAACTCTTCATCAGATGTCCAATCTGTTCACTATTTAATTCGCACTGACATGCAATTAAGGACCAAACCTGAACTTCATTATTAATGTATTCTGAAATGGGACGTGACCCTAACCTAGCTATTTCAGAAACATAATCACCCAAGACGGGAACATACTTAATTAAATTCGTTTGGATCATCTGTTTAAGCCCCCTGCCAGGAGCCATCCCTAGCATCATCTTTACAAATTCCACGTTAATTCGTTCCACAGCAATCTTTTTTAATAGATAACTATGTTTACTAATCGCATTAAAAGTGTTCTTTTCAATTGCAAAATTCAGTTTACTAGCAAAGCGAACAGCACGCATCATTCGTAAAGCATCCTCATTAAAACGTTGTTCTGGATCTCCAACAGCCTTAATTAGATGATTTCTTAAATCATTTAAGCCACCAAACAAGTCAATGATTTCACCATTTTCTTTCATGGCAAGCGCATTGATAGTAAAATCACGACGCTTTAAATCATCTTCAAGTGATCGAACAAAGGTAACTTGATCGGGACGCCGATAATCTTGGTATCCTGATTCAGTCCGAAACGTCGTGATTTCATAAGATCGACCATCGTGCACCACCGTGACGGTTCCGTGTTCAATCCCAGTATCAATTGTCTTCTTGAAAATGGTTTTAATTTCTTCAGGATACGCACTACTTGCGATATCAACGTCATGAATTGGTGCATGCAAAATAGTGTCACGGACTGATCCGCCAACAAAATAAGCTTGAAATCCCGCTTCTTCAATTGTCTGAAGAACCCTTCTAGCATCATCAAATTCACTTGGTAAGTTGTCTATTTTCATGATCCACACACCTTCACTGATTTCATTCTACCAAAATTATCATATAAAAGTTAGGCTTGTGTCTGGTTCTTGTGTTATAATTAAGTTAAAGTAACTTATTACAGGAGACAAATCATGAGTAACAATTATCCATATCAAGATCATTTTGAACGTTATCTAAGAAAAAAAGAACTCTCAAATGTAACCATTCGAGAGTATTCCAAAACCTTATCGGATCTTTTTAATTATTTATCTAATTTTAACGTGGGATACCAAGCGGATCACCGAGTTAGTCAAATCTTTGATCGAGACATCGAGCAATATCTAGATATGATCATTTCTAAGCGTAATAACGGAAACAATACCTATAACAAGGTTTTATCTCAGATCAACGTCTATTTTAAATTCTTATTTAACAACCACCTTAATACCCATCTTCCTACAATTAACATTAAAAGTAAGGAAAAAAACGAACATAATTCATACATTACCAAGTGGATCTATTCTTTACCAACTATCCTCGAAGATCCTGAGGTTCACTACTACACTAGAATGACGCTGTTACTTATCAGTAAGGGATACCAATCTTCAGAGTTTCTCTTACCTGGCTTTTATCATGAATTAAACCACGTTGACTTTTCACCTGAAGAAAAATCCTTTTTATCTAATTTTCAAAAATTTGTTACCCCGCTTCAAATTCGTCATCATTCAAAGGACCTCTTTTTAAAGCAAAGAATCGCTTCCAACTGCCATATTACATCTGCAGGTCTTCACAAATACTTAAAGCCAGATAGTGAATACCTAGCAATGAATCTTAATCCCAAATCACTATACCAAGCATTCGTCGTTAACTACCTCAATCAACATCCAAATGATAGTGACAAAACTCTTGCACAGGATTTAAGAATGGATCCAGCGTCACTAATCTATTATCAAAAATTAGCACAAAAATAAGGATCAGAGTATCAAATCCAACTCTGATCCTTATTTTGTTACTCGTAATCTTCTAAATCCTCAAGCATGTATGCCATTTCATCATCAGTCGGGACAAGTTTCACATAATGTTTTAACAATTTAATGGTTTCCTTAATTTGACCATTCTCTCTGAACAATAAAATCGCCTCACGTAAGAAATCAGGATTATCATCAAAGTACGGAAGAGCTCGCTCATAGTACTTTTGAGCATCATCATACTTTTCAAGATGAGCATAAGACACCGCCAAATTCCAGTAAATTTGTGGATCGGTTTCTTCTTTTACGTATGGGCTCAAAAAATCAACATTTTTTTGATATTCACCCTGCTTAACGTACAAATTAGATAACTTAATAACTAATTCCATGTTATCCGGATCAACCTGATGTCCCTTATTAAGATACTTCAGGGCTAGATCTTCTTTTGAAAGTTTAGCAGCAACGTCTGCGGCTTTAATGTACATATTGACATTATACTGATCAACGCTCATACCCTCCTGATAAACCTTTAAAGCATTTTCAGGTTCATTCATTTGAATGTATGCTTCCCCTAAGTAAGGATACATTGAGGCATACTGAGGATCCTCTTCTCGCAACTGCTTGAACATCTCAATCGCTTTAGCGTAGTTCTTCAACTGTAAGTAAGTAAAACCCGTTTCAAATTTGACGTCTGGCGTCATATCAGTGGGCTTAATCTGTTCAAGATATCCAATAGCCTGTTCAAAATGACCTGCATTAGCGTATGCCACCCCTAACCTTTCAACCAAATTAACTGAAGAAATGTTCAAAACACCTTGTTTAATTATTCCCAAGTATATAGGAATGGCTTTATCAAATTGTCCGGTAGAAAAATACAATTCAGCCAGGGCAAATTTAATTACGTTTTCGTCTGGATCAATTTTTTCAGCTTCAAGTAACTTTTGTTCACTAACGTTATACATTTCCTGAGTTTGATAAAGATCAGCTTCAACCATCAAAGCATTAACATAATTTGGTGAATCAGGTTTAATCTCACTTAAATAATTAAGCGCTTTATCAATCTTGCCTTCAGAAATCAAAATATCCGCAATACTTGTTCTTAACTCGTCTTCCTCAGGATATTTTTTTAAAAGATCTTTATATATATCAATCGATTCGTTTAAAAAACCTAATGAATAAAGTTCTTCTGCTAACGAATAAATCATATCATCACTATCATTTACCTTGGCTTTTTTGATGTCATCGTTAAATTGACTCATATCACCCTTTTTTAGGGCGTCTAAGGCTTGCTCTGAATAAGTCATTACACATGTCCTCCTACTAATAAAAAAACCAGTACGCATAAGCGCACTGGTTAAACTATTAAATAAAACTATTTAACAGCTTCCTTTAAAGCCTTACCAGGTTTAAAGGCAGGTACTTTACTTGCAGGGATTTGAATTTCTGCACCAGTTTGGGGGTTACGTCCCTTACGAGCGGCACGATTACGTACTTCGAAATTACCAAAACCGATCAATTGTACCTTTTCACCGTGAGTCAACTTGTCTTGGATTGAGTCAAAAACTGCATCCAAAGCTGCGGTGGCATCTTTCTTAGTTAAACCAGTTGCCTTTGCGACATCATTAACTAATTCTGCTTTGTTGGCCATGTGTATTCACCTCCTGAATAGATGTTTTTTATGTAAAAAACACCCAATAAGTTAAAGATTAAGCCAGGGGAAATGATGTACTACTACATCATTTCTAGTCTTAATTTAGCATAAGAATGGTGTCATTGCAACAAATAATGGAAGTATAATTAACATTTACTAAAAAAATTTTAATATAATTATGATTAGAAGGTTGTTACCATTACTCATTACTTTCGACGCCTTGCTATCAAGTGAATTGGTGTCCCAGCAAAGTCAAAATTTTTTCTAATTTGATTTTCCAAATAACGTTTGTACGAAAAATGAAGTAGTTCTGGATCATTTACAAACAAGACAATCGTTGGCGGTCCAACAGCAACCTGGGTAGCATAGTAAATCCGAAGTCGCTTCCCATTTCTGGTTGGTGTTGGAGTAATTGCGATTGAATCCATGATAACATCATTTAAGGTTGACGACTGGATTCGACGTTGATGGTTTTCGTTAACTCGTTTAATCAAAGATGGTAACTGACTAACATGTTGTTTGGTCGTTGCGGATACAAAAATAATGGGTGCGTAAGCCAAATACTGAAATTGCTCACGAATATCAGCTTCAAATTGTTGTTGCGAGTGATTATCTTTTTTTAAAGCGTCCCATTTATTAACGACAATGATGACACCCTTGCCAGCCTCGTGCGCATATCCAGCAACCCGCTTGTCTTGCTCTCTAATGCCTTCTTCTGCATTGAGAACCATTAATGTCACATCACTTCCATCAATTGCTCTCATAGCTCGCATTACGCTGTATTTCTCGGTCTTTTCATAAACCTTACCACGTTTCCGAATTCCTGCGGTATCAACAATGGTGTACTCTTGACCATCATTTTCAAACTTAGTGTCAATCGCATCGCGAGTAGTGCCAGCTACATTTGATACGATCACCCGATTCTCTCCTAAAATAGCATTGACAAGTGATGACTTGCCAACATTTGGTCGGCCAATCACACTAAATTTAATACTATCATCGTCAGCTTCGTTAGCATTTTCTGGGAAATTCTTAACAACAGCATCTAACAAATCCCCTAAACCAAGTCCGTGAGAGCCCGAAATGGGATATGGGTCACCAAACCCCAAAGCATAGAAATCATAAATGTCGGCCCGACTTTCGGGATTGTCAATTTTATTAACCGCCAATACAACTGGTGTATCAGATCGATACAATAATTGGGCCACTCGTTCATCAGCGTCAGTCATTCCCTGCTTACCATTTACCATAAATATAATTACATCAGCTTCATCAATCGCAATTTCTGCTTGATCAGTAATTTGCTTAATAAATGGTTCATCAGCAACTTCAATTCCACCAGTGTCGATCAAATTAAAATTGTGACCAAGCCAACTCCCATGAGCATAAATACGATCACGGGTCACTCCAGGAGTATCTTCAACAATTGAAATTCGTTCACCAGCAATTCGATTAAAAATTGTTGATTTACCAACGTTTGGTCTTCCAACAATTGCTACAGTAGGTTTTGCCATTTTATATCACCTCTTATTTTGAGAATAAAAAAAATCCTTCATAAATATGAAGGATAATTTTCTAATTACTCATTGTCATCATCATTTAATTCATTTCCAACAATGTCACCTAACGTAAAACCATTCTCTTCTTCAGGAGCATTATTAGTTGAATTATCACTCACATTTTTCTTTGGAGTTTTTTGATCATCTCTGGGGTCTTTTTCGAGAGCTTTCATTGACAATGCTAATCGATGTTCTTCAGGTTGAACGTCAAGGACTTTAACTTTAACGTCTTCGCCAGACTTCAAAACATCACTCGGCTTGTCAATATGCTTATGTGAAATTTGTGAAATGTGAACTAATCCTTCAACACCAGGGAAAACTTCAACAAAAGCACCAAAATCAACTAAGCGCTTAACTTTTCCATCAAGGATACTTCCCTTAGGAGCTTTTTCTTCAATGTCACTCCAAGGACCTGGTTGAGTTTGTTTAATTGATAATGAAATACGATTACGATCAGGATCAACTGAAAGAACTTTAACCTTAACCTCTTCGCCAACCTTCAGAACATCACTTGGTTTGTTAACATGTTCATAAGAAATTTCTGAAACGTGAACAAGTCCATCAATCCCACCAAGATCGACAAAGGCACCAAAGTTAGTCAAACGAGCAACTTTCCCTTCAACAACATCTCCGGGTTTTAGTGTGCTCATAATTCGATCACGAGCTTCTTTACGTTCTGCTTCAGCAATCGCTCTATGTGATAAAATCAAACGATTCTCTTCAGGGACAACTTCAATAATCTTAACTTCGAGTTCTTGACCTTTAAATTGATTTAAATCATCAACAAAGTGATCAGTAATCATGGAAGCTGGAATAAATCCACGAACTCCGTCAGCATTTACCACTAAACCACCTTTTACCGCACGAGTAACAGTAACTTTGATGGTGTCACCCTTATCAGCTTTTTCCTTGATGTCATCCCAAACCTTGAGAGCCTCAAGTCTTCTGATTGAAAGAAGGTAACTTCCACCTTCCTTATCATCACCAATTCGAGATACAACAACAACCTTAACTTTGTCTCCAACTTTGTAGTTTGAAGTTGGGTTATCTTCCCTTTGTGCGGAAATTTCTTTCCTTGGAATAACTCCTTCAACACCAGCGCCTTCGATTCCCACGACTAATTGCTGGTCATCATCAATGGCCAAAATTTCACCATTAACAACATCACCAACGTTTACCTGCTTAATATTATCGAGAGCGGCTAATAAATCTTTGTTTGCATTAGTATCGTTTTCACTCATCAAACATTTCCTCCTTGCAACAACTCTAATTGCTATTTTATCTTAGTTGGAAATAAAATACCAGTTAATCGGCTTTATTATTTGAAAGTTGTTGAATTTTATTTTCGATTAATTGCGAAATTGCCGCAACCACGTCATCAATCGACATTGAAGTGGTATCAATTTCAAAAGCATCAGATGCTTTTTTTAATGGGGATATCTTTCGATGGGAATCCTTATAATCCCGTTCCTCAATATCTTTTTTAAGTTTATTGAGATTAACCGAAATTCCCTTTGCTTGATCCTCTTTATATCTCCGCTCAGCTCGCTCCGTAACACTGGCAATTAAAAAGACCTTTACATCTGCCTTTGGTAGAACCGTCGTGCCAATGTCTCTACCATCCATAACGATTCCACCATCTTTTGCCAAATCCTGTTGTCTTTTAACTAATTCGAAACGAATTGATCCAAGTGCTGAAACTGCTGAAACATTACTAGTTACCTGAGGACTGCGAATATCATTTGTAACTTCTTTACCGTCAACAAAGACCTTTTGAACTGAATCACCCGGTTCAAAAGTAATCGTGGTTTTTTTTAAAAGATCAAGAAGGGTCTTCTCATCATTTAAATCTAATCCTAGTCTAATTGCTTTTAACGTAATTGATCGATACATTGCACCGGTATCACAATATATGTAATGAAATTTTTTTGCAACTAGTTTAGCTACCGTGCTTTTACCCGCTGAAGCAGGTCCATCGATTGCAACTTGTAAGCCGTTCTTACCCAAATGTAATCAATCCTTATCATTTATTTGTAATTATTTAACCCTTAAACTTTGTCCTGGATGAATCTGGCTGGATGAACTAAGTCCATTTAATTTTAATAACTGTTGCATACTAATACCCGCATTAGTAGCTACGCGATAAACTCCCTGACCTTTTTGAACCTTAACGTAATCATTACTACCAGCATTATCAGTGCCATTCGTTGTTTGGGCTGGTTTTTGTTGCTGCGAGTTATTAGCAGTAGATGATGAATCACTACTTGGAGTCGTACTACTTTGGTTACTTCCCGTTTCGTTTTGAACGGATGAAGATGAAGCCTCTTCAGATCCAGCATCAGATGAAACAGTATTATCATTTGTAGTATCCTCACTTTGAACACTACCTGAGTTTGCTTTCGGTTTCTTTGATTTCTGATCTTTATTCTTTTTGAGTTTTTCGTGGTGCATCTTACTACTCTGAGTCTTTTCACTGGTACTCCCATTTCCAACCGCACGTTCCTTAGAAAGCCCAAAAACAAGTGCAACAAGGGCAATAATTACAATAACAGAAACCAGCATAATCACGACTAATGAATTACTACGATGGTGCTTACGATACTCCGTTCTTGAAAGATTTCCATCTGGATCGGTATCATCTGAAAATGAATCATCCCATGGATCATTTTTTTTGTTATCTTTATGTTTGTCGTCCCTCATAAATACATCCCTCCAAAACTTCTATGGTGATTATATCATTTTTTGTGCCTAATTATTATTAAAAAAGTTTGTCCAAAATCTCATACCAAGTACCAGTTAAATTGGACTTTTCACTATTAACGTCTTTTAACAAACCAAGACTCATTAAATCAAACTTTTCACTTCCAAAGTCACAACAATCATCAGTGTGGTCATCAAAGTTCACATCAAATAAAGAAAGCAGAAGTTTTCGCCGACAGCCAGTATGATTAATGTACCGGACAACTTGCTTTAAACTTTGATCCTTTTTAAGGGTGACCTCAGAAAAAATCTGTTTGACGTCATCATTACCATACCCATGATTTAAATAGAACTGAAGGAGTTTCTTATTCTGCTCACTCATTTTAGCTTTGGGATTTGAAAAGAAATTATCAATCTGTTGATCATTAGGAATGGACCTAACAATTAAGCTCTGTGCAATTTGTTCATCACCATTAGAGTAAAGTAACACTGCGATACTCTGTTTACCGTCTCTTCCAGCTCTGCCAATTTCTTGAACATAACTTTCCATATCAGTCGGCATATGGTAATGGACTACAAATCGGATGTCTGATTTATCAATCCCCATTCCAAAGGCGCTGGTTGCACAGATGACCTGAAGCTCATTATCCATAAACTGATGCTGAATCCGATACCGATCATCGTTACTAAGACCGGCATGATAAGCTGCCACTTTGATATCAGTTTGTTCTCTAAGTTTCAAAGCAACTTTCGAAGCCTTATCTCGGCTAGAGAAATAAATTATACCGGGATACTTGAGTTTCTCAATTAAATTAAAAAGATAGGCTTGCTTATCTTTTTCACTTGAACTTTTATGAACCGCAAGGAAAACGTTAGGCCGATCCACATTTTCAATTATTTCTTGAACGTCAGTTAACTTCAAATAATTAATGATATCTCTTTGAACTTTTTTTGAAGCAGTTGCCGTTAGCATTAGCGTTTGCGGATGTCCTAACGTACGAATCACCTGTCTTAATGACAGGTAATCAGGACGAAAATCAAGCCCCCACTTAGAGATACAATGTGCTTCATCAATCACCAATAAGCCAATTTTCAATTGCTTAATTCGGTTAAGCACATCAGAATTAGATAATAGTTCTGGAGAAACAAAAATATAACGAAACTGATCAAGATGCTTCAATAGCCGGTGTCGCTTCGACCAATCGTTCATTGAATTTAAAGCACACACCCGCTTTTCCCCCATAAAGTTCATTCGACCAACCTGATCTTCCATAAGAGAAATAAGTGGCGAAACAATCACAACCGGCCGCTTAACTAAATACCCATATAACTGGTATATTAATGATTTGCCTGCCCCAGTTGGCATGACTGAAAGAACATTTGCGCCATTTAATAGTGCAGAAATGGTCTTATCTTGACCAGGCTTAAAATCACTAAAGCCAAACTTGTTTTTTAATATTTGTTTAGCAAGTTTCATCTTATTCATTATGAATTCCCTGTTTTGTCTGTTTGATTTCAAGTAATCTAAATTGAAAAAAACTAAACTGCTCTAAAACGTCAGTTGGTAATTGATGATAGTCCCAGTCATCAACGTCCGTTCCAAGTAGAATACGCCTAACTTTTCTTTCCATTTGAAGGGAAATGAAATTTCGATAAGGAAACTTGTCATAATCAACGTAAATTGCAACTTCCAGAAGATGTTCTAGGACAGTTGACTCTCGTAGATTTCGCAGTTGTTCAACCTTTTTTATATTACCCAATCGTTCATATTCATCAAAAGTCCTTTTAGCACTACCAGAAATTGGATTTTTGAAAAGACCATTAAGTAATGGAACCATTACAGATTGATCACTTTGCTCAACAAAGTTCGCCAATTTTGCATAATTGATAAAATCAGCAATATAACTTTTGACTAACGATTGGTTTAAATTATGTGCAATCTGCTGGATTGTGAATCCATTAGTACTAAATCCAACTAATCCTTGAGCAAATAAATCAGCGTCATTTAGATCGAGTAAGGATAAAAATCGTTTCAACTCTTTCTTTAAATCTGTGCCAACTTGCTTGCGATCAATCAGTCGATAATATTTTTTAATAAAATCTTTATTCACTCCATCAACATTGACTGGATAATAGTGTCTAACGTTATGGACATGCTCTGAGATAATCTGAACAAACAACTGCAATCGTTGCTTAAAACTAACTAAATCAATCCTTTGAAAAGTATGTAATGAAAAAGAAAGATTAGAATCATCAATCATTTTAACTAATTCTGCTCTTTCTTTTTCTCCTTCAGACGTTAATTTAAACTGACCATGTTCAACTTCTTCCAGCAAGTTCGCACTAATCAGAGACTTAACATCTAATTCGTTTTTATTAAAATATCGTCCAACTCCAAGAAGGTCTAAAAGACCATATCTCATCGCCCAGTATAAGGTGGCTACCGTTTTCTTGCCTAACAGTAAGTTTTCAATTAATCGAGCCCTTCGTTTTTGGGTTGCACTAAAAACGAAAAGACCAAGAGCTTCATTTGTATTATTAATCATTTTTGATAAGATCGCTTATTAATCCATTTCTGCATTTGTTTTGCAATAATCACAAAAATCAATCCAATCACAATACCCTTGATTAAGTTAAAGGGAACTACTCCGTAAAGAATCGTTTTGGCAAGCGAAAAATCTAACTTTAAATTTGTTAGTTTCACATACAGTGGAGTACTAATGAACAAATTGGTAATACTCATGACAATTGTTAACGCCAGCGTTTCAACCAAAACAATCAAAAAGTCAATCCAGTGACTTTTAAATAAATATTTTCTCAAAAAGTAAAACACCAAAATCATTGTTAATGAGGCTAAAAGAGAGGTGGTCAACCCAATTAACTCAAGTGGTGAAAAACCCATCACCATCCAGTAAATAAATAGTTTAAGTATCACAGCTTCAATGGCTGCACCCGGTCCCAATAATAACAAACAAATCAAAATTGGAATATCCGAAAAATCCAATTTCAAATAACTCATGTATGGGATGATTGGAAATGAAATCAACATTAACAAAAATGAGATCGCACCAATCACGGCAGTTATAGTAATTCTTTTAATTCGATCGTTTTTAGCTATCATCACAATTCCTCCAATTAAACGTTCTTCAAAGTCAATTAGGGTAAATTGCGCCATAAAAAAACTCATCTTCTTTATACCAGACTTTACTGTCGGCAATGGGATTTCACCATCTCAACCAATTTTCATTGGGTAGTGGGCTGTAACCACCGATTGGGAATTTCACCCGACCTTGAAGACGTTTTATTAATTATTTAGTTAAAGCATACAAATCTCGTATTTCTCTTTTTCGGAGCCTACGAAACTCACCAGGTTGTAAGTTTTCTAAACCGATCCCAGCAAACTCTTCCCGTTTTAATTTTTCAACAGGATGACCAACTGCTTTCAGCATATCTTTAACTTCATGATTCTTACCCTCGTGAATCGTCAAACGTAGCACCGAATTATTCTTTGAATTACCAGCCTTATAAATCACCTCAACTTCCGCGGGTGCACTCTTATACTTGCCATTAATTAAAACACCCTTTCGAATTTTATTCAACTCATTGTGATCGAGTTTCCCAATCACCTTAACTAAGTATGTCTTTTTTACTTCATATTTAGGATGAGTTAACTGGAAATCAAGCGTTCCGTCGTTAGTTAAAATAATTATCCCACTCGTATCATAATCTAATCGTCCAACGGGGTATATTCGTTCAGGAACCTTTTTTAAAAAGTTCAAAACGGTCTCTCGATCCCTTTCATCCCTCACAGAAGAAATTACCCCACGTGGCTTATACAGGGCAAAATATACTAGATCTTCTTTTCTTAACGATGTTCCATCCACCTCAATCTTGTCAGTGGGTTCAACTTTTATCCCTAACTGATTAACAATCTTACCATTAACCTTCACATGTCCAGTACTAATGAGTTCCTCAGACTTTCGTCTCGAAGCCACCCCATCATGCGCCATAACTTTTTGTAATCTTTCACTCATCTTGCTGATCCTCCAATGGTTTCATTTTATCATCAAACATCTGACCATAATCTTTTGGATCTCTTTCTGCATCTAAAGCTGGTAAATCATTAATGCTTTTAAGGTTAAAAGCGTTTAAAAAAAGGTCGGTAGTAACATATAGCTTAGGTTTGCCTGGTTCATCACGCTCACCCTTGATGGTAATTAAATTTTGTGCCAAAAGATTTCTAATTGAAATCAAACTATTTACGCCCCTCACCTCATCAACCTCAACGCGCGTTATTGGCTGTTTATACGCAATAATCGTAAGCGTCTCAAGTGCCGACTGCGTTAACAACTCTTCATCGGATTTAACAAACTTTTGAATTACTTTTGAATAATCCTTTTTAGTTGTCATATGGATAATGTCACCATTTTGTAAAATGCAGATGCCAAATCGATCACTTGAATAACGCTCACTCAACGAAGCAATACAGCTCCGAATGGTGGAATCATTTGCGGAAGTTAATTTTTTCAACCGTTCAATTGTCATTCCAGACTCTCCCGAAACATACAAGAGAGCTTCAATTTCTGCCATTAAATTCATTAATTAGATTTCCTTAATAAGATTTCTCCGTCATTACTGGTTTGCACAACCATAATACGATGATGTTTAACCATTTCCAAAAGTGCCAAAAAATCGGTCACTAATTCTTCTAAAGGAGAATTGGCCTCAAACAACTTGGAAAAATAGATTTCATGACTACTAGCTCCATTTATTCGTCTCATAATTACTTCACTTTGCTCATTAACGCTAAAATTCCATTCTGAAACTTGTTGAACTGGCGGTTTAGAAGTTAACTGATGTCGCTTAATGATCTTATTCCATGCTTGTTCCAGCAAGCTAATTTCAAACTCATTTTCACCAATTGCAATCTCCGACTTATTAAAAGAACGAATCCTAGAATGATAATGATTTCGTTCTACTTCTTTTTTTTGCAACTTTTTCGACGCTTTTTTATAACGATTATATTCAACCAACTGATCAACCAGATCGTCCCGTGGATCATCATCTAATTCATCATCAGTTTCTTTAGCTAACAACATTTTAGATTTAATTCGCATCAAATTAGCCGCCATTACAAAGAAATCACCAGCAATATCAAAATTTAAACGTTTCATTTCATTTAAATATTTAAAATATTGCTCAGTAATATCCTTAATGTCAATATCATAAATATCCATCTTTGCTTGTTTGATTAGATGCAGTAAAAGCTCTAGTGGACCATCAAAGTCATTAACGTGAATCTGTAGATTGTCTCTGTTCATGACTTAACTCCCATTTACTAATGACATCTTGCGTATTAAACGTTCCCATGATTTTTTTGTCAGGATATTCATTTTCAACACTATCAAGAATTCGAAATTCATTAAAAATATTGTTAGCATCTGGCGTAAGGGTAATCCTTCTAACAACCACGTTTTTCGGGTTGGTTTCAACTCCTACAATTCCAGCCCAATTTCCAAATCGATCCTTCCAAAGAAAAATGTCACGATTGTCAGCATTTCGATACCAATTCATTTCTTCCACAAGATGTTTCGTTTTATCGTTACTTTTAGAAAGTGACAACATCCCCATCACAATCTTTTCATAATCATTTCGATACCTGAATAGCATCGACATCACCTCAATTACTTGCTGTCATTATTATTCCATCTCATTTTATGCTCTTGGATGATATTTATCATACACCTGACTTAACCGCTCGTGGGAAATATGAGTGTAAATTTGCGTCGTGGAAATATCAGAATGTCCAAGTAATTCCTGCACAGTTCTAAGATCTGCTCCATTTTCTAAAATGTGCGTTGCAAAAGAATGTCGTAATGTATGTGGAGTAACGTTCTTTTTAATGCCAGCTAAACTAACGTAACGTTTAATCTTTTCCCAAATGCTTTGTCGACTAATTCGTCCACCATGCGCATTCAAAAAAACGTACGGAGATGTCCGGTGCTTAAGTAACTGTAATCGACTATCATTTAAATACTTAAATAGCCAATTCTGAGCAACTTCTCCAATTGGAACAATTCGTTCCTTATCCCCCTTTCCAATGGTCTGAATCAGATTCATTTCTAAATGAAGATCGGATAACTTTAAATTAATCAATTCAGATACTCGAAGCCCAGTAGCATACATCACTTCTAAAATGGTTCGATCTCTTACCCCATACTTGGTGTTCACATCCGGCATTTTAAGTAATCGATCAACTTCATTAACGGATAAAACATCGGGTAAGTGCTTGCCCTTTTTAGGAGTATCAATCTTGTTCATGGGGTTCTTTTTAATCACCTTAAATTCCATTAAATATTGAAAAAATTTACGAAGCGTTGATACAAATCGAATGATTGTATTACGAGACTTACCACTATTTTTCATTGTTTCCATGTAATTTAAAATTGCATACTGGTCGACATCTTTAAACGAACTGATGTGATTTTTTTTTAAATCCAACTCAAATTCCCTTAAATCTTGTCGATAACTTTTAATGGTATTGTCAGATAATCCTCTTTCTACTAGTAAATAGTGGAGATAATCTTCAATTTGATCATTCACTTACTTTCATCTCGTTTCAGTTAATTTAATTCCATCTGGGGTTTCGGAAATAACATGAGCCTTTAATAAATGCCCCAGGGCTCGTTTAAACTGAGATTTGCTGATTCCAAAGTAATCCTTAATTACTTGAGGGTCACTTTTATCGTTATAAGGTAATTCATTATTAGGCTTATGCTCAAGAATTGTCTGAATCATCTTGGCGTCCTCACCAATCACTTCATAAGATCGTGGTCTAAGTGATAAATAAAGCGTTTTATTGGGTCGGATTCCAATAATCCTAGCGTTTACTTTCTCTCCTAGTCGTGGTTGTTCTTCCTCTTCTGATTTGTCAATGAACCCTAAATTGTAGTGATCCGTTATTACTTGCGTTCCCATCAGTTTAGGGTTAATGACCCAAGCATTAACATCCCGATTTTTCAATTTTGGATCATTAACTGGTTGGGAAATCGCTTTATATATCTGAGGATCAGCTAATTTACCCCAGATTCGATTCTTACTATCCTTTTTTAAAGCAATTAAAAGTTGGTCACCAACTTCTGGCCATAATGACTTAATATCCGGCAAATCATCAAGAGAAACAGCAACATCCTTATCTGGTAAACCGATGTCAACAAAGATTCCCAATCCAAATTTAATTACAACCACTTTTCCCCATGCATAGCTGTCAATTCCAACATCCGGAACGTTTCGCGTGATTTTCATTTGATGCTTTTCATTTTCGTAGACAAATCCTTTAAAATTTCCACCTAATTTAATTGGCTTTTTTAACTCGCCCTTGTTTAAAGAATAGGTAATTCCGTTATTTTGAATGAAATACTCCTTATCGTTTTCATCAGTGACTTTTCCCGTAATTACGGTTCCCAAATCTTCATTCATATTAATTCTCCATCCCAGTGCTTTTAATGAATATTATACCAAATAAAAAAAGCATCCGATAATAATCGAGTGCTTCATTCTTAATAATTATTATTTAGCTTTTGATTGGTTTCCAGCGTAAACAACACCGCGACGACCGTCAACAGTAACTAATTGACCATCTTTGATGTTTTCAACTGCATCAGTAGCACCCACAATTACTGGAATGTTAAGGGAGATACCAACGACAGCAGCGTATGAGGTCAAACCACCGTTTTCAACCACGATTGCACTTGACTTCTTCATTGCTGGTAAGTAGTCCTTGTTTGTATCCTTAACAACTAGAACACCACCATCAATGGCTTTATCGTTAGCTTCCTTAGCATCTTTAGCAACTACTGTCTTGCCAATAACAGTTTCACCACCAACACCTTGACCTTGAGCTAATTTAGTACCAATCAACTTAACGCGAATTGTGTTAGTAGTTCCTTGATCACCTAATGGTACACCTGAAGTAATCAAGATCATGTCGCCCTCCTTAGCAAGTCCAGTTTCAACTGCCTTTTTAGCAGCCAATTCGAACATTTCATCTGGATTTGATGGTTTATCAACTAAGATTGGTTGAACACCATAGTTAACCGTCAAGCCACGACGAACACGATCGTTAAACGTTAAAGCAAGAATATCAGCGTCTGGATGATATTTTGAAATCATTCTTGCAGTGTAACCTGAACCGGTTGCAGCTACAATTGTGTGAATTCCCATATCCTTAGCAATCCGTGCAACTGCTTCACCAAGTGACTCAGTGACGTCACCAGTACCGAACTTAGGACGTGGAGTACCAAATTCAAAGAAGTGTTTGTCAGCTTCGATATCAATCTTGCTCATCATTGCAACTGACTTAACTGGGTAATCACCGTTAGCACTTTCACCTGAAAGCATAGTTGCATCAGTACCATCATAAACAGCATTAGCAACATCAGATACTTCGGCACGAGTAGGTCTTGGTTCTTCTTGCATGGAATCAAGCATTTGAGTAGCAGTGATAACTGGTTTACCTAAATCATTACAGATCTTGATTAAATGTTTTTGAACGGTTGGGACATTTTCTGGTGGAATTTCAACTCCCATGTCACCTCTGGCAACCATCAAACCATCAGATACTTTGATGATTTCGTTAAAGTTGTCGATTCCTTCTTGTGATTCAATCTTAGGAAAAATTTGAACGTCTTCCATATTCTTGCTTTCAAGTAAGGCACGGATATCTAGGACATCTTGTGGCTTTCTAACAAATGAAGCAGAGATATAGTTAATACCATGGTCACATCCGAAAAGGATATCATCAGTATCTTTTTCAGTAATACCAGGTAAGTTAATTGAAACTCCTGGAGCATTAACACCCTTACGTGAGCCCAAGACCCCGTTATTTTGGGCAGTAACCACTAACTCTTTGTTGGCATCATCTTTTTTGTCAATCTTGGTATCCAAAAGACCGTCATCAAACAGAACGTGTCCGCCAACTTTAACGTCGTCATACAAGCCTGGGTAAGAAACAGCAATCTTGTCTTTAGTTCCCTCAAGGTTACCATCCATTGAAATTCTAAATTGATCACCAGTGTGGTATTCAATCTTTCCGTCTTTTTGTACCGTGGTTCTGATTTCAGCACCCTTAGTATCTAAGACAATTCCAACAACCTTACCAGTTTTCTTTTCCGCTTCTTTCACTTTATTCATACGGTCTAAATGTTCCGCATGGTCTCCGTGTGAAAAATTGAAACGAAAAACGTTTGCTCCTGCTTCAATAAGCTTAGTGATGGTATCAACATCAGTACTTGCAGGACCAAGTGTACTTACGATCTTTGTTCTCTTCATAAGTAAAGCCTCTCCTTTTTGCATGGCACACATCTGCGTACCATGCATTATTTGATTTCAAGTGTATTGTATCACTTTTTATAAGGATTGTCGTTAGTTTCACAGGCAAAATTTATCATTGTGTAACAACGTTTCCCACTCCTAAAATGTCACGTAGATCATGCATTAAATCAGAATTAATGGCCACGTTATATGCTTTATCTAATAGTTGCTTTCGATCATCGGAAGCTCGATAAAGCAAAATTGGTGTTGAACCAGGATATCTTTTTATTATCCGGATTAAATCTTGATAGATTGAATCTCGATCATGATCTAACGCAATCTTTAAATAAAGCTTTTTTTGATGATCAACTTTTTTTAAAGACTGATGAACGACATTAGCAGCTGGTTCAATTGAATTTGCCACTAATTGAAGTCCCCGTTGAACCTCAATGTTTCCAGACACCAAAACCACTATTCCACTTTTTATCCATCCACTAATTTTAGCGTAAAGATTAGGAAAAATGGTCACATCAATATCACCAAACTGATCATTACCATCTATGAAAGCCATAAGTTGCCCTTTTTTCGTTCGGATCGTCTTTACATGAGATACAAACAAAATCATTTTCACGTTTTTACTGGGCTCATGAATATCATTAGTAGTTAAAGCATGCACTTGTTCTTGTAAATCAGTATAGTGACCAACTGGATGTCCGGTTAGGTAAGTTCCCAGGTACTCATTTTCCTTGTTTAGTTTCTCCCAATCAGAAAAATCATCAGTTCTTTTAATTTTGGGAGCCAACGCTTGAATTAATTCAATTGAGTTTCCACTTAATTCAGTAGAACTAATAAATTCTGGAATTGCATTAATTAATTCTTTTCGGTTATACCCAAAACCATCAAGCGCCCCTGAATAAGCAAGTGCGTTTAAAAGATCAATTTTTCTAAATCTGGGATCGATTCGACTGATTAATTCCTGTAAATCATGAAAATTACCATTTTGCTTTCGTTCTTCCTCAACATTCTTAATAAAATCGGTTCGTAATCCTTTGATGGTACGAAGTCCAAACCTGATTTTACCATCCTGATAAGTATAAACATCTTTACTCTCATTAATATCAGGACGCTCAACTTGAATACCTGATTCTTTGGCTTCTTGAACGTAATTCTTGGTCTTACGTGAATTACCGATCACCGAATTTAGCAACGATGTAAAAAATGGACCAGGAAAATGAACTTTTAAATAGGCCAACTGAAACGCCATTTTGCTATATGCAACTGCGTGAGACTTATTAAATCCATAGTCGGCAAATCGTTCCATATAGTCAAACGTTGTCTTTGAAACATCTTTAGAATATCCTTTTTTACTAGCGCCATCAATGAACTGGATCTTCATGTTATCCATTTCTTTTTTATGCTTTTTGCTCATCGCACGGCGCAAAATATCAGCTTGTCCCAGTGTAAAACCACCCATTGCCGATGCAAGTTGCATAACCTGTTCCTGATAAACAATAATGCCAAAGGTTGAACCCAAAATGTTTTTAATGGTTTCATTTGGATAGTTAACCGTCTGAGTTCCATTCTTTCTGGCAATAAACATATCAATATTCTTAATGGGACCGGGTCGATACAAAGCATTCACGGCTGCCACCATATCAAAATCATTTGGTTTTAATTTACGTAACACGTTTTGAATCCCAGATGATTCAAATTGAAAAACCCCATTAGTCTTACCAGATTGAAAAAGCTTCAAAGTATCCTGATCATTTAAATTGATGTCAGTTATTTCAAAATTACGATCAACTTTTGAATGAATAATTTCTAAAATGTTAGCCATTGTAGAGAGGTTTCTCAAACCCAAAAAATCAATCTTTAAGAGCCCCACGCTTTCAACATAATACTTGGAGTACTGGGTCATCAACAATCCATCATTTCCGGATTGAAGTGGAGCACGATCAACGATGGGATCTTCACTTAAAATTAAACCAGCAGCGTGAGTGGAAAAATGGCGTGGTAGTCCCTCTAGTTTTTCAGCAATATCAAATAGCAACCGATTGGTTTTACTATCAGCTAATAAATTTCTTAATTTCTGTGATTCTGATTCGGCCTTAGCCAGGGATTCATGAAGCTGATTTGGAATTGCAGATGACCACTTTGCCATTTGAGTTGGAGTCATTCCAAATACCCTGCCAACATCTCGAAGAGCTTGTTTGGCAGCTAACGTTCCAAAAGTCACAATTTGAGCAACATGTTCATTTCCATATTTTTGATGAACATACTGTAAAATATCATCACGCCGATTATCGGGAATATCTAAATCAATATCCGGCATCTGTGCTCGTTCTTCGTTTAAAAATCGTTCAAATAGCAAATTATACTTAATCGGATCCACATCGGTAATTTTTAAAGTGTACGCAACTAATGATCCCGCTGAAGATCCCCGACCAGGTCCAGTTATAATTCCTTGGTGATGAGCAAAATTTAAAACATCCCATACAATCAAGAAATAATCATCAAATCCCATCCGATTAATAACTTTTAGTTCAGAATCTAACCGGTCCTGATACTCATTACGATTAAGATGCGATTCATCCTTCAATCTTTCCTTTAAACCAAGTTCACATAATTGACGTAAATAGTCCTTTGAAGAAAGATTATCTGGAGCTTTAAACGTCGGTAGTTTAGGTTGCTCTTTGGGAATCGCTACGTCAACTTCATCAACCATTTTCTGGTTATTTAAAACCGCTTGATCAAGCCCTAGATTGTGATACTGAGTCTCAATATTATGACGATCCTTCAACCATTTTGTTCCAACCTGGTGCCGTTCTTCCATTGGATTTTTGATCACATCACCAGTTCCAATCGACTTTAAAACTTCATTTGAAAAATAATCATCTGCGTCAAGATATTCAACCGAATTAAGCGCCACTAAATCAACATCAGCTTGGACCCCTAGGTTCTTAAGCTCATTTATAATTATCTTAGTTCGATTTAAGCTAATTCCAACCTTTACTGCATTTGAATCGCTAACGCTCTTTACCTTAGCAATTAAGGTTTTGGCTTCGCTCATTCTTCCTACTTCAATTAGTTTATTTAACTCACTATTCTCTGGAAAAATGACAAATAAATGGTGAAGTTTATCCTTGATTTTTTCAACAACATTAGTTTGATCATTACTCATCAAAAGTGATGAAATTTTCATCAAATTCTTGTACCCGTCCTGATCCTTAGCAATCAAAATCAATTCGGACTTGTTTTCTTTAAAAAACATCCCGTCCAAAACTGCCGTTAAACCAATAATTGGCTTAATACCCTGCTTTTTTGCCTCATTATAAAAAGCTACCGACCCATACATCACATTCCGATCAGTTAGAGCCACACTTTGATAACCACGCGCACGAGCTTTTTCAATTAACTTAGGAACCGTATTGGTACTTTGAAGCAAACTATACGATGTGATGTTTTGTAACGGATTGTATCCCAAAATTTGTCATCTCCTTTCTTAATTCATATTCATTATAGCAAATGGACCCGATAAATTTTATTCGAAGTTTGTAATTGATTTTTTCTACTGTAGTGATAAACTACTGGTATTGAGAGGTGTTAATTATGAAGACGTTTGCTGCTAACTTAACTGGTGCTTTCTGGGGATTTGTATATGGCGAAATTATTGGTTATATTGGATCGGCCTTGGTTGGCGCACCTTATAATTGGATTCAAGTTGGAGTAATCGGCGCTGTTGTTGCCCTTATTGCCTTCAACGGAATTAAACTAATTAGTCGTTAATTAGAAATAAAAATAACCTGCAGGTTGAACCTGCAGGTTATTTTTTTAGTCTTTTGAAACATCCTCTGAAATCTTAATAATTAAATCGACAGCCTTTTCCATCGTTTGAAGCGACACATATTCAAAGCGACCATGCATGTTTTCTGGTCCAGCAAATAGGTTGGGAGTTGGAATCCCAAGAAAAGAAATCTTAGAACCATCAGTACCACCACGAACCGGATAAATATTTGGCTTAATGTTAACTTCATTCATGGCATCCTTAGCAATATTGACGGGTGTCATATCTTTCTTAATGATTTCCGCCATGTTGTAATATTCATCATGCATCTCAAGTTCAACTCTCCCATCACCATATTTATCATTAAACTTATTAACTAAGTTTTGAATGAACTGCTTGCGTTCGTTGAACTTACTCTTATCATGATCACGAATGATGTAATCTAATTTAGCATGATCAGTTACCCCATCAATCGCAAGCAGATAATAAAAGCCCTGACGATCTTTGGTATTTTCCGGTCGTTGGTCCTTTGGTAATTGATTATGAAAATCAATTGCAAGCTGAGAGGCATTTACCATCACACCATAGGCGTCACCAGGATGAACATCAGTTCCGTTGAATTTTATTGTGGCAGACGCCGCATTAAACGTTTCGTACTCTAAGTCTCCAAGTGGACCACCATCAACCGTGTATGCAAAATCAGCACCAAAATCAGTAACGTCAAATTGATCGGCTCCGGTACCAATCTCCTCATCTGGTCCAAACCCAACTACGATATCGCCATGCTTAATTTCGGGATGATCAACTAAGTATTTCATTGCCGTCATAATTTCAGCCACTCCCGCCTTATCGTCAGCTCCTAAGAGAGTTGAACCATCGGTAGTAATTAAAGTTTGACCAGCATACTTTTTAAGGGTTGGAAATACGCTCGGATCCAGCTGGTATTTGCCATCTTTATCAAGTTTAATAATCGATTTTCCATCGTAATTTTTAACTACTTGTGGATTGACGTGTTCTGAATTAAAGTCTGCAGTGTCTATATGAGAGATAAATCCAATCTTAGGAACTTTTTGCTTAACATTACTTGGTAAATCAGCAAAAACATAACCACTTTTTTCATTGGTTCGTACGTTTTCCATCCCAATATCCTTTAATTCATAAGAAAGTTCGTTTAAAAAATCAACTTCTTTAGGATCAGACGGAATTGTGTCAGAATTCGGATTAGATCTCGTATTCACCTTCACATATTTCAAAAAGCGATCCAGTAACTGCTTGCTATCAGCCATAACTATTCCTCCTATATAAACTCAAACGGATCCGTGTTTAGTTGCGATGCAAATACATTGATATCCCAACGATTTTCATCAGACCAGCGCGTAAACATTTCAGCTAACTTATTTTTACATATACTTTCAATATGGTGCCCGGGATCAATCGCAGACAGACCACTTGAAAGCATCTCTTGAGAAGTATGATAATACAAATCGCCAGTAATATAAACTTGAACGCCTTGTTCAATCGCTTGTCGATAGAACTTGCCACCGTCTCCACCTAAGATAGCAATCCGCTTAACACGCTGCTGATCATCATTTGTTACTATTCGTAAACCACTAATTCCAAACACTTGTTTACATAGTCGACCTAAATCAATGATTTTCATTGATTGTTTCAAGTTGCCAACGCGTCCCATCGAATAATTAGTAGGAAAACCCTTAGTATCCAAATGGGGTACCAGTCCAACGGTATTTTGAAGACCGATCGCATCTGCTAGCCAGTCATTCATTCCACCATTTGCATTGTCCAAGTTCATATGAGCCGCATAAACGGTAATATTATGTTTCAAAATATTAGCGTACATTTGATTTTGGGGATCAGCTAAATCTAAATTCTTTGCAGGATGAAACATCACGGGATGATGGGCAAAAATAAAATCAACGTTCTTGTTGATCGCTTCATCAACCACTTCAGGTCTAACGTCTAAAGTGGTCATGACGTTTTTAATACTTCGCTTTTTAGAACCAATTTGAAATCCAGTTGGGTCTTTTGGTTCAGCAAGTGAAAGTGGTGCGAATCGTTCAAATCTAGTAATTAAGTCATTAACGGTTGTCATCTAAAATCTCCTCTAATTCTTCGTTAATCTTTTGGATGTGTTGAATTTTTTCAAGAGGTGGATTAGTAGCATTATGCAGATTATCCAAAACAATCTTATTTTTCCGCATCCGATCAGTCCATTTTGCAATAAATGCTTGTTTTTGTTGTTTTAAAAGAATCGGTCCAAACCTTAGTTCCTGATTAGAATACTTAACCGGATTCGTTGATGGAGTTGCCAAGATCATTTCATAAAAATGACCAGCATCAAAAACAATGTTTTCAATATCGATCTTATACTGATTTGTAACTAACCAACTTCTTACTCGAATTTCATCAACGTTTGGTTGCAGAATTAGGGCCGTTTGTTTAGAAAGTTTCTCTTTGCCACGTTCAAGGATCTGAGTGATTAATTCACCACCCATCCCAGCAATCACAATTGCATTCACGTGGTCACTTGATTTAATCACATTAAGTCCATCTCCCAACCGGGTCACCATTTTATCACCTAAGTGTTGTTCTTTCATTTCCGATGTTGCGTTATGCAGTGGTCCAGGAGCAACCTCACCGGCAATCGCAAACTTAATCAAATTCCGTTTTAACAAATAAGCCGGAACATAAGCGTGATCCGAACCGATATCAGCTATTGTTGCCCCATTAGGAACTAAATCAGAAACTGCTTGTAAACGTGGCGATAACTTTTTTGCCGTCATCGTTTCCCTCCTAATCCAATAAAAAAGCAGCGATCCAGTTGGATCTCTGCCACATCTTTAATCTAAGAAATCTTTTAATTGTTTACTGCGTGATGGATGTCTCAGTTTTCTTAATGCTTTAGCTTCAATCTGTCGAATTCGTTCTCTAGTGACACCAAAGACTTTTCCAACCTCTTCTAAGGTTCGAGTTCTTCCATCATCTAACCCGAATCTAAGTCGTAAAACGTTCTCTTCACGGTCAGTTAACGTATCTAGGACACTTTCAAGTTGTTCTTTTAAAAGCTCATAAGCAGCATGATCAGCAGGACTAGTGGCATCTTCATCTTCAATAAAGTCACCTAAGTGGGAGTCATCTTCTTCACCAATTGGAGTTTCAAGTGAAACTGGTTCCTGAGCAATCTTAAGGATCTCTCTAACCTTTGAAGTTGGCATATCCATCTCAGCACCAATCTCAGATGGTAACGGTTCTCTGCCAAGGTCTTGGAGTAATTGACGCTGAATTCGAATCAGTTTATTGATGGTTTCAACCATATGAACGGGAATTCGAATGGTTCGAGCCTGATCCGCAATGGCTCGAGTAATTGCTTGTCTAATCCACCAAGTAGCGTACGTTGAAAACTTAAATCCCTTACGGTAATCAAACTTCTCAACGGCCTTCATTAAACCCATGTTCCCTTCTTGAATCAAATCAAGAAATTGCATGCCACGGCCAACGTAACGCTTGGCAATTGAAACAACTAATCGCAAGTTTGCTTCAGCTAATTCTTGTTTAGCTGTTTCATCACCCTGCTCGATTCTAAGAGCTAATTGTACCTCTTGATCAGCGGTAAGTAATGGAACTCGACCAATTTCCTTTAGGTACATTCTGACCGGATCATTAATTTTAACTCCCTTTGAACTGGAAGCATTTTTTAGTTCTTTTTGAGTAACTTTTTTAGCTGCTTTTAAAGCTCTGGGATCAGGTTCGCCACTTTCATCAACAATACTTATTCCTGAGTCTTCAACCTTTTCCATCAATTCGTTCATTTGTTTTTTATTTAAACTAAATGGAACCTGGAGTTCTTCCTCCAAGACCCCATAGGTGATGTGACCAACCTTCTTGTGCTTCTTTACAACGGCGTCAAAAACCTTCTTATATCCAGTTTTATCAAATTTTTCTTTACTCGTTGTCTTCTTTGCTCTAGTTGCCTTAGTTTTAGTCGTTTTCTTTGCAGTAGTCTTTTTAGTGCTCTTATTTTTAGGAGCACCGCTCTTTTTGGGAGCTGCTTTCGCAGTCTTATTTGTGGAATTTACTTCATTTTTCTTAATGTCTTTTTCTGCCATAAAAATTGCCTCCCATTACTGTATTCTTATTGATACTTCTTTTGCAGGTCCTGGTATTCTTTACCCAATTGGGCAGCCTTATCAGTATCACCAAGTTTAACTGCATCTAACATTTCTTGATACTTTGATTTAAGGGATACCCCACCAGTTAAAGCCTGCTTTATTATTTTAACACAATCGTCAACTTCTTTTTCACTTGGCTCATTAGATAAAGCAGCCATTTCAATATTAGCGAAAGTTGATTGCAAATCAGATTCCTTCAAAAAGTCACTAAATTCAGCAGGAACGTACTCGTCATGCGACTGAAAATAATGTTGTGCAAGTAAATAAATCGTTTGATACCCATCATGAACAAAACTAAAATCAGGATCATCGGTCACCTTTAGCCAAACATCATGATTATTCAACATTCGTGACAAAAGTAAGCGCTCCGCACTTTCAACTTTAGTAATCTTCTTTGGATTTCGATTCAAAACTTCAGGAGATGAGTCAGTCTTCAACCTACGAATTTGTTTTCTTTGCTGTTTATTGATGAAGGTCGAACGAATTTGTTTACATTGAACCGACAAAGCATTGATATCCAAGTCAAACTCATCAGCTAAATGTTTTAAATAAACACTACGTTCAACGGGTTTGTCAATTTTTGCAATCACATTAACAGCTTCATCTACATAATTTAGTTTTTCTTCATCATTACTTAAATCATACTGCGTTTTAAGAAAATGCAATTCAAAGGAAGTTGTGGTTTCTCGAGCACTTTTGATAGCATCTTTAAACTTGTCATTTCCATTTTTTCGTCGATACTCATCAGGATCAACCCCGTTAGGCATTTGAATCACGCCAACTTTAAACTTACCTTCACTACTTAAAAGGCTAATCGCTCGCTTAGTAGCCTTCTGTCCAGGTTCATCGCCATCATAACAAACGTATATCTGATTCGTTAACTGATTGAACTGATAAATTTGTTCGTTCGTCAAACTCGTTCCCATTGAAGCAACGCCGTTTTTAACCCCGGCCTGAAAAGCAGAAATAACGTCCATAAAACCCTCAAACAGAATTAAATTTTGCTCATTTCGAATACTAGACTTGGCAAGATCGAGATTATAAATAATCCTTCGTTTATTAAAGATGCTAGTTTCAGGACTATTTAAATATTTTGGAAGATCAGGATCTCGATGTAAGATTCTACCGGAAAATCCAATGGTCTTAGAATTAGGATCCCTGATAGGATACATGATCCGATTCGAAAATCGATCATTCAATTCACCACTCGAATTTTCAACAAACAATCCCGATTTTCGTAAAAGTTGAAAATCAGTTTTTTTGTTCTTAAAGAACGGTTTTAAGAGTCTTTGGCTAGGGGCAAATCCTAAGTTAAAAGTTTCAATCATTTCATCCGTTATTTTTCGTTCATGCAGATATTTTAATGCGGGAACTCCAAGCTCAGTGTTAACCAATACATGATGATAGAGTTTACTGGCTTCCTCATGAAGATTAATGAGGCTGTTCTTTTCTGAATTTACTGGAGATTTACTATTATCATTTTGAACTGAGTCAGGAAGAGTAATTCCCTCATCTTCTGCCACAGCAATAACAGCTTCTGGAAAGGAAATTCCTTGCAAATCCATGAGGAATTTAAAAACATTTCCACCGCGTCCACAACTAAAACAATGAAAAATCTGTTTACTTTCTGACACAGAAAAGGATGGTGTTCTTTCCTCATGGAACGGACACAAACCGAATAAATTATTTCCTGACTTCTTTAGATTGACATACTTACTAACAACGTCAGTAATGTTAGTCTTACTTAAGACATCATCAATTACCGTTTCAGGAATTTTTGCCATGAGATCACCATCCTTTCTCGGAAATCTATTCTAATATTAATTTTTTTATTTAACAATTATTTCGTCGACATCAGCAAAGTGATCAATCATTCTTGCTAAATTAGTCAATTCTGCCAGACGATTATTGCGAACTTTCGTGTCGTCTGCCATTACCATGGTTTTATCAAAATACTCATCAATGAGTGGCTTTAAAGAAGTTAATTCATTAAAAGCTTGGTTAGCATTCAATTCATTAAAGTTTGGGCTGATAAGTTTGATTTTATCATTAAAGACTTTCTCTGAATCATTTTCAAACAACTTTTCATCAACTTTAACACTACCAGCTGGAAAATGACCTTTTTGAGCAATCCGAACCACTCGTGTCAGTGCTTCAATTGATTCTTTAAAATTAGGATCATCTTTATGATCATTTAATGTCATTGCGGTTTCAACGTTAAAGTAAATATCACTGTCAGTTGATCCCACCGCCGCATCAATTAGATCATAGCGAATATCTTTCGACTTGAGTTGTCGTTTAATTCTTTCTTTAATAAACGCAACCACGTCAGAAACAATCTTAGTTTGATCTACTTTTGGTAAGACCGCTTTAGCTTTCTCTTCAGCAATCACTTGATTCATTAATGGCATAAGTGGTACTCGCCACTTTTCACTAACAACAATTCTAACAATTCCAGCTGCCTGCCTTCTTAATGCATACGGATCATTTGAACCACTAGGAATCATATCTGCAGCAAAGAAGGTCATCACACTGTCAAGTTTATCTGCCACTGATAAAACAGCACCTACTTTAGTTTTGGGAAGTTCCCCGTCGGATGAAATGGGAAGATAATGTTCACGAATTGCAGTAGCAACTTCCGGATCTTCACCCGCAAGCAGTGCGTACTTTTCACCCATTACTCCTTGTAATTCAGCAAACTCTCCAACCATCCCGGTAACTAAATCAAATTTATAAATTTCTGAAGCACGTTGTAAGTGTTTTAATTGAGTTTCATCTAATCCAACATCTTTCCCAATTATCTGGGAAATAACTTGAACCCGCTGCATCTTATCGTATTCAGAAGAAATCTTATCGTGAAAACTAACTGTTTTGAGCTTATTAACATAATCGTCAATTGATTGCTGTTGATCCTCATTATAGAAGAAATCAGCATCATCAAGTCTAGCAGTCAAAACTTTCTCGTTTCCGGCAACCACGTTATCAAGATGATTCTCATCCCCATTTCTAACGGAGACAAAATAAGGTAAAAGATTACCATCCTGATCTTCAACGTAGAAGAATCGTTGGTGGTTTCTCATTGAAGTAATCAATACTTCACGTGGAATTTTTAAGAAACGGTCGTCAAATTTTCCAGCAAAACTAGTTGGCCATTCCACTAAGTTATTAACTTCTTCAAGAAGATCATTATCAATATTGACCTTCCAATTGTTCTTTTTCGCAATCGCTTCAATCTGTTTACGAATTAAATCTTTTCGCTTGTTAGCATCGGCAATCACGTGTTGGCTGGTTAAAGCTTCTTCATAATCATCGGCATTTTTTAACTCGACGTCTTTTCCAAGAAAGCGGTGTCCCCAGGTGGTCCGTCCAGAATTAACATCAACAATCTGCATTGGGATCACTTCATCGTCCAGTAAAGCCACAATCCATTTAATGGGGCGAATAAATTCAAACTTGTTGGTTCCCCACTTCATTAACGTTGGAAAAGTCATTGATTTTATAACATCATTAAGACCACTTAATACTTCTTGAACTGGTTTTCCCGCTACGTGTTTTTCAACAAAAGCATACTTAGTTCCCTTAACATCCTTAAAGACGATATCATCAGGCGTTAATCCTTGTCCTTTAGTAAAACCAATTGCCGCCTTACTCCAATTGCCATCTTTGTCCTTTGCAATCTTTTCGGCCGGACCTCGAACCTCTTTATCAACATCTGGTTGTTTGTTAACTAAGCCAGTAATTTGAATTGCCAGTCTTCTAGGAGTAGAGAACTTTTTAATTTGGTCATAAGAAATTCTTTGATCTTTTAAATACTGAGCCGCTTTTTCTGCCAATTGATTAACACTTGGCGTCACGACATGAGCGGGCATTTCTTCTAATCCAATCTCCAACAAAAATGTCTTAGCCATCTACTTATCCCCCTTGCCATCATGATGCTTTTTGTTTTTCTTCTTACTATTTTTTGAATCATCTTTTAAAAGCTCTTGTCGTTTTTGCTCATCCTTAATAAGTGGAAAACCACGCTTTTTACGCTCAGCAACAAATGCTTTGGCGATCGCGTGTGCCATTTTTCGAATTCGTGAAAGGTAACCAGCACGTTCAGTGACAGATACGGCTCCTCTTGCATCTAGTAGATTAAAAGTATGACTACATTTCAAAATATAATCATAGGCTGGGTGAACTAGTCCAAGTGATATTAATCGTTTGGCCTCTTTCTCGTAAGCATCAAACATTTCGTGCAACATTTTTTGGTCTGATTCTTCAAAACTATACTTAGAATGCTCATATTCGGGCTCTTTAAAGATGTCACCATACTTAACTCCGTTACCCCATTCCAGGTCAAAAACATTGTTGACGTCTTGAATGTACGAAGAAAGCCGTTCCAATCCATAGGTGATTTCAACCGCAACTGGATCCATAGTTAATCCACCGACAACCTGAAAATAAGTAAACTGAGTTACTTCCATGCCATCGAGCCATACTTCCCATCCAACACCGGCACATCCCATTGATGGATTTTCCCAGTTATCCTCAACAAACCGAATATCATGTTCAAGTGGATTAATTCCTAGTTGTTCAAGCGAATTAATGTACAATTCTTGGATGTTGTCCGGAGATGGCTTCATTAATACCTGAAACTGATGATGCTGATAAAGCCGATTAGGATTTTCTCCATACCTACCATCAGCTGGACGTCTTGATGGTTCAACGTAACAAACATTCCATGGCTCTGGTCCAATCGCACGCAAAAAAGTGTACGGACTCATTGTTCCCGCACCTTTCTCAGTATCATATGATTGCATCCGCATGCAACCAAGCGAACTCCAATATGACTCTAGAGTACTGATAATATCTTGGACTGATAGTTTTTCTGTCATTAACTTCTCCTCCTAATCAATAAGCAAATAAAAAAACCTATGCAAAAGTACAATGACTTTCACATAGGGACGATTTATTCGCGGTTCCACCCTACTTCTGAACTTAATCAGCAACTCGAGATTAAATGGCTCCGAAAGTGCCAATTTATACCCACATTAACCATTTCCCACTAACATGGTTTCACTGAAATGTGATAAGCATAAAACTTCCTTCATCAACACCAATTATTTAACTACTATAATTATAAAATTATCACACAAAACAGTCAACGGTTAACCATCAATTAAGGTTGATTTTCCAATTGTTCATCTGATCTAAAAATTTTTTACTCTTTAAATTTAGTCCAACAGAACTATCGTAAATTTTATCAATCACACTGCGAATTTTCTTTTTAGTTTTGCTATTAACCTGAATGTTACCGATTTTTTTCAGGTCAATCGCAGAAAACAAGCGAAGATAGTAAATTGTTTTTTGGTCGAGATGCATTCGATGAGGATCAAGATGAAAATGATCCTCACAAATAATTCCTCCATACTCTTCTGAATAATCAAACTTTTTATTGGTTTGATGACAAATAACACAGGATTTAAATTCAGGTGCTACCCCAAAAACAGGAAGAAGTTGAACCTCAATGATATTAGTAATTACTTCAGCATCAAAACCACTGTTAATCATATTTAAAGCGTAGTATAAACGATTAAACCAATCGTTTATCTTAACTCCTTCAGGAAATGCCGCATCCACTAACGTCATAATGTAAGTAGCGTATGCATCTAAATAAATATCATTTGCAATCTGTTCAAAATGCTTAACCTCATTACCACTACTAATGTACGACAATCCTTCTGATTTGAGCGTGCCCTCGTACGTACCAAAGCTAAATGGCAAAATATCACCTGCCATTTTAAAGTTCGCTTTATTGGCTCCTCTAATAAAAAACATTTTGAGCCCAGCTTCTGCCGTCAAAAATTTCACCAACATATCGTGCTCGCGATAGTTCTTACGATACAATAAAATTCCATGAAAAGTTTGACTCCTTGGATTTACTGACAAAATATCACCTAGTAACTATCTTTTCGGTATCCTAATTGTCTTAAAGCTGATTCTTTTTCACGCCAACTTGGTTGAATTTTTACCCACAATTCAAGATAAACTTTGCTTCCAAGTAGAGTTTCAATCTCTTTTCTGGCCAATGTCCCAATCTTTTTCAGCAATCCACCATTCTTCCCAATTAAGATCCCGCGTTGGCCCTTTCGTTCAACAATAATATTAGCGTCAATATGAACGTTTCCATTATCTTGGGTCTTCATTTTTTCAACTTCAACTGCAACAGAATGTGGAATTTCTTGCCTCGTTAGTTCTAAAACTTTTTCGCGAATTAATTCGGAAACGATGAAACGTTCAGGATGATCGGTAATTTCATCGTCAGGATAATACTGCGGTCCTTCTGGCAACTTAGAAACCAAAGTAGTCAGTAATTCATCAACATTGTTCCCTTGAAGAGCAGAAATAGGAAACACATCAGCCCATTTATAAGCTCGTTTGTACGTGTCCATGATTGGTAATAAACTGTTCGGATTGACTTCATCAATCTTATTGATAACTAAGTAAACCGGACAATCCACTTTTTTTAATTGATCGATGATGTAATTATCACCAGCACCACGAGTTTCAGTAGCACTAACCATAAAAAGGACTGCATCGACCTCCTTTAAAGAAGAGAGAGCAGCGTCGTCCATATAATCATCCAACTTGTTTTTTGGTTTATGAATTCCGGGAGTATCAATGAAAACAATTTGTGCATCATCAGTGGTATAAATTCCCTGAATTTTGTTACGAGTGGTTTGTGCCTTGTCAGACATAATCGCAACCTTTTGCCCAATCACTCGATTCAAAAAGGTTGATTTCCCAACATTTGGACGTCCTACAATTGCTACAAATCCTGACTTATACTGCGCCTTTTCTGCCATATTTTCCCCTTTAGCTCATTAATTCAATAATTTTTGGAACGAAAACAATTAAACCTACAATGATCGCAAAAATTGCCGTTAAAACAACGCCACCAGCCGCAACGTCTTTAATTACCTTAACTCGTTCGTCGTAATGATGGTCCGCCATAAAATCCATGATCCTCTCAACAACGGTGTTAAGAATCTCACCCACAAGAACTAAAATAATTGCGGTAAACAGCCACATAAATTGTTCCAAACTAATTTTCAAAAGAAACCCAATTATTAGGGTAATAATGGCACTAGTTATATCAAACTTAAAGTTTCGTTCATGAACAAAAACCCATTTAATGCCATCAAACGCATGTCCAAAAGCCTGAAATATATTTTTATTTTTCCCAGTCTGTTTATTATTTTGTAAGTCCATAAGAGTCCATAATCTTTCTTTGAAGTGGGAACATGATGGCTTCATCCTCAGGCTTCATATGGTCATAACCATTTAGATGCAAAAATCCATGTACAACTAAAAAACCAAGTTCTCGATCATTTGAATGATTTAAAAAATCAGCCTGTTCAGCAACTTTATCAACACACACAAAAATATCCCCAATATTTTCAGGAATATCTTTTTTCATTTCATCATTCATGATTACGGGAAAATCATCATCACTCTGATCTTCAATCGCAAAACTAATCACATCAGTGGCCCGATCTACACCACGGTAGTCCCGGTTAATTTCCTTGATGCGATCATTGTTGACCAAAGTAACCGACATTTCGGTATTATTCTTTAAATCAATATACTTAGCGGCATAATTTAGAATATCTCTAATCAAATCAATTTTTTGGGGGTCGACCCCATCCTTAGTTTGATCATATATTTCCAGATCCATATCTATTCCCCATTATCATTTTTTTCGTAGGCATTAATGATTTTAGCCACAACTGGATGTCTAACTACATCATCAGCACTAAAGTTTACAAAATTAATATCATCAATATTTCTCAGGATTTTAGGAGCGGTGACTAATCCACTCCGGATTCTTCCGTTTAAATCAATTTGAGA
This sequence comes from Fructilactobacillus sp. X2R6C1, assembly GCF_059901295.1. Taxonomy (NCBI): domain Bacteria; kingdom Bacillati; phylum Bacillota; class Bacilli; order Lactobacillales; family Lactobacillaceae; genus Fructilactobacillus; species Fructilactobacillus sp. X2R6C1. The sequence goes on from NZ_JBWXUZ010000002.1 coordinate 212,392, forward strand.
AATATCACCATTAACAATCATTTTAGAACCAAAACCCAACCGGGTTAGAAACATTTTCATCTGAGCATTAGTAGTGTTTTGAGCTTCGTCTAAAATAACAAAAGAATTATCGAGGGTCCGACCACGCATATAAGCTAATGGCGCAATTTCGATAACGCCACGATCCATTAGCCTTTCAGTGTGATCAGATCCAAGGGTCGAATTCAGTGCATCGTACAGTGGTCGTAAATATGGATCAACTTTTTCTTTTAGGTCGCCAGGTAAAAAGCCTAAACTCTCACCCGCTTCAACAGCTGGTCTGGTTAAGACAATCTTATCAACGTCACCCTTTTTTAAAGCGGCAACTGCCATTACAACTGCTAGATAAGTCTTTCCCGTCCCAGCAGGTCCGATTCCAAAGGTAACATCATTATGCTTGATGGACTGAACGTACTGACGCTGCCCAAAATTCTTAACTCGAACTGGCTTCCCCTTATTATCCTTTAAAAGGACTTGATTATATAATTCTGGGAGAAAACCTAGAGTCCCTTTCTCAGCCATCTTCATTGCCGAAACAAAATCACTACCATTCAAAGTGATCCCAGAATGAACAAGTTCAAGCATTCCATTTAAAATATCAATGGTATTTTGAACCGCTTTCTGAATGTCACCTTCAACCGTAATCTTACCACCAGAATGGCGAATAGAAGTTTCCATCCCTCGTTCTAGAATATCTAAAAAGGCATCTTGAGCTCCAAATAAAGCTGATTCATCATTTGGATTCTTTAACGTTAATTCTTTTTTAAATTCAAAATTATCTGTCAATCAAACAGGTTCCTTTCATATCAACTCAACTTTTACTTAAAATACTAGCATATAATTTGCCACTTACAAAGTAAAAGAACAAAAAGAACCCATTGACCATTCAATGAGTTCCCTTCTTAACTAAGCGCTTTATTAACAAGTTTATTAACAGTGTTGCCATCGGCTTGTCCTTTAACTTTACCCATGACAGCACCCATTACTTTGCCAAAATCGCTCTTGTTTGACGCACCAAGTTGCTTAACCGTTTCGTTAACAATTTTTTCAAGATCAGCTTCTGACATTTGCTTTGGGGCATAATTTTCAAGAATCTTTAGCTCATCTTCTTGCTCCTTCACCAAATCATCCCTGCCACCATCTTTAAACTCAGCAATCGAATCTTTGTGTTGTTTAACTTCTCGATTAACAACAGCCGCTTCTTCACTATCAGAAAGATCATGACCTAATTTAATCTTTTCATTCATTAAGTTCGACTTAAGCATTCTGATAATTGTCAGCTTAGTCTTATCATGATTCTTCATTGCATCTTTTAGATCATTATTTAATTCATTTGATAAAGTCATATTGGACCTCTTTTCGTCAATATAAAAAACGCTCCTGATCAGGGGCGTTTAATATTAGAAGCTGCGACGCTTCTTTTTCTTATTGTTACGTTTACGAGCTGCTTCTGATTTTAATTTACGTTTTACGCTAGGTTTTTCGTAAAATTCACGTTTACGGAATTCCTGAAGGGTACCGCTTTTTGAAACCGTGCGCTTAAAGCGTCGAAGAGCATCATCAAGAGATTCGTTTTTACGAACGACAGTTTTTGACATGATAAAATCCCTCCCTCCGAGCTTAAATGATACCGTCTGTAATCCTTAACGGTCAATATCAATTATACATTATGGCACGGAGCCCGTCAACGAGTCTGAACAAGAAATATGATAAAATGTTAACAAAGTAGGAGGTAAATATTATGGCAACTAATTTTAATGCATTTATCATTTCTGATTCAAGTGGTGCCACGGCAACTTCGATCGCCCGAACCGCTGCTTCTCAATTTCCAGAAGCAAACGCTAATTTTAAACGATACCCATTTACTCAAACGCAATCCATGCTCGATGGAATACTCAAACTTGCTAAAAAACAGGACGCCATCATTTTTCACACTTTAGTTGATCCAAGCCTGAGTAAAATGGTATCTCAATTTGCACTAGAAAATAACCTTTATAGTTTTGACTGCATTCAAAAACCCATTCAAATCATTTCTAAAAAACTTCATGAATCTGCTGCAGAGGTACCTGGCCTAGTTCACAACTTAAATGAAGACTACTTCAAACGGATCTCAGCAATCGAATTTGCGGTAGCTAATGATGACGGAAAACGACCTAATGACCTCAAAAAAGCTGATATCGTTCTTTTAGGAATATCAAGAACATCTAAAACGCCATTATCGCTATACCTTGCCAATCAAAACTTCTTAGTAGCAAACGTCCCAATCGGTCCTACCATCCAATTACCAGAAGAGGTTTATCAGATCGACCACAATAAAATATTTGGTTTAACCAATTCAGTTACCAATCTAAAAAAGATTCGGCAAGAACGGATGATTGCTTATGGGTTAGACCCAAACACTCCATACTCGGACTCAAATCAAATAAAAAAAGAGCTTGACTATGCCAAGCAACTTTATCGAAAACTAAATTGTCTTCAAATTAACGTGTATAACAAGTCAATTGAAGAAACAGCTACCATCATAACTCAAAGTCTTAATATTAACGAACAAGATCATTAATCTTTTTAGCTTGATAATCTTCTTTAATATCCTCAATCATATCAGGATTAAACTTCTGTTCTTTTAACATTTTAATTTCATATTGATGAGGATTAATTTTAACATCCCCAATCTTAACAACCGGCGTCTCTAAAATCTTAGGAACTTGATCAAACTTGGGATACCGGGCTACATAATTTAAAGCATCAAATCCAATGGTCCCGAAACCAATGTTAGTATGACGGTCTTTATGGGATCCCATTGGATTTTTAGAATCATTTAAATGAATCACTTTGATTCGATTAATACCAATAACTTGATCGAACTCTTCCATAACCCCATCAAAATCATTTTTAATGTCATAACCAGCGTCGCTAGTATGACAGGTATCAAAGGTAACCGATAACTTATCATTCAAATTAACACCGTCAATAATCTCAGCAAGTTGTTCAAAAGTCGACCCGATTTCAGTCCCTTTTCCTGCCATTGTTTCAAGTGCAATTTGAATCTTTTGTTCTGGGGTGATTACTTCATTTAACCCTTTAATGATCTGCTTAATTCCGGCTTCAACGCCAGCACCAACATGTGCACCGGGATGCAAAACAATTTGATCAGCTCCCATTGCTTCAGATCGATCAATCTCTTGTTTAAGAAAATCAACCGCAAAGTGGAAACTTTGTGGCTTTTTTGTGTTACCTAAGTTAATGATGTAAGGTGCATGAACTACCACCTCACGTAAATCATGATCAGCCATGTAGTCGTGTGCTTGATCAATTTTAAGATTTGCAATCGGGGTCCTTTTTGAGCTCTGAGGAGCACCAGTGTATAACATAAAGACATTCTCACCATCGCGTTCGGCTTCTTTTGCGGATCCTAACATCATCTCTGGCTTTTTCATTGCAACATGTGAACCAATCAAAAATTCATCATTACTCATGTTTATCCCCCATTACTTTAACAACTTGATTAGAAGCATCTCCATGCTCCCAACTACAAAACTTACCATAAAATTTCTTCATTTTCTGATGATACCCAGCAAACTTACCATTTTCATTAAAATTAGACAACTCTTCATAAAAAGAATTTTGATTTTGAACAATTGGACCAGGAGCATCGCTTAGAAAATCAAAATAAAATCCACGTAGTTCATCCTTATAATGCTTTAAGTCGTAAGTATAAAACAACATTGGCCGTTTTAGATTGGCATAATCAAACATTACTGAAGAATAGTCAGTAATGAGTAAATCTGAAATTAAGTATAACTCATTAATATCACGATCAGCTTCAATGTAAACTCGCTTTTCATACCCAGAAATATCAATTTGGTCCTTGACTAAGTAATGCGGACGAATAATTAAAACAGTGTCACTAGATACATACTTAAAGAAACCCTTTAAAGAAAACGGTAACTCAAAGTTATAACTGCCCTTCTTTTGATAATCATCATCACGCCAAGTTGGTGCATACAAAATAACTTTAGAAGTCGAGTCACCAATAATTTTTTCTTTTAATTTTTTAATCTCACCTGAAGTATTTTTATGATATAAGACATCGTTTCTGGGATAACCAATTCGTAACGGAATATTTCTAAAATCAAAGGCGTGATCAAAGATTCGTTCTGAATACTGATTAGGCATAATTAAATAGTCCCACCGCTTGGCTTCTTTGACAAAATCATCATGGTATTGATTAGTGGAAATACCTGGAATCGCAACGTGTTTGATATCAATTCCTAATTTTTTTAACGGGGTTCCATGCCATGTTTGGATATAGGTGGTCCGCTTATTCTTTTTCCACCACTTCGGAAATCGGGAATTAAAAACCCAAAAGTCTGCCCTAGCAATGTGCCAAACCCACCTTGGAAAAAAACGCCGTAAAATCTTTATGTTGGGATACTTTTCGTGTAATTGTTTGTATTTGGAAGCTTTGACACCAAAATAGGCTTTTTTAGCATCATGAGGATGTTGCTTCACCCACGCAAGGTAAATGGCGGCTGGATTATCGTTTATATCCCTACCATTAAAACTTTCAAACATTACTTCATTTTTTTTAGTTGGTAAACAAATAAACCCATCGTTTAAAACGATGAGCCCAGTGCGAATAGTCAACTTAATCCCATTAATTAACTTGTTTTTAATTTGTTTTCCATTCATGTTATTTTTACCTATACTAAATCAACAAAATGCGATCTAAATTTAAAGTGAAGATGAGATCCAATTAAAAAGAAAAATAACGTCATCAACCAAAAAATCACGGTTAACAGTGGCTTCTCCCAAAACCAGCTACTCGATAACATTGAATCCCTGAATCCTTGAACAATGTAAAAAAACGGATTCAACTCCAAAATTCTGATTAAAAATGGCGGAAATGATGCAGACGATTCAAAGTTAAATAGAACTCCTGAGATGTAGAACAGCATTCTCATAAACGATTGCAACATGACATGATAATCTCGTACCAAGACGGTAATGGTCGAATTAAAAATGCCAAAAGCAATTAACCAAGCAATCATGGCAATAAAGTAATAAATCCACTGGAACCAGAACAAACTCGGTCGAACTCCATAAAGATAACCAATTACAATTGAAAACGCCAACATTGTCCAAAAAGAACTCAAGTTACTGACTAACTTAATCGAAGGTAAAATGCTAATTGGAAACTTCATCTTTGAAACTAACCCAGCTCGTTGATAAATACTCTTAGAGGCGTCTAGTGTAACTCGGTTCATAAAAAACCAAGGAGTAATCCCAATGACCATCCATGGGAGATAACTGCCGTTGTGTCCGGTACTACCCTTTAACCCAACACCAAAGACTAACCAGTAAATTGCAATTTGAATCAGCGGATAAAGATACTCCCAGACTAAGCCCAAATAATGACTTTGATACGTAGCCTTATCTTCATACTTTGAAATTCGAAAAATAATGCCCAAATTTTCAAATTGTTCCTTAAGTAAGGCCCAAACTTCCTTCAAGCTCAGCACTCTCCCTTTTCTGTTTATCTAATTATTTTGTAAAACATACTTTTTAATAACCCGTTCGGTTGCATACCCATCATTATAAGTGTTCCAGTGTTTATTAAAATTAGTAAAATCAATTTTTTGATTATCCACAATGGCTTTATTCAACTGATCAACCTTAGTGATTGGTTTAGATGGTAACCACTGTAAGAAATCCTTTTGAATTCCTGGGTCTTTTTCGTATTGTTCTAAATCAAACATAAAGAAAATCATTGATCGTGCTTGTGGCAATAAACTAAAATCAAAGGCAACTGAAGAATAGTCCGTTACAAGTGTGTCACAAACTGAAAGTAAATCAGACGTTGAAAGTTGATTATAAAAACGAATATTTCCGTTTGAAAACTTTCTAATACGTGCTTCCTGATCCCTGAGTAAGGGATGAAGTTTAACCACTGTAATCGCATTTGGATCGGCGGTCAATGCTTCGCCAATACTTTTTGGAGGTTCAAACTCTAAGCCATCCCGATATGTTGGAGCATACAAAATGACTCTTTTACCCTTTAATTCTGGAGCAACCTGATAAACACGATGTCTGGCAACTCTTCTCCAGCGTTCCTTAAACAATCGATCCGAACGTGGATAGCCTAAATATTTCATTTTACTAGGAACTTCATGATAACTGCGTTCAAAGATCTTTCCCATCGCTTTTGAAGCTACCACAAAGTCATCAAAATGATTGTACACACTTTGAAATCTAAGTCTATCGAAAAACGATCTTTTCTTGGTCGTGGGATCTTCCCATCCAAAACATTTAATGGCACCATCAGCATGCCACAATTGAACAATTCTCATCTTACTCTTTGGTCGTACTAAACCAGCCAAAAATGGGAAGTAATTATCACAGAACAAAACTCGAGCTGACATTAATTGAGGAACGGTAAATAACGCAAATTTAGCGTTTTCATTAAAGGGAATCGTCTTGATTCCAAATGCACTCAAATCAGTTGCTGCAGCTTCAATTTCGGGTTCGTATAATACGACTAATTCTTGTCCAATGGGCGTGTTAGTGGCAATCTGTTTAATCAACCTAAGGTTATTATCGAAACTCATAACATAATATATATTTTTCTTTGGTCGAAAATAAAAAATTGCGGAAACTATTTTAATTAACCATGTATACATGACTTTCACTTAAACCACCATTTTCAATAATTACAATGAGACATTATATCATAAAGAAAAAACCGGGACACTCTAACTTAATAAGCTATTTTCGCTTCTTTTCATAGAAATTCCCTAGTACCTTATCAACATCCACAACCACTCCAAATGAATCTGGATCAGATTCATTTAAAGCCGCTTCAAATTCGGTCATTTCATATCGTGAAATTGAGGTGAACAAAACCGACTTTTTTTTATGGTTATAGGCTCCCTCAGCATTATGAATAATCGTAATACCTCTCCTAAGGTGATTTTGAATACTATCAACCACCGTCTTAGGACGATCAGTAACTACCATTACTTGCACGATTTGTTGCCTTGTATATGCCAGATCCATCGCTTTCGCGTTAACTAGGACTCCAATTGCTGAATAAAAAGCATAGGGCCAACCATAAAAGAATCCCGCTGATAAGATGATAAAAGTATTGAATATCAGATTAATTGTCCCAATTGATTTACCGGTTTTACGTTGGATAACAATTCCTAAGATATCTAACCCACCAGTAGAAATCCCATTTTTAAGCGACAGACCCACTCCAAATCCGTTAATGGCACCACCAAAGATAGCACAAATCAATGGATCCGTTGTCAGAGTCAGTGGCCGTAATATTTTGATCATAACACTGGCAACCACAACGGAAACGAACGTAAACATGGTAAACTGATGACCAATTTGTTTCCAAGACAAAATAAACATTGGAATGTTCAGTAAGAAAAGTCCCAAAGCAGCTGAAATTGTAAATGGAAAATACCGTTCTGTAAGAGTATCCAATAGCTGTGCAAAACCGGTAACTCCTGAAGAATAAATGTGTCCGGGAGTCCAAAAGAAATTCATCGCAATTGAAACCATGATTCCGTACACGAAGGCGGTCGAGAACTTAGATATGTACTGATGTCGCTTTAAAATTTTTTGTACGTCGTCCATTTAAGTAGCCCCTGATCATTTAGAAATTCATAACTAGTATACCATTCCAAAATTTAAAAAAAATAAAAAGTTGTGGGGTTACCACAACTTTTAGCTAATATTTAATTATCCTTTTTATCGACTGAAATGCCTAATTCATCTAACTGTTTGTCAGAAACAGGTGTAGGAGCACCAGTCAATGGTTCAACTGCCTTTGAATTCTTAGGGAAGGCAATTACATCTCGAATATTACCACGATGTGCTAATAACCTAGCAAAACGATCTAATCCAATTGCCAAACCACCATGTGGTGGAAAACCATAATCTAATGCTCTAAGGAAATACCCAAATTGATTCTCCGCACTTTCCTTAGTAAATCCGAGGGCTTTAAACATCTTTTCTTGAAGATCACGTGTATGAATACGAATTGATCCTCCACCAAGCTCCAGTCCATTCAGAATAATATCATAACTTTGAGCATGCGCTTTGTGGGGATCTTCTCCATCATTTAGGTAATGTTCGTCACCTACATTTGGCATCGTAAATGGATGGTGAGCAGCAACCCAACGCCCAGCACCCTCATCATATTCAAATAGTGGCCAATCAACAATCCAAAGGAAATTATACTTGTCTTCTGGAATCATATTTAACTCATTGGCAATGGCAACCCGGAGGTATCCTAAAGTATCAGCCACTACCTTACTCCGATCAGCAGCAAATAATAACAAGTCACCGTCTTTTGCCCCAGTGGCTTTTTTAATTTTACTTACCATTTCTGGATCTTTAAAGAATTTAGCGATTGGGCCAGAGAATCCATCATCAGTGACTTTCATCCATGCAAGTCCCTTAGCGCCAAAACGCTTTACGTATTCACCGTACTTATCAATATCTTTTCTTGAAAATTTTGCTGCACCACCAGGAATAGCAATGGCTTTAACCTGACCACCATCTTTAATTGCTGAATCAAATACCTTAAAGTCGGACCCAGTAACTACGTCCGAAAGATCCTTTAATTCCATCCCAAAGCGAGTATCCGGTTGATCTGTACCAAATCGGTCCATTGATTCCTGCCAAGTAATCCTCTCAAAGGGCAAATTAACATCAACGTCAACCGTATCTTTCATGACTTTTTTAATTAATCCTTCTGTGATTTCCTGAATTTCTTCAGCAGAAAGAAATGAAGTCTCCATATCAATCTGGGTAAATTCTGGTTGACGATCACCCCGTAAGTCTTCATCTCTGAAGCACCGTGCAATTTGATAATAGCGATCAAATCCAGCTCCCATCAGTAACTGTTTAAACTGCTGCGGAGACTGAGGTAATGCATAAAATGATCCCGGATATACTCTTGATGGGACTAGGTAGTCTCTTGCTCCCTCTGGAGTTGAAACCGTTAGATCTGGGGTTTCAATATCGATAAATCCATTTTCGTCAAAATACTTGTGAGTAGACTGTAAGATCCGATTCCGGATCAATAATCCCTTTTGCATCACTGGACGTCTAAGATCAAGATAACGATACTTTAATCTTAAGTCATCAGACGCATTGATATCATTTTTGATTTCAAATGGGGTTTGCTTGGAGGTGCTTAAAACCTTAGCGTCAGAAACATCAACTTCAACTTTTCCGGTATGGATATCCGGATTAATTTCTTTTTCTGCTCTAGCAACCACTCTTCCTTTAATCTGGATAACATACTCATTTTTAACTGATTCGGCTACTTTAAAGGCTTCTTTGCCATTTTTTTCATTAAAAACCAACTGAACGATCCCAGCACGATCACGTAAGTCAATAAAAATAAGACTTCCCAAGTTACGCTTTTTAGCAACCCATCCATCTAAGACTACTTCTTGATCTAAATAATCCTCGTTAACGTTTCCAGCATACGTTGTTCGCTTCATGTACTAATCTTCCTCTCATTTAGTTGAGTCAAAAGCATAAAAAAAGCGCACCATGTAATCACAAGGGCGCAATTAGCACGGTACCACCTTTTTTAGTTTCTTTTGTTTATTCATTTTACCTCGATGCGTCTTTACCATTTATAGGACACGCCCTCTCAGCACTTGGACGTTCTCTTCAGACCACTAAACGGTTACTATTCATCGTCAACAGTATTTTAAATCACTTTAAGACTAATAAAACCCACATAAATTGTCAAGATTCTAGTGAGTATTTTTATTATATGCTTAAACAAAAAGACAAAAAGTTATACTATTATGAGTAATCGTATCATTAATGAGGTCGAAAAGATGAATATAAATTTATACATAAAAAATAAACGCGGTTTTTACACTACTTTGATAATTGTGGGCGTAACCTTGATTATCCTTTTAGTTATGTTAATAAAAAATAATGTCAGTATTGGCTTTAATAACCTGGACATAAAATCCGGTCCAGGGATTGAATATCGTACGGTCAAAACCATTAACCGAGGAACTAGACTTCAAATTCTAAGTGAAAAAGACAACTGGTACAGAGTTGTATATCAAAACCAAAAGATTGGTTGGGTACCTACTTGGTTAGTCAATAATCGTAAGCTTAATAAAGCCACTAAACTATCAGAAACAACCATCGTCTTAGACCCTGGTCATGGAGGAAGTGACTCGGGTGCACTATCAACCAGCGGGCAAAAAGAAAAAAACTACACCCTTAAACTAGCCCAACAAGTCGCAAATAAGCTGCGTAATCGTGGTGCGCATGTTATCATGACAAGGGATTCAGATAAGACGGTTAGCCTATACAAACGACCCGATTTTTCAACTGATAATCATGCCAACCTCTTCGTGAGTTTCCATTTTGATTCATCCAGTACCGATAACACCGCAAGTGGATTTACCAGCTACTACTATCATTCAGGAAAATCAAAACAACTGGCATCTGATATCAATTCCAATATGGATGATGTTCCCCTTAATAATCGTGGTGTCCAAGTTGGTAACTATTTAGTGATTAGGGATGTCTCAATCCCATCGGTTTTACTCGAAATGGGATACATTAATAATGACCATGACTTTAGTAAGATTAAAAATGCTAGTTACCAAAATCTCGTTGCAAATGATGTAACCAATGGAATCAATAATTATGTAAACAAGACTTATTAGAAGGGAGTTTACTATGAAAAAATTAAATCAAGATTGGATTACTCAATTACCATTAAAGAACGTTGAATCGTTAACTCCGGTTTCAGGCGGAGACATCAATGACTCGTACCAAGTTAAAACTCCAGATAAAACTTACTTTATGAAGGTCCAGCCTAATCGTGGAAAAGTATTCTTTGATCATGAAGTTGAAGGAATTCACTTGTTATCGAAAGCGGCCAACGTACCAACGGTAGTAGCATCTGGTGAAATTGATGGTGACGGCTTTTTAATCCTAGACTGGATTGACGTTGGTTCTGGAAACCAATACGATCTTGGCAAAATGGTCGCAAACGTTCATAAAATTCATAACGATCAGTTTGGATTAGACCAAAACTTTGATGCTGGAAAAATACCAAAAAATAACACCTGGCAAGACACTTGGCAAAAATTCTACGTCGAACAACGAATTGATCCGTTGGTAAAAATAGCAAAAGAAAAAGGCCGCTGGAATGATTCCAGAGACCAACATTATCAAGTTATGAGACAACAAATTATTGACTACTACACAAAACATCCCAGTACCCCAAGCCTGCTCCACGGAGACCTCTGGTCTGGAAATGCTATTTTTACAGCTAATCATGAGCCGATGTTAATTGATCCAGACGTTTATTTCGGCGACCGTGAATACGACCTTGGTGTAACAACCGTCTTTGGTGGATTTAACCGCGATTTCTACCGCGGTTACAATGACACCTATCCAATTGAACCGGGTTTTGAAAACCGGGTCGGTTGGTACCGCTTCTATTACTCACTAATGCACGTTGTATTATTTGGGGAGACATTTGGACCCTTATTAGACGGCGTGCTAAGCTCATTTAATTAAACTTAACATATCGTTAAAATCATGAACTACGTAATCTGGGTCTCCTGATTCAGCAATTACGTAGTCAGGATCGAAAAGGATGGTTTTAATTCCTGCATTATGACCTGCATCAACATCCAAACGTCGATCACCAATCATAAAAGTATCAGATCGATCTAAATTCATCTTTTCAATTAAATAATTCAAAGACCCCGGATCAGGTTTCCTTTTAAAAGACTGTTTGCTGGTAACAAAACCAGTAAACAGTCTTTTTAAGTCAAAATGATCAAGTAGAGTTAATGCTTGGTCATCTCTATGAGTTAAAAGTCCGTTCTTTCCATCCGTTTTTAAAACTTTTAACAAAACAGATTGAACCCCTTTAAATGGCTTTGCTAACATAACTTCATCAACTTCAAACTTTTTATAGTCTTTTAGAAATTGATCTCGATTAAGATTAAATTCAGCGCAATATTTGGTCTCAGCTGAGCCCAATGAATGAACTCGCATATCTTCATAGATTGACTCAGGATCAAAGTTAACATCACTCACTCCATTCTCAGCTAACGCCTTACAAAACGAAGTCACCATGTACGGGTAAGTATTAAAAAGTGTTCCATCAAAATCCCAAACTGCATTTGTCATGTTAAATCTTTCCTTTTTTCTGATAATTCAAAATAAATGTGGCAGGACCATGGTTCTCTAAATCAACGTTCATATCGGCACCAAACACGCCAGTTTCAACTTTCAATCCGATCTCTCTGAGTGCGTCATTAAACTTTTCGTAAATGAGTTTAGCGTGCTCAGGATTACCAGCTCCAGTGAAAGTTGGGCGATTTCCCTTTTTGGTGTCAGCAAGTAATGTAAATTGCGAAACAGAAAGAATTGAGCCGTTAACTTGCTGGATGTTTAAATTCATCTTGCCATGCTCATCTTCAAAAATCCTTAGATGAGCAACCTTATGAACAAGATGATCAATTTCATCTTGTCCATCGGATTCTGTAACACCAACTAAGATCATATATCCGTTACCGATTTTCCCGTTTATTTTACCATCAATACTTACGCTTGCATGGTTAACTCGTTGAATCACTAATTTCAATCTTCCTCATCCTTCCGTTCGTTTAACTTCATAAACATCAGGAACAGCACTCACACTATCAATAATGCGATTTAGCTGTTGAATATTTCTTACGCCCACAGAGACTCGGATAGAAACAAGGTCCTCGTGAATGACCTTTCCTTCAACTGAATTCAAATTCTTAGTAGCAGAATTAACTCGTTTTAAGATATCGTTTAAAAGACCACTTCGGTTGTATCCCTGAATCTCTAAATCACTACTATAAGTAATGACATTATTATCAGTTTTACGCCAACTAAGATTAATAATTCGATTATTACCATTCTTTGCTTGAATTAAGTTAGGACAATTACTTCTATGAACTGAGATACCATTTCCCATTGTGATGTATCCTTCAATGTCATCTCCTGGAACCGGATCACAACAACGACTGATATGAACTAATAGGTTGTCAACGCCTTGAATCTTGATGTTATCTTCTGGTTTCTTTCCTTGTTCTGCGTCCTCACTCTCATGTGAGATGGTTTTATGACCTTCTAATACATCACGTTCGGCATCTTTTTGTCGTTTCTTCTCAATTTCATCTTTTTCTGGTTCTAGTAAACGATTAACAACTCCGTTAGGTTGAATATCACCAAACCCAATGGCTGCATATAAATTATCGATACTTGTATAATGCATTTCATTGATAACACGGGATAAATTATCATCAGTTAAAATGGTAGCCGGATCAAATCCAGAATCGACAATTTCTTTTTCAAGTATTTCTCTTCCAGAATTAATGTCATCATCGTGACTACTCCGTTTGAAAAATTGCTTAATCTTATGCTTAGCACGACGCGTTTTAACCATGCCCATCCAGTTTTTGCCAGGACCGTCGGAGCTACTGGAAGTGATAATATCAACAATATCTCCATTTTTAATTTCATAATCTAGGGGAACTAATTTACCATTAACTCGTGCCCCTGTGGTTGAATTACCAACATCCGTATGAATTGAGTAAGCCATATCAATCGGAATTGACCCCTTGGGTAATTCAATAACATCACCTGATGGAGTAAAGGCATAAACTCGGTCGCTAAATAAATCCCCTTGGACACTATCCATGAAATCAGAGGCGTCCTCTGACTCCTCTTGAATTTCAATGATCTTTTTAAAAAGATTGAGTTGAACATTGTTTTTATTACTTTCAACCTCGTCCTTTTTACCTTCTTTATAAGCCCAGTGAGCAGCAACACCATACTCAGCAATTCGATGCATTTCCTCAGTTCGAATTTGAATTTCAAGTGGTTTGCCTTCAGGACCAACAACTGTAGTATGCAACGATTGATACATATTAGGCTTGGGCATTGCAATGTAATCCTTAAACCGATCTGGGAACGGTTTCCATTCAGTGTGGATTGCACCTAAAACTGCATAACAATCCTTTACTGATTTCACAATCACCCGAACAGCCAGTAGATCATAGATTTCTTTAAAGTCTTTATGTTTGTCATGCATCTTCCGATAAATGGAGTAGATATGTTTAGGTCTTCCATATACCTCTCCTTTGATTCCCAGTCCTTTTATCGCTTGTTGCACCTTTTTTACAGCGTTATCAACATAGGCCACTCGCTCATTCCGCTTGGAATTCATCAAATCAACAATTTGATAGTAATCATCAGGCTTTAAGTAACGCAAAGAAAGATCTTCTAATTCCCACTTAATCGTTCCAATTCCGAGCCGATCGGCTAAAGGGGCATAGATATCTAAAGTTTCTTGAGCAATTCGCTTTTGCTTATCTGGGCGAAGAGCATCTAACGTTTCCATGTTATGCAATCGATCCGCTAATTTAACAATCATTACTCGAATGTCTTTGCACATTGCTAGTAATAGTTTCCGGTGATTTTCAGCAAGTTGTTCTTTACTCGATTTATACTTAATCTTACTAAGCTTTGAAACCCCATCAACGATTAATGAAACGTGTTTACCAAAAAGTTCAGTAACATCTTCAATCGTTGCACCGGTGTCTTCAACCACATCATGAAGAAAACCAGCCGTGATCGTTTCTGCATCCATATGAAGATCAGTTAAAATGCCTGCCACCTCAACAGGATGATTAATATAAGGCTGCCCAGAAGCACGTTCTTGCCCCTCATGAGCAATTTTGGCAAATTTATATGCTTTTTTTATCATTTGAACATCACTATCATCAAGATACTCAGAAGCATCACGAAAGATTTCTTGTGGTGTCCATTCTTTAATTTTCGACATTATATCCTACTCACCTTGTTTTAATTCTAATATAGTTGAAACGGCTGATAAAAAATATAAAGGCGCTGATTCAGTTCGCAAAATCCTCGGCCCCAATCCGACGGGAACAAAACCATCTTGCTTTAATTGTTCGATTTCTTTAAGTGAAATTCCACCTTCAGGTCCAAAAAAAGCGGTCAAGCTTTTGCCAGGCTTCATTTTCGACACACATTCATACAATTTACTGTTTTCACCCTGTTTAGCCGATTCCTCATAGGCCACAACTTTTTGATCACTACTAAGTTTTTTTACCGTAGTGATTGAATCGGTGTACTTCACCATTGGAATAACATTTCGGTGAGATTGTTCGGCAGCACTTTGAGCGATTTTTTGAAGTCTCTTAATCTTCTTAGGTGCCTTATTCCCCCATTTAGCAATTGACCACTCAGTAGGCACAAAAATAATCTCACTGACCCCCATTTCGGTTGCCTTTTGCGTGATGAGGTCGGCTTTGCTCGCCTTCGGGATTCCACAAATAATCGTTACTTTAACCGGAAGTTCAGTATTTTGACTAGTTACATCAACAATCTTAATTGTTGAGGACGTTTCATCAACTAATTCCCCAATATAAATAATATTTTGGCTAGAAACAAACTCCGCCTTGGTTCCAGCTTTTGCTCTCATAACCCCAACAAAATGATGTGTAACATCGTTTGGAAGTTTAACAATTTGACCCACTTTTAGTGGCTTATCTAAAAAGTAGTGTTGCAATTAATTAACCTCACTATCTTTCTTTGCAATTACTGATCGCCAATCATCCATACTTAAAACTTGATCAACCTTAAAATGATGTTTTTTTAGCGCGTCAATCACTAGCTCTAATTTATCGGCAATAATACCGGAAGTAATGAACACACCACCTTCATTTAAACATCGTTCTGCTTGCGGGATTAACGGAATGATAATCTCAGCTAAAATATTAGCTACCACAATATCTGCTTTTTCATCGATTCCATTTAACAAATTATTAACACTAACGTTGATTCCCTTCATCCCAGAATTTAATTCAATGTTTTTTTCAGCTGATTTAACGGCCACCTTATCGACATCATAAGCATTTATATTGCCAGCACCAAGTTTCCTCGCTGCAATACATAGCACTCCAGATCCAGTTCCAACGTCAAACACTCTTTCGTTTCCTTTAATAACAATCTCAAGTGCTTGCATGGCAAGTTTAGTAGTAGGATGGGTGCCGGTTCCAAATGCCATTCCAGGGTCTAATTTTACCATCAACTCGTCAGAGCTTTTGACATCATAGTCTTCCCAACTTGGGACAACGGTTAAAAATCGTGTCACCCGTTCTGGATGATAATACTTTTCCCAAGATGTCGCCCAATCCTCATCTTTTACATCATGAACATTTATCACATTTTTACCAGGATTCAAACCGAACCGCGTTAAATCAGCAACTTTTTCATGAATCTTTTTTACGGTCGCATCTACCTCAATATCATCCTGAAAATAAGCACTTACTTTAGCGTTAACTAGATCGTTATCAGCTTTAGAATCTCCCAATTCATACTGATCCCAATTAGATTCTCGTTTTAAAACTTCATAATCATTTCTATCATTAATCTGAACTCCATTTGCTCCAAAGTCCATTAAAATATTAGCGACCGCATCAACTGCTTCGTGACTGGTTTCAACTGAAATCTCGACTAAGTTCATTGTTACCCCTCATTCTTTTTATAAAAAAAGCACCCGTTAATTGGATGCATTATTTTTATTGTCCTCAATTTTTTTAAGCTTCTGCTCGTGTTGTTTCAAATGACCAGCCAAATACTTAAGCAATCCTCGTTCTGTCTTAAAAATCCGAGGATGCTTTTGTTTATGCAATCGAAGATCAATTTCCTTAATTCTTTGTCGCCCTGTCCATCCATGGCCATAACGAATAATGAGCCGATTATTTAAATTATCCTTACCGAAGCGAAATACATAGACGTTATCTGGAGTAATTAACGGTCTGATATATGTTTTTTTGTAATGATATCCTTGATCGCGCAAAAATCTTTTAGTTTGATCTAACATATTCATCCTCCTCTCATATTTTTAATAAAACTCGTTCTTAAAACCTTTAGTCTATATCATAATGGAGATATATTTAATTGGCAAGCATCTAACTTCCAGCAAACAAAAAGACGTGTATCGCCACGTCTTAATATAAACATTCAAACTATAAACTAAACAATTTGACAGAATTCAATTTTTTCGTGGTTAGGCCCATAAATGTTAAAGAAACGGATTCCCTTATCCCAGAATGGACGAGTATCAATTTCATCTTCCTGAACATCTAAGCCCATTTTCTTAGCTTCTTTAAACGCTGCGTCAGCATCAGTAGTGTTTAATGAGATATGGTTAATAGCGCCATCTTTATCAGCAACTGGATCGCCCTCCCATGTCTCAATCATTAAATTGCCATACTTCATAAAAGCACAACGATTTCCTTGATACATGAATTGACCAGCTTTATCAAAACCTAACTTCTTATAAAAATCAATCGTTTCATCTAAATCTTTTGCTGGAATACCAACATGTTGGATGCCGGTAAAGTAATTACTAAGTGCCATAATAATTCTCCTTATGATATATTTTTCACCATATGTGAAATCTCTAACAACTACATTGTAAGACATTAATGATAAATAATAAAGCCATCATCCTAGTTTATTTTATTAATTTAGCACTCACAATTTCATTCCATTTAAGAATTTGGTCTCCCACAATTACTAAGTTCTTATAATACCCTTTCATCCTACCGATAATTTGTTCCACTTTTAGTTCGTTTTTGTCATAATAAGCATACTGTAGTTCCACTCTCAGTCGACTGACAAACGATTTTTGCAGAATTTCATCAATTTTTGAGTGATCCATCTGATCATCTAATTTTCTGGTTTGCTCATTATCCTTTTCTTTCTTTATTTGATTTAGTTTACTGGTATGATCTGATAAAAAATAACCCTGCCATTTTTTAATCCCACGATCATGATAATCAAACTTAAAAAAATCATGTACAGCTTCTTCGTTCATAACGTTCTCCTAACTTTAAGTTAATCTTGAATTTTCTTCTGTGAATCAGGCCAAACCATGTCATCAAAATTACGATAATAAATGGTTAACAGGTTATATTCAGTTACATAGTTAACTACCTTTTCTAAAAGTTCCAAGTCGTAATCAGAAATAACATAGATTGGTTGCGATCGCTCCTGTTGATACTTCTTCTTAGAACTCAAAAACCAATCGTACTCTTTATCAAAAGTGTTATTAACAATCATCATCCAGTAGCGGGTCTTAGGAATTCGCAAAAATAGATGATTAATATGGGATAAAACTTGATTCCCAATAAAAATCACATCATTACTCATAAGAATTGCCTCCATTGTGTCCGCCAACCAAATTAGATCTTGAAATTGCGGTAGCACCGACACACAAACTATTGGCATTTAATAAAGCCGTGTTACCAAACCGTTTTCGAATTTGATCACCGGTTTTATTTAACACATTTTGTTTAATCATATTTTGATTATCCTTAAATAGGTTTAATTGTTCTCCAACCTTATTTGAGAGATGACTGTAGTCAACTCCAATATTTCGCACAACTTCACCGTGCCAGTTCCTTTCAAACAATTCAATTAAATAACGACCAAGGTCATGATCATCATCTGTTGGTTCAACTTTCATTGACTGAGAAAAACCATTGCTACCAATAAGCTGTTTTATTGAAAAAGAAAAGCCAACCCATAACGTCACACATCCGGCTTGCAGTCCATGATTACGAATTCGTGAAGCAACCTGACTCGCAATTTCTCTAATAACAACTTCAATCTCATCCCGCTTAACGTAATCACGTGGAAGTACCTGAGAATTACTGTAACTTTTTTCTTTAGCATGCAGGGGTTGTCTCAAGTTACTTCGATCAATTCCCCATGCAGTGGCAAATAGCTGTAATCCAATGACTCCCATTTTTTCTTTCAACAGATACGGGTTAGCATGCGCCAATTCATACATATTATTAATATGAAGTCGCTTTAGATGGACTTTTGTTCTTTTTCCAATTCCCCAAACATCCGTTAATCTATTGATATTCCAAATCTTATCAGGAACATCTTCGTAATGAATCTCACCAATCAGGTCGTAATCATGCTTTGCATAAACGTCTAACGCTAGCTTAGCTTGAACGGGATTGTCACCAATCCCAACCGTTGTATACAGTCCTAAACGGCTTCTGACCTCCTCTTGAATTTTAAGGGCCACTTCCCTCAAACTACTACCAAACAATCTCCAAGTATGAGTCATATCCAATAATGACTCGTCAATTGAGTATGGCAAAATGTCGTGTTCATCAGTAAATTCAGCAAAAATATCATTAATTTGTAGATTCTTTTTAATGTATAAGTTCATTCGTGGAGGAACAATCAACAACCTTTCATCATCAGGAAGATCACGCTGACGACTAACGTTGCTAATCCCAAATAACTTTTTTGCCATAGGAGAAGCGGCCAGTATTAATCCTCCATTTGTATTAGCTTGTTCCGACATAACCACCAAAATCGAACGAAGTGGATTAAGTCCACGTTTAACACTCTCACAACTTGCATAAAAAGACTTATTATCAATGAAAAAGTAAACACCATGAGGTTCATCATCATAATTCAAAATATCACCTGCCCGAACATCTGTTCGTATTAAATATTACTATCTTTCATTTGCTTTGTAAATATAATTTTTTGCTTTTATTTTTTATGATATTCTAATTATATTAAGTAGAAACGGAGCATAATAACCATGCATCGAATCAAGAAAGCAATAATATTAATCGGCTGTACCTCATTACTATTCACTACTCCGGCAGTAATTCTGTCTGCTTCAAAATCTAGTAGATCAGAATTAATTTCCCAGAAAAAAGCACTCATTGAACAGAATCAACAACTATCAAAACAAATCAATCATACGGAAAATGATCTAAACAGTAGATATGTATCGATTAATCCAGTCTCAAATGTCAAAACAAACGACTCCGATACCTTAAAAACAAAACCTACACCAAATCATCAAGATCAAAGTAATAGCAATGACATCAATACTTCAAACGCTCAGCGAATCGTTGGAAATAAAAATTCACACATTTATCATGTCCCTGGCCAAACGGGTTACAAAATTAACAGCCAAAACGTCATCTACTTTAATTCGGAGGCAGACGCACAAGCAGCTGGATATCGGAGGGCTAAACGATGAAAAAGTTCCTGCTATTTCCAATCATGGTATTATCCTTATTACTTGCTGGATGTTCACAACAAACCAATTCAAAAGAACATAAAAGCCCCCATGATAATGAAAGTACCCAGCAACTTGAAAAAAGCATTAATCAACTTCAAGGGCAAGTTGATACTAAAAGATCAAAGCTTAAAAAACTTCAATACCAATTGAAGCATGCAACAGATTTAAAATTAAGTGATTTAAATTACGACGGAAATCAAGAAGTAGAAGTTGATCATAATAATCCTAATTTTTCTACTGATGAATTGCATAATAAACGCCCCTGGTTACGATTTAGTAACCTTGATCATCTTAACCGAGCCACCGATGCTAACGGTATGTTAAACGTTAAAACAATGCCCACTAAGAAACGTGAACCACTTACCTTTAATCCCACTGGATGGCACCATAAACACACCAACAGTGGTTGGTTATATAACCGAAGTCATCTGATTGGTTACCAACTATGTGGTGAAAACAATAATCCCAAAAACTTAATAACTGGGACAAGAACGTTAAATTCCCCATTAATGCTTTATCATGAGGATGATATTGCTACTTATCTAAAAGAAAATCCAAATAACTACGTTAGATATCAGGTCACTCCGATTTATCGAAATAATGAATTACTTAGTCGTGGTGTCCAAATGAGAGCCCAATCAGTCGGAAGTAATCAAATTCACTTTAACGTGTACATTTTTAACGTCGAGCCAGGATACAATATTAATTATCAAACTGGATACAGTACCAAATCATAAAAAAGGACAGTGACCATCTAGTCACTGTCCTTTCAATTTAAATATTAATGATTGGTTGGTTTCGTATGGAACCATGCAATGTTTTTGTCAAAGAAGCTTAACAAATCATTACATAAGTACAAAATGTAAGTTAAGAATAACGTCCAATTGGCACCACCCTGATATGCAGTAATGCCCCACAGAATAATCGAGAAAATCCCCTGGGCAAGCCAGAAATAATAAGTATCCCGAAACCTTAAAGTCGTAAGTAAAGCACCAGTAATTCCAATTGTGGCCGCAAAACTATCTACAAAAGGACGAGGGCTATCACTGTATCCATGCTCCCAGGCATATAAAGCTCCTAATACTACAACAAAGAAAAGAGCTGTCAACCCCCAATTCATAAACGTTTTTTTTAGGTTACCCTTAACAGTCAATTTCTTAATATGTTCATCAACATTAGTAGCCCAACTAGGAATTAACAAGACCGGAATATCCAAAAGTACAATGTATGTAGTTTGGAGAATAATATCATTGTAATTCTTAGCAGTGAATGCAACATAGATATAAATCAAAGCACTAATCAAACCAAAAATTCCATTTAATGGTTTCGTATTAGTAATTGAAATGGTAGTAGTAAATCCGAGCATCCCCGCTAACATCGTCATAATCGCAATAAACGAAAGTGGTTGTGTGACAGTTGATCCAGCAATGACTCCCAAACCAAATAGGAGCAACAAATAGCTTTTAAAGCTCCAACCTTTCATCTGATTGACATACCAATTAGGCTTTAATATGTCATAAGCCGCAATGTTGTTTTTCTCTGACATAAATAATCATCCCTTCGACAAATTTGAATTCACTTTTCATCATTACACACTTATAATCTCTAAACAAATTTGCTAACAACCCTAACTTTTATAAATTGGCCCAACATTGGTCCATAAAAAAATTTTTTTATTTTTATAGCTTCATTTTTTATTCGATCATAAGAGAGAAATTGATAAAAAAATTCAAAGTGTGACAAATTAAGATAAATGTATCATTTATAAAATATAAAAGATATTGTAAATGCAAACAAAAAATATGTATAATGAATAATGAAGTATAAAGGAGGAAATAACATGCTAGTAAATGTCCCATTTGCAATCAAAGCCGATGGAGTTCATGATCTTAGAAAAGTTACCGTAAAAATGCCATCTGGTGAAAAAGTAGAATTAGACGCCGTCACCCTTGACGATATTGATCGTGATCATGAACATCTTTTAACCATTACGAAAGACGTTAAACATGAATTGGGAGCTCCTGGTGAAAGTATTTCCTTTGATGAATTCGGTGAAAAGAACTCATTCCCATCAAATAATACGGTTGTGTTCATGGCAATTCCAAAATAAAAAGAAGTACTACCTAACAGATAGTACTTCTTTGGTAAATAAGCATCATAATTATGAGAATTCCCTGGTAAAATTTCGTAAAGTGTGATTAAATATAGAGTGTAGATTAGAGAGGTAATAAGTTTCTGTCACATTCTCAACATTCACATCAGCTAAGGCTTTCCACTCCTACTGCTTATTAGTCTTAGACACGTGTGCTCTTTTATTTCATAGATCTTTACTTATTAGATTGTTACTTCTCATAACTATGCTACAGTTCTTGAACCTCTCTAATCGTAGAAAGCACTCTATTTGAGTGCTTTTTTTGTACATTCAAATCCCCTGGCGTGAATTCTTTAATCTTTACCTTACTTTTACAGTATATTATATTAGCTGTTACTAATCAAGTATATAAGTAAAAAATATCAAAATATACTCCTTATAAGAGAACACAAAGACTAATCATAAAGCAATTTTTATCTTATAAAAAATTTTTCTAAGAAATTTTTACAATTATATTGTTTCCCATATCACATATCTTAACACCCATGACAACGGGATTAATAGTGGCAATTCATAATTAAAAACAAAGAACCCCTTCGTTTGATAGTTGGAAAAGTTAGTCATATCACTTCATTAGTGTACTCAATCCAATTGTGTAATCCATAACATTAACTAATGATTTTCATAATCATAATACCGGCATTTCATGAAATTTATTAACAATTAACGGAAAGAATAATATCATTTAAACTAAAAAACCACTATTCTATAATAGTGGTTTTTAGTACTAAATAAAATAATAAATTTTAATTTTTAAAATATCATAATTATTATTTAAAAAGCGGTTCGTGGGCCATATTTACATGTTCAACATTTCCCTCCATGAAAACTTCTCCTTCTGGTCGAAAGCCAAATGAAGCATATAAATTTTCAACGTATTTTTGTGCCTCAATAATAATCTCTTTATGAGGATATTTTTCTTTAATAACCCTCATCACTCTCTGAACTAATTTTGTTCCCAAATGTTTCCCACGTTGTTCGGCAGAAACAGCAATTCTTCCAAAAGTTATATAGTAATCTTGTTTATATATTCGACCATAAGCAATAACGTGATTTTGATCGTTAAGCAAAAAAACATGCCATGCCTTCTTGTCATTATCATCAATATCCTGCAAAGTAATCTTTTGTTCTACTACAAACACCTCGCATCTCAGTTGATAAATATCAAATAATTCGTTCAAAGTTAATTGACCAAATGACTTTACCATCCACATATATTCACTTCCAATCATCAAATTTAACTTATTATAACCCATAATTGTTAGTATCAAAAAAGCGGCAACTACTATTTGTCGCTTTTTTGGTCTTCATCAGTTTGTAAGACAGCCATGAAGGCTTCTTGGGGAATATCAACCTTTCCAACCGCTTTCATCCGCTTTTTCCCACGTTTTTGCTTCTCAAGTAACTTCGCTCTTCGATCAGGGTCACCAGTATGAATTCTAGATGTCACATCTTTTCGATAAGCTTTAATATTAGTCCTAGCAATAATGGTAGCGCCAATTGCTGCTTGAATTGGAATTTCAAAATTTTGTCTTGGGATAATACTCTTGAGTTTTTTAACAATTTCACGACTTCGGCCAGCAGCAAACTGTTTATGGGAAATAAAACTTAAAGCATCGACCTTATCACCGTTCAATAGAATATCCACTTTAACTAGATCACTTTGTCGATACTCAGATAATTCATAGTCAAGTGATGCATAACCATGCGTACTTGATTTTAATTTGTCGAAAAAATTAAAAATAATTTCCGATAATGGCATTTGATAAATGACATTCACTCTGGCATCGTCTAGATACTCCATCGTGACAAAATGACCACGTCGATCTTGACACATTTCCATCACAGCACCAACATAATCGTTTGGCACCATGATACTAGCCTTAACAAATGGTTCCTTAATATCCTTAATTGCTGATACATCTGGCATTTCAGATGGATTTTCAACTTCAAGTGTACTTCCATCATTTAAATCCACATGATAAGTTACTGATGGAGCCGTAGTAATTAAATCCAGCCCAAACTCACGTTCCAGACGTTCCTGAACCACGTCCATGTGAAGTAATCCAAGGAACCCACAACGAAATCCAAAACCCAGTGCTTCAGACGATTCCGGCTCAAATTCAAGTGAAGCATCATTTAATTTAAGTTTTTCAAGTGCTTCCCTTAAATCACCAAACTTCGCATTATCAGTTGGATACAATCCAGCATAAACCATGGGAATCATTTCACGGTATCCTGGTAGAGCTTTATCAGTTGGATTGTTTGCGTCAGTAACTGTATCGCCAACTCGCGTTTTAGTGATATCTTTAATGCTGGCAGTAATGTATCCCACATCCCCAGCCATTAAGTACTTTCGTTGAAGTGGCTTCGGCGAGTTAACACCAACTTCTGTGACTTCATATTCACTTCCACTGTTCATCAAGCGAATTTGATCTCCAGGCTTTACGACTCCATCATACAAACGAACACTTAGTACTACGCCACGATAATCATCGTAAACTGAATCAAAAACCAACGCCTTAAGCGGACCCTCAATATTTCCCTTTGGAGCAGGAATCTTTTTAACAATTTCCTCTAATAAGTTCTCAACCCCGAGTCCAGTCTTGGCACTAATCTCAACCGCATCAGAGGTATCCAATCCAATCACATCTTCAATCTCTTTTTTAGTTTTCTCGGGCTCTGCTGAAGGCAAATCAATTTTATTAATGACAGGAATAATTTCAAGATCATCATCCAAAGCCAAATAAACGTTAGCTAAGGTTTGGGCTTGAACTCCTTGAGTGGCATCAACAACCAGTAAGGCACCCTCACAAGCAGCCAGACTTCTAGAAACTTCATAAGAAAAGTCTACGTGTCCGGGAGTATCAATCAAATGAAATACATAATCAATCCCATCCTTACCATGATAAGTTAACTCAACCGCATTTAACTTGATGGTAATTCCACGTTCCCGCTCCAAATCCATATTATCCAAAATTTGATCTTGCATGTCCCTTTTAGAAACAGTGTCAGTCAACTCCAAAATTCGGTCGGCTAAAGTTGACTTACCGTGATCAATATGAGCAACAATAGCAAAATTTCTCGTCCGACGTTGCTTTTCCTTCATTTTTTTATAATCCACGATATTTTCCTACTTTCATTATTAATTCATTATTAATTCGTCCAAGTCGTTACTATTATTATAACAACCCGATATATGTATAACAAACAAATAAAGGAGCGGTTATTAAACCGCTCCTTTATTTGTTTATTTAAAAGCATCTTTCATTTTATCAAAGAAATTCTTGCCTTCTTCAACATTAGTATCACCACTAGCTTCAGCTAAAGCTTGTAAAGCAACTTTTTGTTTAGAGTTAAGTTTTTTTGGCGTCTGAACCTTAACTTTTACCATTTCGTCACCATTACCATTTCCATGAAGTTTAGGCGCACCCTTTCCTCTTAAACGGAAGACCGTCCCAGTCTGGGTGCCTGCAGGAATTTTCAAGTCAACGTCACCATGAACGGTTTTAACTTTAATTTCTCCACCTAAACCAGCAGTGGCAAATGAAATTGGTTGATCAAAATAGATGGTAGATCCGTCTCTTCTAAAGTACTTGCTTTGAAGAACTCTAAAGATCACGTACAAGTCACCATAAGGACCGCCATTTTCACCGGCATCACCTTGACCCTGCATGTGCATTTGCTGTCCCTCTTCAACACCAGCAGGCACCGTAACTTCAAGAGAATGTTGTTTCTCAACTTTTCCAGTACCGCCGCAGGTTGGGCACTTCTCTTTAATTACTTTTCCAGTGCCGCCACAAACGGGACATGGTTCCTGGGTCTGCATCTGACCGAGCGGGGTATTAACCGTTTTAGTAACATAACCACTTCCATGACAGTTAGAACAAGTCTCTGGTTTAGTCCCGGGCTTAGCCCCAGTGCCATGGCAGGTCGGACAAGTTTCTTCACGATTATACTTAATGGTCTTTTTAGTCCCAAAAACAGCTTCATCAAATGTAAGTGTCATCTGATATTGCAAATCTCGTCCACGACGTGGTGCAGTTGGGTCAGCTTGACGACGTCTTCCGCCACCACCAAAAATATCATTGAAAATATCAGAAAAGTCACCAAATCCGGCACCTTGTCCGCCTGCACCAGCACCGGCTCCGCCACCAAAGCCTCCAAATCCTTGGGGACCATCAGCTGAACCATACTGGTCATAATTGGCTCGTTTCTTTTTGTCACCTAAAACTTCATATGCTTCGGTTATTTCCTTAAACTTTGCCTCTGCATCTGGAGCTTTATTAATATCTGGATGGTATTTTTTTGATAATTTTCGATAGGCATGCTTAATGTCATCTTCACTGGCGCTTTTGTCCACGCCTAATACTTTGTAATAATCTTTATTAGCCATTAGTTCGCCTCCAAGCTCAAATAATACAACAAAAAGCCAAAGCCCATCAAACTGACTTTAGCTTTTCATCAATTGTTAATAGCCTCAATTGCCACAATTATTTGTTGTCATCATCATGGACTTCATGGTAGTCACCATTAACAGTATTATCATCATTTCCATTAGATGATCCACCGTTAGCATTATTTCCACCTTGTTGTCCTTGATCAGCTTGGCCTTGGTTTTGTTGATACAATTTAACTGCTAATGCTTGAACCTTTTCGTTCAAAGCATCCTTTTTAGTCTTCATTGCATCAGTATCGCCATCTTCTTTAGCTTTTTTGAGTTCGTCTTCAGCATCCTGAGCGGCTTTAATCTCATCATCTGAAACTTTGCCTTTAACATCTTTCAATGTCTTATCAGTCTGGAAGATCAATTGGTCAACTTCATTATCTAGATCAACCTTGTTCTTCTTTTCCTTGTCGGCATCTTCATTTGCTTCGGCTTCTTTCATCATCTTATCGATTTCGTCGTCTGATAGACCATTGGAATCTTTGATGGTGATTTTTTGCTGTTTTCCAGTTCCCTTATCTTTAGCAGAAACATTTACAATTCCGTTTTTATCGATATCAAAGGTAACTTCGATTTGGGGAACACCTCTTGGTGCTGCAGGAATGTCAGTTAATTGGAAACGACCTAATGATTTATCATCAGCAGCCATTGGACGTTCACCTTGCAAAACATGAATGTCAACGGCCGTTTGATTATCAGCAGCAGTTGAGAAAGTCTGTGACTTGGAAGTTGGGATGGTTGTATTTCTATCGATTAACTTAGTGAATACACCACCCATCGTTTCAATACCAAGTGATAGTGGAGTAACATCAAGTAAAACAACGTCTTTAACGTCACCAGTAATTACTCCACCTTGAATAGCTGCACCTAAAGCAACAGCTTCATCGGGGTTGATTGAATGACTTGGTTCTTTACCAGTCCACTTTTGAACTTCCTCTTGAACAGCAGGAATTCTAGTTGAACCACCATTAAGAATTACTTGGTCAATATCACTAGCTGAAAGTCCAGCATCCTTCAAAGCATTGTCTAAAGGAGCTTTAGTCTTTTCAACTAAGTCAGAAGTTAATTCGTTAAACTTAGCACGTGTAAGCGTGGTTTGTAAATGAAGCGGACCATTTTCACCAGAAGAAATAAATGGAAGTGAGATTTCAGTTTGAGTTACACCTGACAAGTCTTTCTTAGCTTTTTCAGCAGCGTCTTTCAAACGTTGTAAAGCCATCTTATCCTTTGAAAGGTCAACCCCATTTTCCTTCTTGAAGTTATCGATTAACCAGTCCATGATTCTCTTATCAAAGTCATCCCCACCTAAGTGAGTATCACCATTAGTTGAAAGAACTTGGAAGACTCCGTCACCTAATTCAAGGACAGAAACATCAAAAGTACCTCCACCTAAATCATAAACCAAGATTTTTTCATCTTTATCTTTTTTGTCTAAACCATATGCAAGTGAAGCAGCAGTAGGTTCGTTAATAATTCTCTTAACATCAAGCCCAGCAATTTTACCAGCGTCTTTAGTAGCTTGACGTTGTGCATCATTAAAGTAAGCAGGAACGGTAATAACAGCTTCACTAACAGTGTCACCAATGTAATCTTCCGCATAGCCTTTAATGTATTGAAGAATCATAGCTGAAATTTGTTGTGGAGTATATTCTTTTCCGTTTGCCTTTACTTTGTAACCTTGCTCACCCATGTGACTCTTAATTGATACAACAGTATCTGGGTTAGTAATTTCTTGACGCTTAGCAACTTCACCAACTTGAATCTCACCATCTTTAAAAGCAACTACTGATGGGGTCGTTCTTGATCCCTCTGGGTTGGTAATGATTTTTGGTTCATTACCTTCCATAACGGCTGCAGCTGAATTAGTTGTTCCTAAATCAATTCCAATAACTTTATTACTTGCCATAACTTAAACCTTCTTTTTATATATTTAATAACTATTTAATTACTGTGCCACTACTACCATTGCTGGTCTTAAGACCCGATCAGCAATTTTATAACCGCTTTGAAGTACCGATACTACGGTTCCCTTTGGATGTTCATCACTTGGAGCAACCGTTTGAACAGCTTGATGAAAACTAGGATCAAATTCCACTCCATTAGCATTAATTTCCGAAATATCATTATCCTTCAGAGCTTTTTCAAGATGTTGTTGGACCATTTCGATCCCTTTCTTGAGTTGCTTGCCGTTTTCATCAGATACGTCAACGTCAAGAGCTCTTTTTAAATCATCCATCACAGGCACAACATCTTTAGCAAGATCTTGTGCACCATACTTTGCTAAATCAGCACGCTCTTTTTTGTTTCGATTTTGAATGTTCTGAATCTCAGCTTCTGCTCGTAAGTAGTTGTCTTGAACTGTATCTAGTTGTTGATTTAGTTCATCAATCTTTTTTGCAGAATCATCTTTCTCGTCTGTTTTGACTTCTTGCTCTGACTTACTCGATTCATCAACATTTTCCGTTTTATCATCTAAATCTTTACTTTGCTTTTCCTTATCACTCGCCATTTTGAACCTCCTTTTTATTTATCATAATTATCATAGTATCCATTGATTCGTTTCTGAAGTTCATCTTTAAACGCATCAACTAGACCCAAAACCTTAGGATAAGACATTCTGGTAGGGCCAATTACAGCAATCCTACCAACACCATGAATCCCAACATCATAAGTTCCAGAGATAATACTATAATTTTTCAATAAATCATTTCGTAGCTCAGAACCAATCATAACTGAAATGGGTTTGGATTCATTATCTAAAATTTTTGCCATATTCGAGTTATTTCCAAACATTGAATAAAGTGGCTTAATATTTTTTAGATCGTTCTTATCATCCATTGTATCCAATAAATTCATTCTTCCACTAACAAAGAAATGGTCTTTAAGCGATTTATTAATGACGTATTCAAAGGCTCCAACAAAGTTTTCTGAAGAAGTTAAATAGTGTCTAATTTCGTCAGGAATTGTACTTTTAAGTGCCTCTAAAACTTCCGGAATTGTCTTACCAAAAAGCTTGTCATTAACTAAATTAGTTACTTGAAGTAACTTATCTTCGTCAATTTGGTGATTAGTTATAAAGGGCTGACTTTCAACTTGCCCATCATTCATCACCATAATTGCCATCACTTGGTGATCGGCTAACTTAATTAGTTGAAAATGTTGTAAAGTTTCGGTATTAGTCTGTTCTGGGCTTAAAGTCATCGCGGTATAATCGGTCAAACTGGACAAAATATCAGCAGATTGTTTAACAATATCATCAATTTGTTGAAATGTTCCTCCCAGAGCATTATGAATCAAACTCTTTTCTTCATTGCCAACTAGTACGGGATTAACCAAATTATCAATGTAATATCGATATCCTTCATTTGAAGGAACTCTTCCAGACGAAGTATGAACTTTTTGAATCAAATTTTGACCACTTAAAACCGCCATCTCATTACGAATGGTAGCCGAACTAACATTCATTGGAAGTTGATCAGCCAAGCGTTTTGATCCAATTGGAACACCATTGTTAGTATAGTCATCAACAATGTACTTTAGAATCATATCTTGTCTCTTTGTGAGCATTCTTACCACCTCTTTTAGCACTCTTTATTATCAAGTGCTAACGTACATTTATACCTTACCAAAGGTATTAAAGAACGTCAAGAAATAAGTTTACTGGTGAGAATTAATGTATTTCTTAAAATAAGATCGGGTGTTACTTTCATCAATTTTTAATTGATCAATCAACGGTTTCCGCCCCTGATATTTGACCTCGTCTCTCATTTTCGATAACCATCTAACTCTGACGTGATTACCATAGATATTTTGATCGAAATCCAAAATATTAATTTCTAAAGTAACTGGATTATCATTTCCAAACGTCTCATTTTTGCCAATTGATGCCATCGCTTTGTACCACGTACCATTAACTTCAAGTTGGACCACATACACCCCAAGTTTGGGCAACTGCTGTTTTGCCGAATACTCAACGTTAGCAGTGGGAAAGCCTAATTCACGACCACGAGCAAACCCATGAACAACCACTCCGTCATTTTCGAATTCATATCCCAAAAGATCGTTAACCGTCCGGATGTGTCCCTGTTCAAGATTTCGACGAATCCTAGTAGAACTAACCTTCTTGTCGTCCATTTCATCAGCGGCCACACTGACTACATCAAATCGCTCCCTGGCATATTGAGGGAGCTCCTTCATGCCCGCATTTTGTTCTCCATAAGTATGATCAAATCCTGCTATAACCGTATCAGCATTCAATCCAATCAAATAATTATCAACGAATTCTTGGGGATTTTGATTTTGAAAAGCAAAGTTGTAATTGATGACATAGACCACATCAACCCCCAGTTGCTCAAATAAATGTAATTTACGATTAAGCGGGGTTAAATAACGTTTTTCATTTCCATCCAACTTCTTGTACACTAACGACGGGTGATGATCATAAGTTAAAATTGCCAAAGGAAGTTTTTTTTGTTTAGCAATTTGTTTAGCTTGATTAATCACTTTTTGATGTCCCAGGTGAACTCCATCAAAAAACCCCATGGCAATGACTTGGGGACGATTTTTTTCGTTCTTATCAAGTGGGTATGATAAATAATTGACTTCCATAATTTCCTCTAATCTAAATCAAACATTTTTTTGGGCTTATAATTATTTTCCTGTTCATTTCTATAATACAAAGCTCGATCAATATTATTATACTTTAAAACTATCACTTCATCTTGACAAGCGATCTCATCAATACTTAAAAAACCGCCATTTTGAACACGATTCCACTGCTCTTTATTAATCACAATAGTCTTAAAATCTTTAAGAGCATGTGAAATTGGAAAAACAACTTTATTGATTTGATTAGAATTCATGGCTTCTTTAATATCTTTAAAAGTTACTGTATCGCAAAGATTAAATCCACCACTTTTAGTCCGAGTTAAACTTGACATCACAGCTGGGATGCCAACTTTTTTTCCAAAATCAGTTGCCAAAGTTCTGATATAAGTTCCCTTTCCACACTTCACCTCAAAATTAAAGGTTTGGGTGTGAGTATCACGATTGTAGGAACTCGCATTGATACGAACAAATTGACTAACGTTAATTTGTCTTTTAGGCCGATCAACTTTCATACCAGCACGTGCGTACTCATATAACCTTCTTCCATTCACTTTAACAGCGGAAAACATGGGAGGAATCTGGGTCGAAATCCCCAAAAATGATTTCAAGACTTCGTCAATTTCTTGATCTGTGATTGGCTGAAAATCAAAATTAGTATCAATAATTTCACCATCTAAATCCTCGGTAGTAGTGGAAAAACCTAACGTAATTGACCCACTATAAACCTTCCCTGATTGCATTAAATAATCAACTACTTTAGTGGCATGGCCCAAACAAATCGGTAAAACTCCATCTACATTAGGATCAAGTGTGCCACTATGGCCCACTCTTTTTTGTCCAATAATGTGTCGAATCTTACTCACACAATCAAAGCTCGTCATTCCCCTAGGCTTATACAAAGGGATAATTCCAGTGACCAATTCACTCACTCCTGTACCATATACGCAAAAAAGACCGGAAATAAATATTTCCAGTCAATTTTTTACTTATTTTTTTTATTTAAATTATCAATCAAACGATCAATCTTACTTCCGTATTGAATGGATCCATCCCGTTCAAAATGAATCTCTGGAGTAACGTAGATACTTAACCGATGACCTAACTCGCCTCGAATTAAACCAGTTGCTTTATCCAAGCCCCTTTGAACCCTTTCTTGTTCAGACTTCTTGTCAGATAAACTACTGTAATAAATCGTAGCTTGTTGCAAATCACCAGTAACTTCAACACCAGTAATAGTTACTCCTTGAACTCGTGGGTCACGAACACGCTTAAGTAAAATATCGTCGACTTCTTTTTGAATTTCCTGCTGTAGTCTTCCAACACGATATTGTGCCATGACAATCACTCCTTACGGTATCTACTTAGGTTGGACTTCTTTCATGTGGTATGCTTCGACTTTATCTCCAACTTTAATGTCATTATAGTTTTCAATCGTTAAACCACACTCAAAGCCTTGTTTAACCTCTTTAACATCATCTTTAAAACGCTTTAGACTACCAAGCTCTCCATCATAAATCACAACATTATCTCTAATCAGACGAACTTTGCTATCACTTTTTACGTACCCATCAAGAACCATTCCACCAGCAATCGTTCCAACTTTAGAAGCTTTATAAATTTGTCTTACTTCAATATTACCAGTAACTTCTTCTTCATAAGTTGGATCAAGCATGCCTTTCATTGCAGCTTCCACGTCATCAATGGCGTTATAGATAACTTGATAAAGACGAATATCAACCTTATCAGTTTCAGATTGAGCTTTAGCTTGCGGAGTAGGACGTACATTAAAACCAATGATGATGGCATTACTTGCTTCAGCAAGTGCAACATCACTTTCGTTCACCGCACCAACAGAGGCATGAATAACGTTAACCTTAACTCCCTCAACATCGATTTTTTTGAGGCTTCCAGCTAAGGCTTCCACTGATCCTTGTACATCAGCTTTAATAATTACGTTAACCTGTTTCATATCTTCTTGTTTCATTGAATCAAACAAGTTATCAAGAGTAACACGGTTATTTTGCTTCCGTTCTTCGATTTGGGCTTCTTTAGCTCGTTCTTCTCCAGCAGCACGAGCAGTCTTTTCGTCATTAAAGACAACAAAACGATCACCGGCTTCAGGAACATCATTTAACCCCGTAATTTCAACTGGAGTTGATGGTTTTGCATTCTTGATTTCTTTCCCGTTCTCATTAGTCATGGTTCGAACTCGCCCGAAAGTATCACCAACAACGATTGGATCCCCAACGTGCAAAGTTCCTTGTTGAACCAAAAGGGTAGCAACAGGACCCTTACCCTTATCCAATCTTGCTTCAACGACTGAGCCAGCTCCATTTTGTTTTGGATTAGCCTTAAGTTCAAGCACGTCGGACTGAAGTAAGATCATATTTAACAATTCATCAACATTAGTTCCATTTTTAGCAGAAATATCAACAAAAATCGTATCTCCACCAAAATCTTCAGGAACCAATCCATAGTTCATCAATTGCTCTTTAACATGTTGTGGATTGGCATTCGGCTTATCAATTTTATTAACTGCCACAATAATTGGAGTTCCCGCTGCTTTAGCATGATCAATTGCTTCAACAGTCTGTGGCATAACACCATCATCAGCTGCTACTACCAAAACAGTCACATCGGTAATGTCAGCACCACGAGCTCTCATGGCAGTAAAAGCAGCATGTCCTGGAGTATCAAGGAAGGTAATGGTCTTATCGCCATGTTTTAACTGATAAGCACCGATAGCTTGAGTAATTCCACCGGCTT
Source organism: Fructilactobacillus sp. X2R6C1 (assembly GCF_059901295.1). NCBI lineage: Bacteria > Bacillati > Bacillota > Bacilli > Lactobacillales > Lactobacillaceae > Fructilactobacillus > Fructilactobacillus sp. X2R6C1. The sequence continues at coordinate 246,592 of NZ_JBWXUZ010000002.1, forward strand.
CACCTGCTGTAATGTGTGAATGACGAAGATAATCTAGTAACGTGGTTTTACCATGATCAACGTGTCCCATGATGGTAACAACGGGTGGACGGCTTTCTTGGTAATCGGTGTTATGCTCTTCTTCATTAAAGAACTTGTCAATATCTGATACATTAACATTTTCTTTTTCTTTAGCTTCGATCCCATAATCGGTGGCAAGAAGTTCAATGGCATCCTTATCCAAGGATTGATTCTGATTAACCATCATTCCCAGCATAAATAATTTTTTAACAATCTCTGCTGGTTCCCGATGCAGTAACTTACCAAGATCCTGCGCATTCATACCATCCTGATAGATTAAAACTTTAGGTAATGGACGACTCTTACGGGTTGGCGCCGCATTCTTTTTGTGATTCTGACGAATTCGTTGATTCTTAGAATACATATTATAACGATTATCGCGACGCTTATTACGCTTCTTGCCCTTTTTATTTTTGTTGCGGTTCAAACTACCACCAAATTTTCCACTTCCGTTATTATGTGGCTTAGAAGTATTATTAACCGGCTTCTTGCTTGCACTATTTGCAGTTGCGGGACGATTACTATTCGCATGGGTCGCACTTTGACTATTATTCGTGTGCGAATGTTGACTATTTTGATGATTGTTGTGATTAAAATGATTACTTGAATTCTGATTCCGGTGCTGACCACTAGTATGAACACCATTGCTATGAGCATTTTCTGGACGCTGATTACTTGTTTTCCCATTATTTTGATGTTTATTTACTTGTTTATGTTCAGAATTACTTGGTCGATGCTGATTGTTAGAATGATTGCTTCTACCAAAATGATTGTTATTCTGACCATTTTCATGTTTTGCAGTATTGTGACCATTACTTCCGTTATGGGAGTCAGCAGTCTTTTTTGCTGGAGCATGCCGTTGTTCACTTCCACTGGTCGCTTTCTGACTATTCTTAAGCGCGCCTCGGACGGTCTTCTCCTGATTTGAATCAAGCGATGACATATGGTTTTTAACCGTAAAACCATTTGACTTAGCAGTGTCAATCACACGTTTACTAGGTATATTAAGCTCTTTGGCTAATTCATAAATTCTTTTTTTGGCCATATAATCACACTCCTTTACTTGTATTATTTTAATTCTTTAAATTTTTTCGAAAATCCTTTATCCTTAATCGCTACGATTGATCGTTTCATCCCAATCGCGTCGCTAAGATCATCTTTAAGCATACCAGTATTAACTGGAACTTCATAGAATTTACTTTTATCGAGAAACTTCTTTTTGGTACTTGCACCACAGTCTGATGCAATAAACAGGTAATTAATCTGTCCCTTTTTAATTGCATTCAAGACAATCCCCTCACCTGAGATTATTTTACCAGCTCGTCTTGCAATTCCCAATAAGTTTAAGACTTTATTATAATTTGTCATTATCAATCAATTCCTGTCGAGCCTGCTTATGGTCGACGTAACTAATAAGTTCATCATAAAAATCATTTGTTAAAGTTACATCAAAAACTTGATCAAGGATTTTATCCCGCTTGGCTTTTTTGGCAATTGTTACGTCAATTTTTACGTAAGCTCCTCGACCAGATTTTTTCCCAGTTGGATCGACTGACACATTACCCTCTTTATCACGAACAATTCTTACTAATTGTCGTTTAGGTGCCATTTCACCCGACACCACATCTTTTCGCATTGGCACTTTTCTTTTTCTCATAACAGTACCTCCTCAAAAATTATTCCTCGTTTTCGTCTTCATTTGATGAAACATCATCAGTAGAATGATTATCTTCACTGTCACTTTCGTCAGTGCCATCCATTTCTGATTCGGATTTAATGTCAATCTTGTATCCAGTCAGTCTAGCGGCTAACCGTGCGTTCTGACCACGTTTCCCAATTGCTAACGACAACTGATCGTCTGGAACAACAACGGTACAAGAACGATCGTCTCCATCTTTAAAAATAACGTCAATAACGTCAGCGGGTTTCAATGCATTGGCAATGTACTCAGCTGGATTCTCATCCCATTGGACAATGTCCATATTTTCTCCACCAAGTTCATTTACAATTGTTTGCACTCTGGTTCCTCTAGGTCCAACACTAGTTCCCACTGGATCAATATCAGAACTATTAGAACGAACAGCCACCTTAGCACGGTCGCCGGCCTCCCTTGCAATCGAGACAATTTCAACTGTTCCATCATAAATTTCGGGAACTTCTTGTTCAAAGAGTCGTTTTAGCATTCCAGGTGCAGTTCGACTTACAAAAATTTGTGGTCCCTTTGAGGAATTTTCAACGTTTGTAACATACACTTTTAACTTGTCCTGTGGACGATAAGTTTCATTTGGCATCTGATCATTTTTAGCCATCACGGCCTCAACTTGACCAAGGTTCATATACACAAAACGACTATCTTGACGTTCTACTTCAGCAGTTACAAGTTCATCTTGATACTTACTGTACTTGTCATAAACGGTCTCACGTTCAGCTTCACGAACCCTTTGAGTAATAACTTGTTTAGCGGTTTGGGCAGCAATTCTTCCAAAGTTCTTTGGTGTAACTTCAAATTTAATTTCGTCACCAAGTTCGTATCCTTTATTAATCTTTAAAGCTTCATCCAAACTAACTTCCAAACGTTGATCTTCCACTTTATCAACGACTTTTTTGACGGCGTATACATGGATACTTCCAGTTTTTTCGTCGAAGTTAACTTCGACGTTCTGAGCCTGATCAAAGTTACGTTTGTAAGCCGAAGACAATGCTGCTTCTAAGGCATCGATCACAACCTCTTTTTTTACGCCCTTTTCTTTTTCAAGTTGATCAAGCGCACTTACTAATTCTTTACTCATTTTAATCTCCTAACTAAAATTCAATTGCTAATCTAGCTTTTGAAATTAATTTTCGCGGAATTTCAAGTTCACTAATTCGCGTTTTATCTTTAATTGCTAACGTTAATTTATCATCATCAACACTTTTGAGGGTTCCCTCAAAAGACTTTTTCCCATTGAGTTTTTGATATAAAGAAACGTGGATATAATCACCAATTGCATTTTGATAATCAGACTCCCGTTTTAATGGCCGTTCGGCACCTGGCGAAGACACCTCTAAGAAGTATGGTTCGTCAAATGGATCTGGATCCAATTCATCAAGTTTTTCACTTAACTGATCACTAACCAAAACACAGTCATCCAAACTAATTCCTTGGTCTTTATCAATATAAACTCGCAAATACCAGCTTCCACCCTCTTGAACATACTCAATGTCATAAAGGTAAAAATTGTTATCATCTAAAATCGGTTGAACGGTTTTAGTAACTCTATCAATAACTTCGCTCAAATACTTTACCTCCTAAAAAATACCAATAAAAAGAGCGAGCATTCCTGCTCACTCATCAGAAGAGTTTATTATTACTGGTATAACTATACCATATAACCCAAATAATATCAAAAAGCCCTAGATATCAAACAGACTTAACTGATTTTCATCGGGTAATTCACTTAAGACTCCATTTTGGGTCATAAATTCAATAATGGTTTTAGAAACTTTACCACGTTTAGCAAGATCTTCCTTTGAAATAAATGGTTTATCTTCTCGAGCCGCCACGATTTGTTTAGCAACGTTTAAACCTAATCCAGGAATTGCTCGAAATGGTGCGATTAATTTTTTACCATCAATTAACCACTCAGAAGCGTCCGAGCGATTAATGTCGACCATCTCAAATTCATAGCCCCGCTCCAACATTTCATTGGCAATTTCCAAAACAGTCAAAAGATTTTTCTCTTTAGTGGATGCTTCGGTCCCTTTATCGTTGATTGCCTTAATGCTTGATTTAACTGCTTCTTTTCCATGACTCATAGCCACAATGTCAAAATCATCAGCCCGAACAGAAAAGTAAGCGGCATAGTAAACGAGTGGAAAATAGACTTTAAAGTAAGCCACTCTTAGTGCCATTAACACATAAGCAGCCGCATGAGCTCGCGGAAACATATACTTAATCTTTAAACAAGAATCAATGTACCACTGCGGAACACCAACGTCTGTCATTTTATCCTGCCACTCATTCTTAATTCCACGACCATGTCTAACTTGTTCCATGACCTGAAATGAGGTTTCTGAATCTAACCCCCAGTTAATCAAGTCGGTCATGATATTATCACGACATCCAATCACATTCGCAATGGTAGCCGTCCCATCCTTAATTAGTTCTTCAGCATTTCCTAACCAAACATCGGTCCCGTGTGACAACCCAGAGATTTGCAATAATTCAGAAAAATTACTTGGTTTAGTTTCTTCAAGCATTCCCCGCACAAAACGCGTCCCAAATTCAGGAATTCCAAGTGTCCCTGTCTTTGAAAAAATTTGTTCAGGACTCACACCAAGAATCTTAGGACTAGCAAACAATGACATCACACCCGGATCATCCATTGGAATCGTTGTCGGATCAACTCCTGATAAATCTTGAAGCATTCTGATCATCGTTGGATCATCATGTCCCAAAATATCAATTTTTAAAATATTATCATGGATGGAATGAAAGTCAAAATGAGTCGTTTTCCATGCCGCATTTTGATCTTCGGCCGGATATTGTATTGGAGTGAAATCATAAATATCCATGTAATCTGGAACAACAATGATTCCTGCCGGATGCTGTCCAGTAGTTCTTTTAACACCAGTTGCACCCTTAGAAAGTCGATCAATTTCAGCATTTCGAAAACGTTTGCCGGTGTCCCGTTCATAAGCCTTTACGTATCCGTAAGCTGTTTTATCAGCAACGGTTCCAATTGTTCCGGCCCGATATACATTCTTTTCACCGAACAGAACCTTGGTATAATTATGCGCAATTGGCTGGTAGTCTCCAGAAAAGTTTAAATCAATATCCGGGACCTTATTTCCCTTAAATCCTAAGAAAGTTTCAAAGGGGATGTTGTGCCCATCACCAACCATAACTGTTCCACACTTTGGACACTTTTTATGTGGTAAATCAAATCCAGAACTATATTCACCTTTAGTGAAAAATTGCGAGTACTGACATTTAGGACAACGATAATGGGGAGGAAGTGGATTAACTTCAGTAATTCCAGACATAGTGGCAACTAAACTCGATCCAACTGAGCCCCTAGAACCTACTAAATATCCATCCTTGTTACTTTTAGAAACTAATCTTTGAGCAATTAAATAAATAACAGAGAAGCCGTTTCCAATGATACTTTTCAGTTCCTTATCAAGACGCTTCTGGACAATTTCAGGAAGCGGATTGCCATACAAACGATGCGCTGTATTCATCGTTCGATCTCTAATTTCGTCCTTAGCACCCTCCATTTTTGGTGTATACAACTTGTCTTTTAAGGGTTTTACATCATCAATTTCGGAAGCAATTTTATTAGTATTATCAACTACAATTTCTTCAGCTTTATCTTCACCCAGAAAATTAAAATCTTTCAACATTTCATCAGTGGTCCGAAAATGGAGATCTGGTAATTCTTGGCGATTCAGTGGGTTAGCTCCACCTTGAGAATTAATCAAGATCTTACGATAAATATAATCATGAGGATCAAGATAGTGAGCGTCACCAGTTGCTACTAACGGAATATCTAGCTCATGGGCAATTTCATACATATTACTAATAATTTCTTGTAACTTACCCCGATCACTAATTAATCCCTGATCGATTAGTGGCTGATACGCTGCTTGAGGTTGAACTTCAAGATAATCGTAAAACTTAGCCTTATCAAGCGCCTCTTTTTTACCCTTTTGCATCATCGCCGTAAACACTTCGCCGCTTGAACAGGCCGATCCAATCAATAGGCCATCCCGAAACTTCTTAAGCTGACTCCTAGGAATTCGAGGAACCCGATAATAATAATCAACATGAGCAAGTGATACCAGCTTAAACAGATTCTTTAAACCAGCTTGAGTTTTCGCCAGGATAATCGCATGGAATGGACGAGCATGCTTATAAGCATCATGCTCCTCCATATGATCATTAAGTTGATCGTGGTACTGAATGTTATATTTATCTTCAGCCTCTTTTAAAAAAAGATAATTTAAATGACCAGTTGATTCTGCATCATAAATCGCACGGTGATGGTGCTCTAATGAAACGTCAAACTTTTTAGCTAACGTGTTTAATCGATAACTCTTAAAATTAGGATACAGAAAACGTGCCAACGTCAAAGTATCAATAATTGGATTACTAATCCTACTCATGTCATGGCGTTCGTAACCAGTATTCATGAACCCAATATCAAAAGTAACGTTATGTCCTACAATGATTGCATCACCACAAAACTCACGGAACAACTTAAAGACTTCTTCTTCAGACTTAGAACCAGCCACCATATCATTGGTAATTGAAGTTAAATTGGTAGTTTGTTCAGACAATGGGAAACCAGGATTAATGAACTCCTCAAACTGTTCAATCACATTGTTATTTTGCATCTTTACAGCCGAAAGTTCGATAACCTTATCGTAAATTGCTGATAAACCAGTGGTTTCAACGTCAAAGACAACGTATGTAGCATCCTTTAAAGCAACATGTTTATCGTTATAAGCAATTGGTTCACCATCATCAACGACATTTGCTTCCATTCCATAAATCATTTTAATATCGTTATCAACTGCAGCATGATAGGCATCCGGAAAGGCTTGCACGTCGTCGTGATCAGTAATGGCAATTGCGGGATGACCCCATTTTTTGGCGCGACTAACATAATCACTAATCGAATTAGTAGCGTCCATCTGGCTCATGTTAGAGTGTAAGTGCAGCTCAACCCTTTTTTTATTTTCAGGGGCAGTATCTTTTCTTTCTTCGTGTTTAATTGGATTAATATCATAAGCATTAAGTGTCAATTCATGAGAGTAGTTATCTTCTTGAATGCTTCCACGAACTTTAACCCAATCTCCTACATTTAATGATGCAAATTCTTGTTCTTCGTCATCATTTTTGGAGAATTTTTTAACAACAATTGACGAAGAATAATCAGTAACCTTTAAAATCATCAATTGGCGGCCAGATCGTAATGATCGAATTTCTTTATCAAAAACATATCCACTAACCACGGCGGAACGTTCCTCTTCGGTTATGTCCACCATCTTAGTAATATCAACATCATCTTTGATTTTCTTTCCAATCATTTTAGAATGCTTACTTGAATGTGATTTGCCTGAGGAATTCTTTAAAGCCTGCATCGCCTTTTGAGCCAACTCAACGTCACGTTGTTGTTTCTTTTTCTTTAAATCATCTATTTTTTCTTGAGATGCTGTAGTATCAATCATGGTATGAATGGAAAATTTAGGAAATCCAACTCTTTGATAAGTTGATTCAATTGGTCCCAAAGCATTACCATTTAGAAAATCTTTGACGATTTCATTTTCAGCAAGAAAGGTAACTCGGTCATCAATCAGTTTTGGTAAATTATTATTACATAATTCATGCGTTAAATTTGAAGTAATTCCAGCGTGATTTACAACCCATTGCCAATAATCACCAAGCTTACGATTATCAAAACCACTATTCTTAGTTTTAATCTCGAAATCTACCTTAGCAATCCCATCGAAGGCCACACCCAAATGATGAAAAAATTCTATAAACTTTTCGTAAGGCATAATCTCTGGTAGTACCAAATGAAAATGCCATCGATTTGATTTCTGATGGACATCGATTTTGTCAATTTCAGCATTTTGAAAGTAAGATTGATCAGCTGAATCTTCTAATTTAATTTGCTGAAGTAATTTACTAAATAATTCTTTTTTATTTAAACTCACTTTGATCCTCTCTTTCATTAGTTTAAAAAAGACCAGTTAAAACCTGGTCTTTAATTTAAATCTCTTTAGACAAAATATCAATTGTATTACTTAAATCATCTTGTTTAGTCTCAATCGTTTCGCCAGTTTTACGAATTTTAACTTCTACAATTCCTTCATCCGCCTTTTTGCCGATTGTAACCCGAATTGGAATTCCAATAAGATCAGAATCAGCAAATTTAACCCCGGCACGTTCCTTACGATCATCAACCAAAACAGATAGTCCTTTTGATTCCAATTCTTTTTCAATTGAAGATGTCATCTCTAATTGCTCATCATTTTTAACATTCGTTGGGATAACATGAACATCATATGGAGCAATTTCTTTTGGCCAAACTAATCCATTTTGATCAGCTTGCTGCTCTGAAACTGCCGACAACAAACGACTGACACCAATTCCATATGAGCCCATGACAACCGGGATATTACGACCATTCTGATCGAGAATATCAGCACCCAATGTTTTGGAATATCGTGTTCCCAATTTGAAAATATGACCAATTTCAATTCCTTTGGTAAACTTCAATACTCCGCTACCATCAGGAGAAATGTCTCCTTCTTTAACTAAATGAAAATCCCCAAAGTCTTTTACTTGGTAATCACGGTCGTAATTAACGTTTTTATAATGCTTCCCGTTTTTGTTAGCCCCAGTAACACCATTACTAATACCTTTAACATACTGATCAGCATAAACAGAAACGTCATCTGGAACATTAATTGGTCCAACCGATCCAGGTTTAACGTCTAAGTATTTAGAAACCTCAGTTGGGCTAGCAAGTTCTGCCGAATCAGCATCAAAATAATTCTTAACCTTTGTTGGATTAATTTTTTGGTCTCCCCGAATCAAAATCATTACTGGCTTACCATCAACGATATAAAGCAAACTTTTAATAATCTGATCTTTTTCAACATCAAAGAACTTACTAACTTGATTAATGTTATTAACATCTGGAGTGTCAACTAATTCCAAATCATTTAATTCTTGATGTCCCTTTTGATCAACAAACATATTCGTTGCCATCTCCAGATTAGCAGCATAATCACTATCATCCGAATAGACAATCGTATCTTCACCAACCGCAGCAGGAGCAGAAAATTCTTTTGAATCGGAGCCACCCATTGACCCAGAATCACCAATGATGGTCCGATAATTTAACCCAATCCGGTCAAAAATTCTCTGAAACGCTGCTTCCATTTGTTTATAAATCTTATCCAAATCATCATCATCTTCAGAAAAGGAATAGACATCGAGCATAATAAACTCTCGACTACGCAACAATCCATAACGTGGCCGATCTTCATCACGATACTTAGGTTGAATTTGATATAAAATTAAAGGAAGCTTTTTATATGATTTGATATTATTTTTAATTAGATCTGTAAAAGTTTCTTCATGTGTAGGACCCAAAATAAAATCCGTATCATGTCGATTTTTAAATTTAAATAGTTCGGGACCATAAGTGTCATATCTACCCGAATCTTTCCATAATTTAGCTGGAATAACTGCGGGCATCAACATTTCTGCTGCATCGGTTTTATCTAATTCTTCACGAACAATTTTTTTGATGTTTTCAAGCACGCGATATGCCAGTGGTAAATATGCATACATACCTGCCGAAACCTGCCTAACGAATCCAGATCGAACTAGCATTTTATGACTAAGAGCTTCAGCTCCCGCTGGATCTTGTTTTAAAGTTGGTATCAATAATTTTGACTGTTTCATTTTATAACCCCTAAAGTTTTATCGAATAAAGTATCGCTCAATATCATTCCAAGTTACCAGTACCATCAATACTATCAGAATGGCAAAACCAATGAGCGTAATGATCGTTTCCGTTTTTTCCGAAACTGGTTTTCTTCTAATTGCTTCCACAATATTTAATAATATTTTACCACCATCCAAGGCTGGAATTGGTAACACATTTACAATGGCTAAATTAATGGATAAAAATGCTAAAAAGCTCAACAGTCCTAAAAAACCGCCCTTGGATGCGTTAGACGTCTCCGCAAAAATGGCAACTGGACCACCTAAGTCATTTAAAGAAAAATGGGTAAACATTGAACCCAACACACCAAACAATTCAGTTGTCATATCCCAGGTTCGAGTAAATCCAGAAAACAACTTAGCTGAAAAACTAGTGTCCATCGCCTGCTGAACTCCAATCATACCAACTTTTTGCTTCTGAATGGTTTTGGCTTCAGTCGTCATTGAAATATTTTTAACTTTTCCATCATGCTTAACCGTTAAAGTTACTTTTTTATCTGGGCGCTTCTGAATCAACGTGCCGATATCATTCCACGTGTTGGTTTTGTGACCATCAACAGCCAAAATATTACTATTATTTTGCAGACCAGCTTTTTTCGCAATTGAAACTTGTGGCGACAGGTTAACCTTGTTTGAGTTATTAGGAACTCCACCTTGCATGAAGGACAAAAGCATAAATGCCAAAATTGCCAAGACAACGTTGTTAAAAATTCCCGCGCAATTTACCAAAAGTCGTTTATACAAAGGTGCTGACTGAAATTGAACGTCAACCGGCGCGATTTGAACCTCGATCCCATCTTTTTCAATAATAGTAGCATCGTGATCAACAGAAAACTTTTTTTTCTCAGAATCATCACCATTTTCGTATCCTTCAATCCAGAGACCCCCTTCTAGATCGGATCCCGACACATCTAGTGGTATTCCTTGAAACAGTTGGCTTTTATTACTCAAATCAATTCTAGTAACAACACCTTTGCTATTAGTTTGAAGCCGAACTGGAGTCCCTGGCTGAATTTCTTCATCCTCATCATCACTACTTCCAGCCATTCGAACATATCCACCAATAGGCAGTAATCGTAGTGTATAAGTCGTGTGATTATGTCGATAGTAAAACAACTTGGGACCCATTCCAATCGAAAATTCACGGACCATGATTCCTGACATTTTAGCCACGATAAAATGACCAAATTCATGAACAAAAACTAATATTCCAAAAATGATTATGAAACTAATGATTGTAATTAACAATAAAGACCCAGTCCCTTCCAGATATTACACAATTCCAAATAAATGTAGTAGTGGTAGAACAAATAATAAACTATCGAATCGATCTAATATTCCACCGTGGCCTGGCAAAATCTTGCCGGAATCCTTAACTCCATAATAACGCTTTAAAGCTGACTCAACTAAATCACCAAATTGACCAAAAATGGAAAGAACAATCGTAATAAAGAACATACTTACAGTACCAATCCCATCAATTGGGAAAAAGCAGACAAAGATTGTACACAAAATGGCTGCTAGTGCTGTACCGCCAATCGATCCCTCCCAAGTCTTATTAGGAGAAATATGAGGTGCCAATTTGTGCTTTCCAAATGCCCTTCCAAAAAAGTAGGCACCAGAATCAGTTAACCACACAATAAATAGAGCGTACAACAGGGTTGTTAATCCATCAGTCCGGGCTTCAATAAAGTAATGAAATCCAAACCCAATGTACAAAATTGCCAAGGTAAAGACTCCAGCGTCATCAAAATTGAACTTATTTTTAGAAAATACGGTAAATAACATCAATAACATTATTAAAATGTAAATTGCAAATGGAGGCTTAATCCACAATGGTAAAAATGATAACCAGTTTGTCGGGATAATCATAGCAATTGTCGCAACAAACGCAATTAGTGTCTCTGGAGACACTAAAAGTCGTTTTTTCATAATAAAAATTTCTGCTAGGGCAATCAAACCTAACACGATAGCGGCTAAATCAATCCATATTCCACCAGCAATGATAATCGGTATAAAAATAATCAAAGCAATAACCGCTGTGATAATTCTCTGCTTCATAATAAATCTCCTATTTTGCGTCCAAACCACCAAATCGACGGTGACGCTGTTGAAATTGTATAATTGTTTTTTCTAGATTGGCAGGTGTGAAATCAGGCCAGTACTGATCAACAAACTCTAATTCACTGTACGCAATTTGCCATAACAAAAAATTAGAAATCCGTTCTTCACCACTAGTTCGAATCAATAAATCAGGATCAGAATATTCACCCAAAAAAGCGGTCATCAAATGATCTGAAATTGTCTGATCAGAAATTTCATCAACATTTATATTACCCCTTTTTACATTTTGCGCAATTTCCTTAACGCCACGCACAATCTCGTCACGACTACCGTAATTTAAAGCAAAATTCAAAACCATCCCGGTACAATCCTTAGTATCATCAATTGCGTCATAAACTGCTTTTTGGGTTCTTTTAGGTAATCCAGAAATGTCACCAATTGTCGTAACCTTAACATTGTGTTTAAGGAGGCTCGGAACAAAATCATCAAAAAATTTAGCTGGCAAACTCATCAAGTAGCCAACTTCCTTTGCGGGTCGCTTCCAGTTTTCAGTAGAGAATGCGTATAACGTTAATACTTTAACCCCAAGATTACTTGCTTTGGTAGTAATATCTTTTACTACTTCCATTCCGCGCTTATGGCCAGCAATTCTAGGTAAGTGTCTTTTTTTTGCCCAGCGCCCGTTTCCATCCATAATTATTGCAATATGATTAGGAATGTTTTTTATATCCAGTTCGTTAGTCATTTGAGTACCTCAATACTTTTACATAAATAAAGGATGAGAGAATCCTCATCCTTTTACTTTACTAATTTCCATTCTCCACGACCTGCGTCAACCAAAGTATTAAAATACTTTAAAATCTTATTAGCGTCTTCTGGGCTCTGTTCCCCGAGTTGATTCAATCCCTCACCGGTTGGGATTGGCTCTGACAGATCTGTAATCTCGTTTCCATTCTCAATCGTCGCTTTTGAGAAAGCAATAATCCAGTCATTTTCGATCAAGGGAGAAACTACAAAAAATAAGTTAAAGTCATCATTAATATAAGCGGGCATCACGTACACATTATCTTGAATTTTCTGTAATTGATTACCATCATAGTCCAGTGCACGCAGGTTTCCTTCGTTAACTGGCTGTTTCAAACGAAATGCCATGTGATCAAACTCAGGTGTGCCCGGTGTTACTTCTTTTTCGTTATCATTATCATCATCCATTAGAAAAACTCCCTATTTTATTAACCATTAAGAATCTCGTCTTCCTTTTTCGAGATAATGTCTTCCACTTCAGAAATTGACTTATCAGTGATTTTTTGAATTTTGTCCTCCAAATTATGAGACTCGTCATCCGTAAAATCACCATCTTTGTTACCCCGTTTAGCAGCGTCCATGCCATCACGACGAACATTTCTAACTGCTACTTTACTTTCTTCACCAGTTGCTTTAACTTTTTTCGCAATTTCTTTTCGACGATCTTCTGTCAACTGTGGGATCACAATTCGAATATTGTCACCATCATTCATCGGATTAATTCCAAGGTCAGCCTCTAAAATACCATGCTCGATGTCCTTTAACGAACTCTTATCATAAGGTGTAATTAAAATTACACGCGGTTCTGGAATTGAGATTGAAGCGACTTGGTTTAATGGCGTGGATGCCCCATAATAGTTAACTCTAACCGGACTTAATAAACTAGCATTAGCACTACCAGCTCGGATGTTTCCAAGTTCCCGCTGTAAGGCTTCCTCTGCTTTTTTCATTTTTGACTTAGTTGTGTCAATAATTTCATTTGAACTAGGCATATTATTTTCCTTCCACGATTGTTCCAATTTTATCACCTTGAACAACCTTCTTGATATTGCCAGGCTTATTTAAATTGAATACCACTAACGGGATATTATTATCCATCGAAAGTGAGCTTGCAGTAGTATCCATAACATGTAAGCCTTTGTTAATGATATCCATTTGCGTTAATTTCTCATACTTTTTAGCATTGGGATCGGTTTTAGGATCAGCTGAGTAAATTCCGTCAACTCCGTTTTTTGCCATTAAAATGGCATCAGCGTCAATTTCAGCAGCACGGAGGACTGCCGTAGTATCAGTTGAAAAGTACGGATTACCAGTACCTCCAGAAAAAATCACAATTCGTCCCTTCTCTAAGTGGCGAACTGCTTTACGCCGAATGTAGGGTTCTGCAATTTGCTTCATTTCAATCGATGTTTGAAGCCTAGTCGGAACATCCACTGATTCAAGGTTATCCTGTAAGGCTAAACCGTTCATAATGGTCGAAAGCATCCCAATATAATCGGCTTGAGATCTTTCCATTCCCATTTCTTCACCAGCTTCACCACGCCACATGTTTCCACCACCGACAACGATGGCAATTTGAATCCCTAAGTTATAAACATCTCTAATTTCTTCAGCAATCGTCTTGATAACGGGGGGATTAATTCCAAATCCTTTATCACCAGCAAGAGCTTCACCGCTTAACTTTAAAACGATCCGTTTGTACTTTAAATCTGCCATCAGATTTCCTCCAACAATATAAATTAACTACGATAATTTTAGCATATATTAACGTATAACAACAGTGCCCTGAAGTTAGGTATAACAAAAAAGCCAGTGCATTTAACACTGACTTTTTGCTGAAATATTATTGATTCATTTGTTGTTTAACTTCATCAGCAAAACTTTGAGTATCTTGTTCAATACCTTCACCAACTTCATATCGAACAAAGCCTTTTAGTTTACCATTATTTGATTCAACATATTGTTGAACAGACATATCAGGATCCTTAACAAAAGGTTGATCAGCTAAACTAATTTGAGCTAAGAATTTCTTTAAACGCCCATCAACCATCTTTTCAACGATCTTTTCAGGTTTACCCTCACTTAGAGCTTCCTTTTTAAGAACTTCACGTTCATGCTGCAACCGATCCGAAGGAATTTCATCTTGAGTTAAGAATTCTGGGTTTTCAGCAGCAACATGCATGGCAACATCCTTAGCAGTATTGTCATCTCCACCTTGAAGTTCAACCAAAGCACCAATTTCTCCACCATTATGAAGATAAAAGCCAAAACTATCATCATCATTTTTATTAAAGGTCTTGAAACGACGCAATTTGATTTTTTCACCAGTAACTTGGGTAGTATTAATGATGGCATCTTCGACGGTTCCATCGTTTAATTCAAGTTTCATTGCTGCATCTAAATCTTTAGGCTGATTTAAAGCAATTGCATCAGCAACAGCATCAATCAAATCCTTAAAGTCATCATTGCTGGCAACAAAGTCCGTTTGCGAGTTAATTTCAACGATCGCAGCCTTGTTATCATGAACAGCAACTCGAGTGAGGCCACTGGCAGCCACCTTTCCACTCTTCTTTTCAGCCTTTGCAACCCCATTTTCTCTAAGAATATCAATGGCTTTCTTTTCATCACCATCGGCGGCAACTAAAGCCTTCTTAGCATCCATCATACCAGCACTAGTCTTGTCACGTAACTCTTTAACTTGTTTAGCAGTTACTTTTGCCATAATTGTGATCTCCTTTGTTTTAATAAAAAACTGACTTAAATTAGGCCAAAAGGGTCTAAACAAAAGTCAGCCTATCACTTTAATTATTTAGTTTCTTCGGATTTTTCATCTTTTTGGTCAGCATTTTTATCAAAATCTTTTTCGCTAACTTCATCTTCACCCTGTTTACCCTCAATAATAGCATCAGCCATTGTTGAAGTAATCAATCTGATGGCACGAATTGCATCATCATTAGAAGGAATAACATAATCAATTCCATCAGGATCAGTATTAGTATCTACCATTGCTACAACCGGAATATTGAGCTTTTGAGCTTCATGCAAAGCAATTTGTTCCTTATGTGGATCAACGATGAACATTACATCCGGAATCTTAGGCATATCTTCGATACCGCCTAAGAATCTTTCAAGTTTGTCGGTTTGCTTCTTAAGCAAAGCAACTTCCTTCTTTGGTAAACGTTCAAAAGTGCCATCTTGAGCCATCTTTTTAAGTTTCTTCAAGTACTTAATTCGTTTTTGAATCGTGTTCCAGTTGGTAAGAGTACCACCTAACCAACGATGGTTAACGTAGTAAACACCAGCACGTTTTGCTTCTTCTTCAATTGAATCTTGAGCTTGTTTCTTAGTACCAACAAAAAGAATTACAGCATCATTTGCTGCTTCATCCTTCATAAAGTTGTAAGCACGGTCAATGCACTTAACCGTCTTTTGTAAATCGATGATATAAATACCATTACGTTCAGTAAAAATGTATTTCTTCATCTTAGGATTCCAACGACGAGTTTGGTGACCGAAATGAACACCAGCCTCAAGTAATTGTTTCATTGTAACTACAGCCATAATTAGCCTCCATATAAAAGTTTTTTCCTCCCTAGAATTATGCAAGGAACTCAAATGAGCACCACCTTACAAAACCTTCTAGGTGTGTATTGGTAATTAACACCAAGGATTAGTATACAAAATATCAACGTAAATAACAATAATATTTTGAGATTTAATCAAATCTTGCGTATAATATTAAAAATGTGTTACGGTTTTATTTATCTGAGGAGGAGTTTAAATGATAAAAGCTGTCGTATTTGACGTCGACGACACATTGTATGATCAAAAGCGGGTTTCAGAAGAGGCCTTTTTTAAGACGTTCCCTAATCATCCAATTATTGACTCAGCTACTTCATTTAAAAATTTTCAAATTCAAAGTCCCTTAGTTTATTCCAATATAATGTCTGGGACTTACAAGCAAAATGAACTAGTTTATCAAAACATCAAAAATGGTGTTAACGATCTTGATCCGGATAAAGAAGAAATTAAACATTTTAAGAAAAACTATCTAACTTGTATTAAAGAAATTTCATCTTATCACGATCTTTTAAAGACAATCCAAATGTTGTCAAATAATTTAAAAATTGGAATTATTGCTAACGGATCCAGTCAATTCTTAAATAACGAACTAAAGATCCTTGGATTAGATGATTACATTGATCCTAATTACATCATTGCTTCAGAGTCAGTTGGCATGTTAAAACCGGATCCTAAAATTTTTACCGTTATGAATCATAGATTAGATGTCAGACCATCCGAAGTAGCTTACATTGGCGATTCATTTACTGGTGACATCATTTCAGCCAAGCGAGCTGGTTGGCATGCCTTTTGGTTCAATCACCGCAAACGATCCGTCCCAGAAACAAACTTTGTCCCAGATCAAACGGTAACTTCTCAAAATGAGCTTTGTGAACTTTTAAAGGCTCTATCAAAATAAAAAGCGCACTTCATATCAAAGTGCGCTTTTTATTTTGAGTTCCTATTTAACTTCAACTGAGTTATCGGACTTACCGTTTTTAATCAATTGAACGTTTGAATCGAGTGCAATTTGAACCATGTTCTTAACCGCAGGCTTCGTATAAAATGCAATGTGTGGAGTGATTAAAACATTATCCCGTTTCATCAAGTTCTTCAATCTGTCATCTGGGATCTTATCAAAACTTCCAAAATCAACATTGAAAATACCCACTTCGTTTTCGTACACATCAAGAGCAGCTCCTGAGATCTTGCCACTGTCAAGGCCACGAATCAAAGCATCAGTATCAATTAAACTTCCACGGGCAGCATTGATAATTTTGATTCCATCTTTCATTTGCGCAATTGAATCATCATTAATCATATGATCATTTTCTTTTAATGCTGGAGCATGAAGAGTTATAATATCAGAATTTGCATACAATTCTTCAGGGGTATCAACGTAAATTCCCTCTTTTTTGAGCTCAGGGTTTGGATAAGGGTCATAAGCAATCACTTTGGCACCAAAACCTTGAAGGATTTTAACAACTTGGCGTCCGATTCTCCCAGTAGCATAGACACCAACGGTTTGCTTGTTCATTTCGTCAGCAATATCTGGAGCCCAGGTCATGTTACCATGGCGTTCCTTATCTTCAAACTTTTTAGTATGACGAAGTAACCGCATCATTTCTGTAACCGCTAATTCAGCAATAGCAGCTGGTGAATAAGCTGGAACGTTAGTGACATTAATGCCATCACGTTTAACAGCATCAGCATCAACATTATCCACCCCAACGTTTCGAAGTGAAAGTGATTTAATGCCAAAACTAGCTAATTTGTCTAAAATATCAGCAGTATAAGGCTTTTGCTGGTATGCAACCACACCATCAAATCCCTTTGCTTCGTCGACAGTGTCATTATCCAATAATTTTGATTCTGCTTTTACTTCAATGTCTGGATGAGCTTTATCCCATTGTTCTAAGTATGGTCGTTCATCGTCTCTAATTCCATATGCAATGATTTTCATAACTTAGTCCCCCTTTTCTTTTCACCATAATTATAACACCCAACCACTAATTACCCCAAAGAGTCGAGTCAATTCCATGGCTAATTAGAAAAAATTCTTTTTTTCTCCGAGTTTGATGCTTAAAAGCGTATTCTGCTTTCATGGCACTCCTTTTATCATTAAATTTTTCGTAGTACAGTAGCTTTAAAGGTCGCCTAGTTTTAGTATATTTGGCCCCTTTCCCAGCTTGATGAACCGCTAATCTACGATAAACGTCATCGGTAAACCCACCGTAAAACGTCCCGTCACAACAAAGTAAGACATACATATAGTAACTTTTACTTTCCATACAACATCTTTTTAACCTCTTTTGAATAACTACCATGGTCATAAACCGTAATCGGGTAATCGACTTTTAAACCAGCATTTTTTCCATCTTTAATTGCAGATACCAAAATCATGTTAGAATTCTTTCCCTCTTTAGGGTAAATAAATTGAATTTGCTTCATTGCTAGTCGAAAGTTAGTCATTAAGTTCATTAATTCATGTAGGCGATCAGGACGATAAACCATGTAAAGTTTCCCACCAGTTTTTAAAAGCTCACTACTAGTTTTAATAACGCTTTTCAAATTAGTTTTTACTTCGTGTCTTGCAATCGCTAAATATTCATTCGGATTTTTTTTACTAGTCGGAAGATTTGAAAAATACGGAGGGTTAACCGTAATAGTATCAACCTCATCTTTGCCAAAAATTGTGGTAGCATTAGCTAAATCATCATTATAAACGGATATCTGATCCTCTAAGCCGTTCAGTTGAACACTCCTAGTTGCCATATCACTTAGACGTGATTGAATCTCGACTTCGGCAATCTTACCATGTGTTTTTTTGCTTAAAAACAAACCAACGGCACCATTACCAGCACATAAATCAACCAAAAGACTATTCTTATTGATCTTAGGCTGAGCAAAATTAGCAAGCATTACGGCATCCAAAGAAAATGAAAACACACTTGGACTTTGAATGACTTTAATGTCCTGACTGTAGAGTTGGTCAATTCGTTCATCACCAATCAAGTTCACCTAGTTCACCACCATTTTTTAAATTTAACTTGTCACTTTTACCGTTAATAATATACTATTAAATTATACATCTTAAAAAAAGGAGCTTAAAATCTTTTGTGGTACTCGTTTTTATTTACAGTTGGCCAATTCATTTTAAGAATTATAAATGGACCAATGAATGTGATGCACAAGAATCGTATCCCAGACGGAAATTACGTGTTAATTGCTCCCCACCGGAGTTGGTTTGATATGATTCTAATTGCAACGGTAATTCGCCCTAAACAGTTGTGTTTCATGGCTAAAAAAGAACTATTCAAAAATCCAATGCTGGGATGGTTTTTGCGGCACGTCAACGTATTTTCGGTTGATCGTTCAAATCCAGGAATTTCAGCAATTAAAATTCCAGTTAGAACACTGAGAAAAACCAATCTATCACTCATGATGTTCCCGTCTGGTACGAGGCATTCCAAAAAACTCAAGGGCGGTGCAGCACTGATTGCCCAACTAGCTGGAGTGCCCCTGGTACCAGTTGTTTATCAGGGGCCATTGACCCTCAAAGAAGTTTTCAAACGCCAGAAAGTTTCAATTAACTTTGGTGATCCAATTTATATCAACAAAAAAGAAAGATTGGATGATAAGAATCAAAAATTAATTGAAAATCAAATGCAAGCCGCCTTTGACAAGCTCGATGATGAAATTAATCCCAACTACGTGTACATTGATGAATCAAAACCGCATAATAAAAAAACGTCGAAGTAATTCGACGTTTTTTTAATTTTGATGATGTTTCATTGCGTTCATCATTTGGTTAAGTTTCTTTTGTGATGGCTTTTGTCCCATCTGAAGCATCATCGCTTTAAGTTGTTCCTGGTTGATTGGTGGATTATCCTTCAAATACTTTTCCATGTACTTACGAGCACCGAAGAAGCCAATTAGTGCACCAGCTAGTAAAGCCAAAATCACTATTAAAATCCAGATCCATGTAGACAAATCATTGACCTCCCTTCAAGCCTTTTATTATTATTTTACACAATTAGCAAGGTTTTGAAAAGATTGGAATCAATCGTCTCGCAAATTTTTCTTTCGCTGAGATTCCTTGACTTTGTCTGAAGTAATTTCGTTCCCTTTTTTATCATAGACCTTAGTCATTTCAATCTGACTTTTAAAATTAGCCTTGAAACGATCTAAGTACTCTTTTCGTAACTTCTTCTGTTCTTCTTTTTCTTCTTCCGATAAACCTTCGTTTTTTGATTTTTTAGATAATTCGTTAATTCTTGGAATGAGTTTTTCTAATTCTTTATCTTCAGCCATGTTAACCTCTCCCTTCATCTGATATCATAATATCACGAAATAAAGCGTGAAAACAAGGATTTGTACACGAACAAACGTTTGCAAAATTCCGTTTTTGTGGTATTCTTATTTTAGCTAAAAACCAATTAGAAAGCACAGAGGTGCCTTATGTCGCAAGCATCACAAACAAAACAACATGATATTCTCGAATACATTTGGAAACAAGTTCGTGATCAAGGATACCCACCAACCGTTCGAGAAATCGGCGAACACGTTGGATTATCGTCAACTTCAACGGTCCATGGTCATCTCGCTCGTTTGGAAAAGAAGGGCTATATCATCAAGGATCCAACTAAGCCGCGTGCCCTTGAAGTTACTTCTGATGGAATGAACTATCTTGGTGTTTCTCAAGAATCAAAGCCGGACGAGATGCCTTTACTTGGAACCGTTGCTGCCGGAGAACCAATTCTTGCGGTTCAAGACGCAACTGATTATTTCCCAATTCCAACCGAACTCCAACGAAATTCTGATTCACTCTTCATGCTTACCATTAGTGGTACAAGTATGATCAATATCGGAATTTTAGACGGTGATCAGGTAATTGTAAAACGCCAAAATACCGCTGAAAATGGTGATATTGTCATCGCCATGAACGACGAAAACGAAGCCACCTGCAAACGATTCTTTAAAGAAAGTGACCATTTCAGACTCCAACCCGAAAACGATGACATGGCACCAATTATTTTAAAAAACGTAGTCATCTTAGGTAAAGTTGTCGGTTTATATCGAATTGGCATTAAATAAAAACCATTCACTTCAAAGTGAATGGTTTTTTTCTTGATTTAAATACTGACGTTTACCTTCTTTAACACCAGAAAAGACAAATTTAGCAGGATCATTACTTAGATCCAATTCATAATTATCATCCAAAAGACTAGGCAAACCATTGAATATTTGTTCATACTCTTCAATTGATAATTTCTTTCGACTGTCTAACAGCTCATTCATTAACTGTTTTCGCTTTTGATCTCTAAAGTTATCTTGTAATATTCCGGTATAAAACTCGCCCTGAGCCCCAGAACCATAACTAAACACGCCAACTTGGTCTCCTACTTTTAAATCTGAAGAATTATCCAGAAGTGAAAGAAGACTTAAATATAATGATCCAGTATACAAATTACCAACTCGTTTACTGTAAACCCGACTAGCCTCAAATTCTCTTAACAATTTCTCCTGTTCCCTAACTGAAACTTCAGGAAGAACTTGGCGTAATGCTTTTAACCCCATCTTAGTGTAAGGTAAATGAAAAACAATTGCCTTTAAATCATTAAAAGTAAGACCATGTCTTTTTAAATAATCATGAACGGTTTCATTAAAAAATTTTTCATAAATATCATTTGAGTAGTGTCCATCCACAAGGGCCTCAGTCTTTCCAATTGGCCGCCAAAAATCCATAATATCTTGAGAATAAACACTACTATCATCGCTTATAGTCATAATACGTGGGTTACTCGACACCGTCATGGCAACTGCTCCACCGCCTTGTGTAACCTCGCCAGCAGTTTGAACTCCGTATCTAGCAATATCAGATCCAACCACTAAAGCCTGCTTATCGGGATGCAAGTGAACATAGTCTTTAGCCATCTGTAATCCTGCAGTTGCTCCATAGCAGGCTTGTTTAATTTCAAATGCTCGTGCGTGTGAACTCAATTTTAACAGGTTTTGAACATAAATTGCTCCCGACTTAGAGTTATCAATTCCACTTTCTGATCCAAAAATAATTAAATCAATCTTATCTCGATTTTCTTGACTTACAATTTGGTCCGAGGCATTGGCTGCCAACGTAACAGAATCTTGGGTGGAGGGAATGACAGCTTGTTGAGTTTGTCCGATCCCAATTAAATACTTGTTTGGATCTTCATCACGCGCTTTGGCTAAATCCACCATATCAATAAAATAAGTTGGGGTATAAAAGCCAATTTTATCAATTCCAACTTTCACTAATACCACTCCATTTTCAATTTAATTTTCTAAACGTCACTCATGTTTAAAAATGATCAGTTATCTTACCAAAAAAGATGGTTAAAATTAATAAATCAGCTGAACCACCTAAGCTTAAATCTTGATTATCAAAGTTTTCACACATTTTTTCCAGTTGTTCTTTAACTAGAGCGGAATTAAAAGCTTCAGTGTTTAAAATTGAAGTAACCTGCCTGTGTACCTTTTCAACGATTTCAGGCGATCCAGCACGTTTAATCAAATTACTATCTTGACTATGAGCAACAATGTTAAGTAACGCTCGAAGGATCTTTTCATTTTTATTTCCATTAAAAGCGACCAAAGCTGGCAAGCCATGACCTGTCACAGTTTTGAATCCAGCCTCGGCTTCTCCACGAATTCCTGTCATCCCATATTCTAAAAATTGGTGCTCACCAGCGGTTAATTTGCTAGCAGATTTTCTTCTCACCTGCGAAAAGTCTGATTTAACGATTCCAGCAGTCATAGCTTTTTCTACATTAATTATATCTCCAAGTGTAAAGGAAGCTTTGGACTGAGAAAGATAGCCTAGTGACGCAACAATAATTCCCATTACGAAGATTGCACCCTTATGGGTATTGACACCGTTAGTCTCCCTAAACATATTTTTTTCAGCTTTAATTCCATCAGGTCGAATCAACTTCAATAATTGACTTAAGTCATCACTTAAAAAATTTTGTCCTCGTAAAAAAGCGGTTTCAAAATAAGGACGCATTGTAATAATGCTGTCAATGAATGTAAAGATATCCATATCAGGATGAGATTTATGAGAAACTGGATCAACCAATCCTGGTTTTGGATTA
The DNA here is from genome assembly GCF_059901295.1 of Fructilactobacillus sp. X2R6C1. NCBI lineage: Bacteria > Bacillati > Bacillota > Bacilli > Lactobacillales > Lactobacillaceae > Fructilactobacillus > Fructilactobacillus sp. X2R6C1. The sequence continues at coordinate 269,722 of NZ_JBWXUZ010000002.1, forward strand.
GAAACAACTTCATCTAACATTGATTCCATCACAGCGTTAACGGTTTTATTTTTTTGACAAATTTTAACTTTCCAATCCATTACCGCATTATTCATATCCGACATTCCTAAAATATATCTCGCTAATTTTTCGTTGCAAATCAGACACGGAATGAGTACGGTTTCTAGCGCATTCTTTAGAATTTCGATCACAAATCAGACATCTTCTGGGTCTCATTTTGACATCAGTCCGGGAGTAATGAGAATGATTATGATCCATTACGTCAATATCAAACAAACGTCCTAAACGATCATAATCTTCAAAATGAATTGCTCGTTTCTTCAAAACAAGCCCATCACCATCAACCACCAAAAACCGTTCTTTTCCCGCATCAGTGTTCCACCCCATTTTATCGATAATTTTCATATTGTACAACTGTGTTTTAAAGAATCGCTTATAGCCAACATCAAATAAGTTCATGATTTGCGGGTTGTTCTTGATGGGACCCGGAATATTTAACTTGATTGACACAATCGTATCCATTGGATACTGCTCCTTTAATTGAGCCTGTATGTGTGCCCGTCTGTCTTTGTTAGCAAGTACAGCTGGGATCCCCTGCACTTTCCCAGTTAAAAAAATATTATCTTCCAACTTATCAAACTCCTTAAAAAAACGGCTCCATCTGCCTTACAGATAGCACCGTCTTTAAAATTAATCTTTTACTTGTCGAATTGAATCAATGATCGTTCCATCCCGATACTCAACCAATCCAACCGTCTTATCAGTATACTTCAGTGGTTCTTCTTTGCCGACGATCTTTTCAGCTTTTTCAGCTAATTCTTGGATGCTGTATACATGCAAACTCGGAACATCCTTAAATTGCTTAATCAGGTCTGGACGATTAGGATTAACGGCGATTCCAAATTCGGTTACTAAGACATCAATCGATTGCCCTGGAGTAACAGCTGTACTAATATGATCTACCACCGTTGGAATGCGACCTCGTACCAGTGGAGCACAGATGATTGTCATCTTAGACGTAGCAGCATCCTGATGTCCACCAACCGCTCCTCTAATTACGCCATCAGAACCAGTTAACACATTAACGTTAAAATCAGTATCAATTTCCAAGGCACTTAAGACCGCAATGTCTAACTGAGCGACCATTGATCCTTTATTATCAGGATCAGCATACCATGACGCATCAATTTCCTGTTGGTTTTTGTTGTTCTTCATTGAATCAGCAGCGGCTTTATCAAAGTCTTGAACATCCATTAACTTATCAACTAATCCCTCTTCAAGCAAATCAACCATTGGTTTAGTAATTCCACCCAAACCAAACGAGGCATGAAGATGATTATCAAGCATTGCTTGTCTTAAGTAACGAGTAACGGCAAGGGCAGCTCCACCAGAGCCAGTCTGAAATGAGAAGCCATCTTTAAAGTACGGTGAATTAACAATCACTTGATTGACCGCTCTAGCAATGGTCAAATCTTTTGGATCCTTAGTGAAACGAGTAGCGCCAGAGCCAATCTTATTAGGATCACCAACTTTATCCACCTTAACGACATAATCGACTTGTGTTTGTCGAATTGAGGCAGGGGTGTTGGGATAGTCCACCACATTATCAGTTAATAAAACCACTTTATTAGCATAAGCTGCGTCCATTAACGCATATCCTAGTGAACCAAATGCGGCTGGACCTTCCATCCCGTTAGCATTACCACAACAGTCAGAATTAGGAACCCCTAAAAAGGCAACATCGATTTTGATATCACCGTTTTCAATGGCACGAGCACGGCCTCCATGGGATCTGAAAATCACTGGATTTTTAAGAATTCCATGAGAAACTTCGTCACCCAATGAACCACGCATTCCGGATGTGGTGATGTTAGTAACGGTTCCATTCTTGATGGCTTTAATTGCCATATCATTCATTACGCCGGTCAGTGAAGAAGGTGCTAAAGTTAGATCTTTAATTCCAAGGTCCATTATCGCCTTCATCACAAGATTAAAGATGTAATCACCATTACGTAAATGGTGATGAAATGAGATGGTCATCCCATCCTTCACGTTATCTTTAACAACCTGCTTTAAATCATCCTTTAATTTATCATGTCCATCTTGAACTTGGACTTTAGGAGCCGTTCTTTGAAAGACCGGGTTACCAATCTTAGTAGTTTCAAATGGTTTAAAGTGCAGTTCATTCATTAATTTATCGGGTAAATTACGACCTAATTTATTTTCCAATGTAATGACCCTCCTTATCAATCAAGCCAGAAGCTTTAGCTAGTTTCATAACTCTCTCAGCTCTAAGTGCAACTGGTCTATCAACCATCTGTCCGTTCATTGAGATAACTCCTGAGCCAGCTTTTCTTGCTTTTTCAATCGCAGCAAGTACATTTTCAGCATTCTTAATTTCATCTTCACTTGGGGCATAAACTTGGTTTACCAAAGGAATTTGGCGTGGATTAATAACTGATTTTCCGTCGTAACCCAACTCATGAATATACTCGGTTTCTGCCAAGAATCCCTTCACATTATCAACATCGGTGTAAACCGTATCAAAAGCGGCGATACCAGCTGCTCTAGCAGCATTTAAAATCATATTTCTGGCAAACTGTAGTTCCAAGCCATTTGGATAACGGTGTGTTTTTAAATCCGTTGTGTAATCTTCCGCCGATAAAGCAATCCCAATCATGCGATCAGAGGCTTTAGCAATCTCAAGTACATTCATGACACCTTCAGCGCTCTCAATTGCGGCCATTAAATGAGTGGTTCCAACTGGAATGTTGAACTCCTTTTCAGCGTCAACAACTAGACTCTCCATCTCTTCAACCATTGCCGCACTTTCAGTTTTAGGAATTCTAATAACATCGATGCCAGCCTTAACCATCATTTTGACGTCAGCTTCAAAGAAGTCAGTGTCGAGTCCATTAGTTCTAACAACTAATTCTGCATCACCATAATCAACCGTTTTTAAAGCCTCATAAACTAAGTTTCTTGCAGAATCTTTTTCCGCTAACGAAACTGAGTCTTCAAGATCAAACATGATTGAATCGGCGCCATAGATCCCAGCATCTTTGATCATCCCTGGATTGTTACCTGGAACAAACATCATCGTTCTTCTGAGTCGTTCACCATTTTCAGCCATTATAGTGCCTCCCATGCTGGTTGTTCGCTGTCGCCCATGGCCCGTTGAATTGCGGTAATCGTTCGAGCTTTAATTACGCAATCTAAAGCTCCCTGGTCAACTGCCTTAATATTGACATTATCTAATTCAAATTTGTTAACAACTTCCTTAATGGTAGCAATAATATCATCACCAAACCGTTTCTTAACATCAGATTCAAGATTAATTTGGATTCCGTTAGTACCCTTACTGACTGTGATCTGAATGTCAGAAGATTCCAGCGTTCCATCCATTGCCGTTTTATTAATTCCCATTGATCTTCATTCCCTTCTTAATTCTTTCCTGTAACGAATCCATATGTTTGGTAATAAACTCGTAAGTTGTTTTTGGGACAATCCCTTTAATTGATGTTAACTCACCATTCTTAATGGCCATCCGAACCGTTCGGGCCGAAATCACTTTTCCGGCTTCATCCTGATCTCGTTTAATAACTTTAACTTTGACTTCAGGCGGGAGAACCTTTTCTAAAATTTGATTATAGATTGAGGTCGTTTTGGAATTTGGCTCCGTTCCAAGAAACCGAACGTTAATGCCAAGATCTTTGGCAATCCAATCTTTAAAGATTAATGCATCAATGGTTGTCTGATACCGCACCTTGTCTGCTTGCGCCCCCAAAAAATACGAAGGAAAAGTGGCATAACTTACTAAGTAATCGCCACCCGGAACAACCATCACATTCTTTAAGTCAGAAACGCCCTCTTGAACAAGTTTTAATCGTTCTTGTGACGTAAACAGTGATTTATCAGTACTTACAACAAATACGTAAACGTTATCACTAACTTCTGACGCTTTTTCAACCAAATATCTATGACCATCGGTAAAAGGATTAGCATTCATGACAATCCCGGCATTATTATCAGTTTTATTAACTTTAGGCAGACTTTTAAGATAATCAGTAATACTATAATCACCGGTCTCTAAAAAGGCCGCATCATCACTTTGAACGAGTTCCTTAAACCCAACGTGTTCGAAACTTTCCGCATACATTGGCTTTGTAAAGACAAAGACATGAAAGACTCCACGTTGTCCCAAACTTGTTAAAAGATTCGAAATTACCTTGTTAAAATAAACCCCATTTTCAGTGTACTTATGACAAACACCAATGTACTTCAAAATGTTTCCAGAATATGAACCAGTACCAACTAATTTATTCCCATCAAAAAGTCCAACGGTATAATCTAAGGGATCAACCTCATCACCAGAAAAATTGGCGATGCCAAGTGATTTCAAAAAATCTCTCCACTGATTAAATTGGTCAGGAACCTCTAAATTAATTTCTCTAGTCTCAATATTCATATCCTCAATAATCTCCCGTTTCTACTAACCCATGATTAACATAATAATCGGAATTACGATGATAAAGAGGACTGAGGTAGATACAACCACGTTTGTAGCAAACTTAACATCACCATGATAAGTTTGTGCCAAAATTGGCAGAACTGCAAGTGAAGGCGTAGCAGCTTGAACAATCAAAGTCTTAGAGAAGGTTGGAACCATTGATGCTCCGAGTTTGAACCCAACAAAAATAATTGCAGCCATGACTAATGGTGAAATCACGAAACGGCCTGCTAAAGTCAAAATGACATCTTTATCAAAATGCATGTTTCTAAGACCAAATGATCTCAACATAATTCCAATATAGATTAATGCAAGTGGGGTAACCAGTGCCCCCAAATCAGTTAAGGTTGTTTGGACAAAATTAACCAATAAATGTTCCTGAAGCCATGGAATATACAAAAATGGAATGGCAACAATGAATCCCCATAATGGAGCCGGAATCAAATGGTGCCAATCAAATTTAGCTTTGGAACCATCTTTAGCGGTTGGATCGTCTGCAGCAATTACCCAAACACCTAAAGTCCAAATAATGATCGTATTTACAATATAGTAAACAAGTAAATAAGGGACTGATATCTCACCAAATAAAGCAACGTTTAAGGGCATTCCAATAAAAACGGTATTAGCACCGTTAATACCGGTCATCATCAGTCCTCTTCGACCCTTTTTAACTCTAAATAACTTAACTTCAATCCATGAAATAACGTAGCCTAAAAGGATAGCAAGCACAACATAGATTAATCCAGTTGACAAATTAGCTAGTTGTTCTGGATGAAAATATTTAAGCATTGCCACAAAAATAGAACATGGTAAAGCAACTTTCATAATAATCTTTGAGATTGAACCGGAAAATGATTCTTTAAACCATCCAAGTCCTTGTGTTACATAACCAACTGCAATCATAATTACAATCGCTAGCACACTCTGGATTGATGTAATAAATATTGCCATAATTGTACCTCTTATCCTTTTTCACCATATTTTATAATTGAATTTGTGACTGTTTTAACAACATTTTCATCAAAAACCCCAGGGACAATTTTATCTGGAGTAGGATCAGGAATCATGCTGGCTAACGCGTCAGCAACGACTTCCTCAATTTGGTATGTAACCTTTTTAATTCCACTCTTTAAAAGTCCTTTGAACAGACCTGGGAAAACCAAAATATTATTAACTTGATTTGGATACTTACTAGATCCAGTCGCAATCACTTTAGCACCACCAGCTTTAGCGTCTTGTGGAAGAATTTCCGGAACTGGATTAGCAAGCGCAAAGACAATCGGATCCTTTGCCATTCTTTTAACTTGACTAGTACTTAAAACATTAGCATCTGACAGACCGATAAAAACATCCTGATCATCAATTACATCATCCAGAGTTTGTCCTTCTTTTCCGTTCAAGGATTGGGCAAGTCCAGTTTGATATGAATTATAGTTCTCACTATTTGGCTTAACCACGCCATCGATATCAACCAAAGTAATATTTTTAATGCCAACATGCTCCAACAACGAGGCAGTAGCGACACCAGATGCTCCAACCCCATTGACGACGATCTTTAAATCTTTCAACTCTTTACCAACTACTTTACTAGCGTTGAGTAATCCGGCCAAAACTACAATAGCAGTTCCCTCTTGGTCGTCATGATAGACCGGAATATCTAATGTTTTACTCAAGATATCCTCTAACTCAAAGCATTTTGGTGCCGCAATGTCCTCCAAATGGATCCCAGCAAAGGTATCTTGAATACTTTTAATGTGAGTGGCCATTTTCTTGGCATCTTCCTGATCAATGGCAACTGGTAACGCATTAACATTGGCCAAGTCTTTATATAACAAAGCCTTCCCTTCAACAACCGGAAGCCCTGCAGCTGGTCCGATGTTACCTAATCCTAGAACTGCTGAACCATCAGTAACAACAGCAAGCAACTTTCCACTCATTGTGTACTTGTCCTTTAAACTAGGGTCTTTTTCAATGGCCTTGGAAATCTTAGCAACACCAGGTGTGTAAGCCTCACTAAGTTCTTCACGGTTTTTTACAGGAAATTCTGATTCCATTTCTAGCATTCCCGTGTGCTTTTCATGAATGGAATAAATATTATCAGCCACGTAAACCCCTCCAATTGTTTTTATTTTCACGCAGACACGATTGCTCATATCCGCTTACATTGTGATTATATTAACCAAAGTGCGTAAAGTCAACCAAGTTAACACTCTTTAACAAACCCAAATAAAAAACGACCTCATTAAAGTGAGACCGCTATTAAAAGGTTAAGTCTAATAATTCACACGATGATATTTCTTACCATTGTGATTTATTATATTCTTTTCACAAACTTCAACAAAATATCGTTAAACACATCTGGCTGTTCAGCCATAATAATATGCCCCGCATCTTCAACAATCTGATAATGACCATTATGAGCCATCCCAGCTGCAACTTTTGCAAAGTGATAATCAAAAAATGGTGATTTTCTTCCCGCTATAATCATCAATGGAACCTTCAAATCACTCAAAATGTCACGCCAATCTTGAAAAGCATGATCCACTAACAACGAATAGTTTAAGTCGGCGTCATATGGATACTCCTGTTTTAACGATTGAATCTTACTATATAAAAGATCATTAATTTTACTATAAGTCGAACGTCCAAATGGCTGCTTCAAAAATTCAGGAAAATTACTCCAGTCTAAAGCCTTAAATCCGTATGGCCATGACCGATCCGCAATCATCTTAGGACTCTGATCAACGTCTACAATGGCCTTAATTCCCTTATCAGTAAACAAAGAAACGTACGCAAACATGGTTGCTGCTCCCATTGAATTCCCAAGCAAGATTGGTTCTTTTAATTTTAGTTCATTCTGAATCTCATATAAATCCATCGCATGGCGCGACATTCGTTCATCCTTACTAGTACGCTCAGACATCCCCTGATTTCTAGCATCCACGTTAATAACCCTGAAACCGCTTTCGACTAATTTTTGGACAGTAAGGGTCCAAATCTCTTTATAGCCCCCAATTCCGGTAAGAATCATCACGGGTTGATTGCTTTTATTTCCCTCATCATCATAGTCTAATTCCACATTATCAGAAGTATAAAATTTCATTATCGCTTCACCATTTTCTTTAAGATTTATTTTATATGTTAGCACTTCTCTTACTACTAGATTCGTACCAATACCAAAAATTAATTGGTAGTATAATAACTACGAAAGAAGGGATGATATGAAACGGATTACTTTAACATTTCCAGCACCTGGAAATTCAGATACTAAAACCATTAAAGTTAACGATGACAATCAGTACGTCATGAAATTAACTACCTTAGATAATCTGGCTCCAGATGGCCATTCACTTGAAATTGAATTTCTTCCTAAGACCAGTGAAGATTTTCCAGAACGAGGTACTACCATTTATCTAAATGGTTTTGATAAAACGTTCAAATTGTCAAATGGTGATATTCTAGTAGCAAAAAGTATGTAATAAAAAGGGTCTGTTGATTAAGTCAACGGACCCTTTGGTTTTATTTGTGATCTAACTTATCTTGTGCTTTTTGAGCTGCGACGTTCATGATATTCCATGGACGGTCAAAACCTGGTTGGAAGAAGAAGTCAGCATATGCCAAGTCATCAACGGTCATGTGTTGTTGAATTGCTAATGAAATGGTATTGATATTAGCAGTTACATCCCGTTTTGACATGATTTGAGCACCTTCAACTTCACGAGTCTTTGGATCAAAAGTTAACTTGAAGTATACTTCTGCATTCAACTTGTCATCATGAACAAACGGAGGAACTGCAGTGTCAACAACAAAGACAGATTCAACGTCAACGCCAGCTTTTTCAGCAGTAACGTCCTTAAATCCAGTTGAAGCAAACTTGTAGTCAAAAACATGAAGTGCTGATGAGCCAGAAACTTCGGTAGTCTTACGCTTCTCATCGTTCAAGTTCATGGCAGCTGAGCGACCTTGACGTCTAGCGTTAGAAGCTAAAGCAATGATTTGCTTCTTGCCAGTAGGTGCAAAGGTAACCTCGGTAGAATCACCAACGGCAAAAATATCAGGTTGATTGGTTCTTTGATATTCATCGGTCTTGATCATGCCCTTTTCGTCGAGATCAACTTTACCTTTAAGCCAATCGGTAGCAGGACGAATTCCGGCAGTTTCAATCACTAGATCAGCATCCCATTGGTCACCATTAGTTGAAATAACTGAAGAAACGTTTTCATCATCGTCACCAACGTATTCCTTAACACTTTGGTTCAATGACAATTTTACGCCGTTCTTTTTAAGCTCAGCTTCAAGAATCTTAGTAAACTCTGGATCCAAGTAAGTAGGAAGAATGGTTTTACCAGTATCAACTAAGGTAACGTGCTTGCCAGCCTTAGCGAATGACTCAGCTGCTTCAATTCCAATGTATCCACAACCAACGACCGTGACGTTGTTGATACCTGGAGTAACTTCAGCTTCCTTCAATTTAATGGCCCAATCACGTCCACGCATTGCGTAGATATTACCTAATTCCTTCCCTGGAACTGGAAGTTGGAATGGATTAGCACCAACACTTAAAATTAATTTATCATATTTTTCAGTGCTCTCTTTGCCATCGTTAACGTTTAAAGCGGTTAATGTGTGAGCTTCAGGATCAATATCAGTGATTTCAGTATTAATGTGAACATTTACACCTAATTTTTCCATGCCTTCTGGAGTTGCATAACTTACAGAGTTAACATCTTTTACGACGTTTTGAAGATATAATTCAATTCCACAAGATAGAAAAGATACAAAGTCTCCCTTTTCGTACCATTCGATGTCAGCATCAGGGAAATCTTTTAAAACTCCTCTGACAGCTTCGAATCCACCATGAGATGATCCAATTACAGCTACTTTCATATCTGCTTCCTCCTTCAATTTTTAAATTGTCGTTCTCTATGAACATTTTTATAGTACCACGCAATTACATAATGAGACTACAAAATGTTCAATATTTAATAAATTATTTGCACACAATTTGATTGAACTACCCATAAGTTAAGCAATTGATAACCTATAAGATAAATTATTAATTGTATCCATAGTCATCATCTTTTGGTATCATGACTTATAAATTACTAAGGGATGAATCAAAATGAAAAAAATCTATTTTTTGTGTACGGGAAACTCGTGTCGAAGTCAAATGGCGGAAGGATTTGCCAAAAAATATTTCCCACGAAACTGGCAAATAAAAAGTGCAGGATTAAAAAAGCATGGTGTAAATCAAATTGCGGTTAAGGTAATGAAAGAACGCAGAATTGATATTTCTCACAATACATCAAAGTTAATTGACAAAAATTATTTAGTTAAGTGTGATTTAGTCGTTACGCTTTGCGGAGATGCTAAGGACAAGTGTCCGGTTACTCCAGAATCGGTTACGAAAATTCACTGGCCACTTAAGGATCCAGCACAAGCGAAGGGATCCAAACCGGAAGTAATCGAAACTTTTAGAATCGTCCGCAATCAGATTGACCAATTAGTAAAACAATTGTCAGTTGATGAAACTAAACAAACTAATTATTAGACGACAAAGGCCTAGATCAACTACTGCAACTGATCTAGGCCTTATTATCACTACACATACTAATACTAATTACAAACGTGAAAACAAGTAGTATTAATACATTTAGTTTATCTCATTGCTCTTTTATCACACGGATAACAAATGAAGATTACGAAACTTTGATATCTAGGTACTTAAAAATTTGCTTCCTAATTCTTTGAGATTTAGGACTCATCTCACCATGAATTGCCCGATTTAATTCAACTGGTGAGACATCAACAATTTTTGACATATCAACTTGAGTCAAGTCCTTGTTAATTAAAGCTACTTTGATCTTTTTAAATACTCTTTGAGCATTACGTTCCAATTCAACGTTAGCCATCATTGATCCCTCCTTTCACAATTTATTAATTAAGTTATTGACTATGTCTATCCTTTGGAATAAAATGTAAATATGATGAAAATAATGGACTGTACTTAAACTATTTTCTTCGTGGGAACTAGTTTAAATACTTTTAACCATTGATATTATTCTGGACTGACTGATCAATTACTTAACTAAATTAATTATCAATCATATAAAATAAAATGTCAATGATTTTCTCTATTATTTGAAATAACTTTTTTAACCACCAATTTCAGAAAAGGAGAAACAATTTTGACAACAATTGAACGAATTAAGAGACTTTCAAGAATGCGTGGATGGTCACTTCAGTTAGTGGCACAGAAGGCTGGGATTGGGATTAACAATATTTATACTTGGAACAAAAAAACTCCTAGTACAAAAAGCCTTGGAAAAGTCGCCAAAGTACTTGGAGTGTCGATCGATTACCTATTAGGAAATACTGATCAACTTAACTATCACAATGATAGTACAAGCGCTAAATCAAAAACTAATGAGGCAATTGATCTTCCTCTTATTGGCAGCATTGCTTGCGGAAAACCAATCTTTGCTGAACAAAACGTTACCGCGTACTTTCCAACCTTAAAAGAAGGACTGCCAAGTGGTGAGAATTTCTGGCTAAAATGTGACGGAGATTCAATGGCTCCTACCATTCAAAACGGATCGTACGTTTTGATTCATTATCAACCAGAGGTGGAAAATGGTGAAATTGCTGCTGTCCTATTAAACGATAACGAGGAAGCTACCCTTAAAAGAATTAGTACTCAAAAAGACCAAACCGTCTTAGTTCCTGATAACAAGGAATACCCACCGATTATCTTGAATAAAGATAATCCAGGTAAAATCATTGGAAAAGCAATCCGGATGCAATCCGAATTATAAGAGCTCAATACAACAAAAGGGCTATCAAAACTTGTGATTTTGATAGCCCTTTTGTTTTGTAACACATATTAAATATTAAAGGAGAGAAGGCATTAGTAGATTACGTAAAAAAGTAAACTACGTCCAATCAATTCTAACTGTAGTAATAAAATAAGGAGTTTCAATTTATGAATGAGTATATAAATACTGTGTATATAACAAAAAAAGACGATCCTCTTCCAATTATGATAAAAAGATATAATAACAATGGCATTTATGTAACTATCAATATCCAGCTTATTGGATTAGAACAAGGAAAACATAACCTTAAAATCGATGCAAAAAATAAAAATGATAAAAGCATAATGGATAATCATGAGCCCGACATTTTTTAATTTGATCTAAAAGATATTAAAGCAAAGCAGATGTCAAACAACTATATTGCAATGTTTGGAATAGCATTCTCGGCGACTCTAAAAGATGTTCAAAATACACCATATATTAATTTTGAAATCCAATTAGATGAAAATGAGAAAAAAAGTAAATTGACTTTATTTCTTAAAAGGGAGAATTCGTAATGGCTGAAAGTAAAAATAATATTATCTATCGGCCTTTTGAAGGAGAAAAAACGAACAATGATATAATTAATTCAAAGCCAAATGATAATGGAGGTAACGGAAATATGAAAAATTATGTAATACATGATGAATTAAATAGTGCCGTTGATAAACTCAGTAGTAAAATTGATTTACTTGGAAAAGACATTGATATTAAATTTGAAAAAGTAAATACTAAGTTTGCTGAACAAAAAACATGGTTAATTACTACTTTTATAGGAGTAGTTGGAACAATTATAGGAATTATTGGAACAATACTATCAATTTATAAATTCTTTTAAAGAGCCACAAGAAACGTGGCTTTTGTTTTACAAAAACGTCTTAAGAAATAATTAGACTATTTTAAACAAACTTAATATGTCCAATTCCTGATTGACTTAAAAAGCTGTTAATTTTTGGAGGATAATACTATGCGTACTTGCCCAATATGTAATAACAAAATCACTTTATTGCAATTTAATATGCTGGTTAAAGACGGCGATATTTGTGATAAATGTTGTAAAAAAATAGGAATAAATGCTAAAAAAGTTGGAATTGTAACGAGCATGGCCGCTCAAAACTTTGTAACTGTGGATATGGTAAAAGATGCCATCGCAAACGGAACTACAATAGACCCACTGAAATTAAAAGATGACTACAAACAAAAGAAACGCGAAGAAAAAGAAAGTAAACAACCAAATGGATCATCGCAAAATTCAGAAAGATTCGAACAAATTAAGCAACAATTAGATGAAGCTGGATTAACTGATACGTTTGGTACTAAACGTGAACTCAAAATGTTACCCGAAATTTTAAATGATGATGAAACCATTAAATATGCTACTTCTGGTTTTACTGAAAAAGATTCTCAAACGGTACTGATGGTTCTAACTGATCAACGTATTATTTTTATAAATAAGAATTTGCTTATTGGAAGTCAGACTTCAGATATTCCTATCTCACAAATAAATGGTGTGTCCAAGCATAAAGGAATGGCACTTGGAAGAATTGTTTTAATGAATGGAGTAACAGAAGTTGGAATAAAAAATATCTACAATAACAACGTAGAGATTATGGCTAAAAAGATTAACGAAGAAATTAATAATTCTAAAACTCCAACTGGTAATGTTGTTCAGTCTATTTCTAACGCAGATGAATTACGAAAATTCAAATCCCTTTTAGATGATGGAATTATTACTCAAGAAGAGTTCGACCAAAAGAAAAAACAACTACTAGGTCTTTAATTTTAATAATAGTAATAAAGGAGATATGAATGATGGATATTGGTCTGTTTAATTATTCTTGTAATCATATACGCAGTAAAAAGTTTTAAAAACACCTTACTGATATAAATGTAAACAACTTACGTCCAATTTCTGATCGACGTAAAAAGCTGTTTGTGGAGGACTTATGTATTTTGTAATAGGTTGGATTTTATTTATTTTTTTAGTTGGTCTCACTATCGGAGGAATCAAGCAATCTCTTGATGAAGCAAATAAAGACAACAAAGGTATGTTTTATGCTTCGTTAGTATTTGGATTAGTTGCAACGATGCTTTTAATCTTTTTATTATCAGTTGAAAAATCACTCGAAATTGTTTTACTTATTCTTCTAATAATTGCTTTAATTGTATCGGTATTAGAAATATTTGCCTCAAAATCAAAAAAGATGTGGATAACTTTAAGTGTTGTTTTTGCTGTGTTTGCTTTGATTTCAATGGGACAAATTAGTGCTTACGATCAACAACAGGCTGCTAAAGAACACGAAACAAAAATGGCCAATAAAAAAGCAGTCAAAGAAGATAAGCAAATTGATAAAGAAGTTAAAAGCAAACCAAATAATAGTGATAAAAATATCAATGGCTACAAACAAGCATTAGCTGATCTACCTAGTCAAACTAACGGAGATATCACTAACGCTAAAGTTGATTCAGCTGGAGAAACGGTTGTAACCTTAAGTGATGCAACAGCTAACTTTAATAGTCAACAATTAGAAAATGTCTCACATTCTGCTTATGATGCAATTGAACGAATTATGCAGCAATACAACATTCAAGATTCATACAGTTCAAAGGTAACTAGTTCAATTAGTATTCAAGATGGTTCTGGTAATCAGATTGCTAAAACATCCCTAACAAATAAATATAAATTTACTGGTCAAAAGCAGTAATATTACCCTACTTGGTAGCATGAAGTCAGTTCAATTCTGACTTTAGGGCTTTAATGGAGGTACATAACATGGCTAATTTTCAAAAGCGTGGCAAAGTCTGGCAAGCCCAGTTTAGATATAAAGGTCCAGATAAAAAATGGCATGCAAAATCTAAATCTGGTTTTTCAATTAAACAAGAAGCACAACTATATGCTTCTAAAATGGAATTGAGTAAAAATGATTTCTCTCTACAAAACAGTAAACCTAACTTATTTTATGAATACTTTTGGAATTGGTTTCAAACTTATAAAGAAACATCAGTAACTGAAAGAACTAAAAAGACTTATTTAAGAACATACGGTATTTTAAAGCGATACATCCCTAATGTTCAGGTCGATGCTATCGACCGTAATATTTATCAAAAACTATTAAATGATTATGGTAAAGACCACGCTAAAGAAACCGTTAGTAAATTAAATACAATGGTTCACTCTTGTGTTAAAGATGGTATCTACGATGGTGACTTTGAAAAAGATTTCGTCCAGCGAACCACAATGGTGTACGACCGAAGTAAGACCAGAAGGATTGAATATTTAAATGTCGACGAATGGAAAGATTGACTAATTATCTGTTAGAGACTAAGAACAAAAACTTTACTTCTAAATATATGATTCTGTTAGCAATTTTCTCTGGGATGCGACTGGGAGAAATTCAAGCACGGATTTGGAAAGATGTTAATTTTAACTTTCGAACTATCAATATTAATAAGTCTTGGAATTCCGTATTAGAAAGTGAATAACCTACTAAAAACGAAAGCTCCAATAGAATTATTCGAATAAATGCTGATATTCTTGAAGTTTTAAAAGAGTTAAAGGAAAATGGCAACAACCATGTTTTTACGAATCAATATAAGACTATACGACTTCCTCAGCCGTCAACAAAACATTGAGGAAATTTTTAAACGAGTTAGGTATAAATTTCTACTCTCTCAGACACACTCACGTAGCTTATTTGCTTGCTAATGGAATTGATAACTACGTCATCAGTAAACGACTTGGTCACTCAGATATATCAACCACAACCCGAGTATATTCATACATGATTGATGAATATCGTCAACAAACTAATGATCAAATCGAAACATCACTAAATAAAATTATCAATAAAAAAAGAGCTACCAGAATTTAATCTGATAGCTCTTTCTATATATCGACCATAAATATTTAGCAGGAGACATCACACCCGGCTTAAATATAAATTTAGTATGGCACACTACTAAAAATTGGTATACCTCCGCTTTTAACCGGTTAACATTTTTTGTTAACAGATTGTTAACGGATTTTTATTTCTCTATAGTTTTCTAACTATCCACAGCTGCTTCTTTTGTTGATATAAAAACGTTTGATAACTATAGGAAACTATCCAAATTGCCCCTAAAAGGCGAGTACAGGATTTGAACCTGCGCGCCGGCTATAAACCGGTTCGCCGGATTTCGAGTCCGGTGCATTACCACTCTGCCAACTCGCCATAATTAACACCACTTAAGTATAATCGTAAAAGAAACGACAATCAACTTGAGAAGTGTGTTCAATTTAAAGCTTAATCATATTTAATCAGACTGAGAATATCATAGTCTTTAATCTTATCGCGACCCTTTAAGTCCATTAATTCGACAATAAAAGCCGTTCCAACTACTACTCCACCGAGATCCTTGACCAACTCAATGGTAGCTTCAATGGTACCACCTGTAGCTAGCAAATCGTCAGTCACAAGAACTCTCTGACCTGGTTTAATCGCATCATCATGCAAATAAAGTGATGACTGACCGTATTCCAAGCCATATGTAGCTTTGACAGTCTTGCCAGGTAACTTCCCTTTTTTTCTTGCAGGAGCAAATCCAATTCCAAGTTCATAGGCAACGGGACATCCCACAATAAAGCCACGCGCTTCGGGACCAACAATCATATCAATGTTCTTGCCCTTAGCATAGTTGACAATTTCGTCAGTAGCTTGACGATATGCTTCGCCACTTTCTAGCAATGGAGAAATATCTCGAAAAGTTACACCTGGCTCTGGAAAATTAGGATAACTTGCTACATAATCCTTTAAATTAAGGACCATAAAAAATACTTCCTTTCTTATTATCAGTTCCCAATCTTATTAATTATTTTCACCAAATCACTTGGGGAAACGTTAAAAAGAGCATCTTCCACCTTTAATTGCTCTTCTCGCAATTGGTAAGTTGGGGAAGTAGACAAGCTTTGCTTGTTTGGATTACTGATACCATTCAAAATTCCATCCCGAATGGTGATAAATCCCAGTTCATTAAATACCTGCAACATGAAAACCAGAATATTGGTTGGAACCTGCAAATGGTTTGCAACCTCACCAACATTCTTTGAAATTTGCACATTTTTATTAGTTTCAACGAACTTAAATAGTTTAGCATACTGTGAACGTTCTGGCATCCCTAAATTTAAAATATGATTCTTTTTATATAAATACAATATAATTTCAGGATTTTGGAAATGATTAACAACGCCCTTTAATTCACCAAGTGTTTCAGGACAATCAACAAGATAAACTACCCCATTCGTAATATCTTTTTTAACATCCGAAGCAAGCATAGCTTTAGAATTCTTACCAACATATGATTTTAATTGTTGATACAAGTTACGATGAAAGAAAATATACGTTCCCGCATTTACAAACATTGACTTAGTTAAGGTAGGGGTCCGTTTGTCAATAACAACGGTTCCGTCAACTTTAAGATCATCAACCATCAACTGAAGATTAGTACGACCCTTCCACTCATTTTCATTCAAGGTCGCTGCTACGTTAATATTAGCTGACAATTTAGAAACTTCAGTAGCAACATCACCCATCCCAAAGTCAATTGCAGAAATCCGTGAATGATTGCCAACAGCTTGAAATTTAAGGTGATCATGGGCTTTCCCAATTGCCTGAACATTAGTTAAAACAATCGGATCAACGTCAAATCGGGGACATTCATTATCAGTCCCAAATGGACTCAAAATTTGAATTTGTTGAAATAACTTTTGATCAATTTCATCTGGAGTAACTTTAAAATCAATTTTTAAAGTTGGCTTTTGTGATAAATCAACCTGCTGTTTTGCTGCTGACCGTTCAAACCGCTCAGCTAGTGTTTTTAAATTATCAGCTGGAACCGTTAATCCAACTGCCATCGCATGTCCACCAAATGCATCCATCAGATCACGTTCACTATCTAAGGCTTTAAAAAGATCAAATCCTTTGACACTTCTTCCGGATCCCTTGGCGATCTTATTTTGGTCATCAACACTGACAACAACCGTCGGCTTATGAAATTTATCTTTAACTCGACTAGCTGCAATACCTAAAACTCCAGTATGCCAATCCTTTCCCACAATTAAAAGGGTTTCTCTCTTCTTATTCTCAGGTGAATCAGCTTGAGCGATTGCCTCGTCCGTAATTGAACTAACCAGTAACTTCCTCTGATCATTTTTTTGCTCAGTCTTCTTAGCTAGTTCGTTAGCTTGATCGTCGTCAACCGTAGTAAGCAGATCAACGCCCATATTGGCGTCACCCATCCGTCCAAGTGCATTTAATCTAGGAGCAATGTTAAACCCAATATCTTGTTCATCAACTTTTTCCAAATCAATTCCAGATCGTTTAATAAGGGCTTTTAATCCAGGTCGCACCGTCAAGTGAATGACATTTAATCCAAACTGAACGAGTGCCCGATTCTCTCCAGTTAACGATACTAAGTCAGCAACCGTCCCGATTGCGGCTAAATCTAGTTTATCTTGAGGAATTTCATCCATTAATGCCGTCGCCAACTTAAAAGATACTCCAGCTCCAGAAAGATACTGAAATGGATATTTAGGATCGCCCAACTGAGCGTGAACGATTGCATAGGCGTTTGGCAACTTTTCTGGTAATTCGTGATGATCGGTAATAATCACATCACAACTCAATTTATTAGCTTCCTCAATTGCATCAAAGCCGGCAACTCCATTATCAACAGTAACAATTAACGAAGTTCCACTATCAATAATTTTTTGAAAGGCCTTCACATTTGGACCGTATCCATCTTTAAACCGATTAGGAATATAATAACGAACTTCCGCTCCCATCTCGACTAGCGTTTCATATAAAATGGCGGTACTAGTAAGTCCGTCAGCATCATAATCCCCATAAACGGTAATTTGTTCACCGTTTTCAACTGCCAATTCAATCCGTTCAACCGCTTTTTGCATATCATGCATTAAAAAGGGATCGTTTAAGTCACTAGTATCCGGGTTTAAGTAATGTTGAATCTTATCGACATTATCATAACCACGTTCAAACAGTAAGCTAACAACTAACGGTTCAAGTCCCAAATCATTAGCTAGTTGATTAACAGCATCTTGGTTAAGATTATTTTGTTTTAGCTTCCAATTATACTTTGAAGAAAGCAAATATGAATCCTCTTTTCACTATTTTTCGTTGTCCTCTTGCTGTTTATTGATTACATTTTCAACGTTTCGATTATCTTGATTAACCTTTTGTTTACTAATTGAATTCTTTAACTGCATCTTTAGAGAATCAACTTGTTTATTTAAATCATTAATTTGTCCCTTTAATCCATCAATGGTTTTCTGTGAATCACGATTTTCTTTTTTCCGTTTGGAACCATTTTTAAATGAACTGATCATTGATAATAAAAACATGATTAAAGCCCCAATTAGTAATGTCAATAATAAGACTAAGATTAACGGCATTTTAACCGTCGTAAAACCAAAGTTAATCTCCGCACTTCCCATATTTAACAAAACAAAAATAGCGACAATCACAATCAAGACCATGCTTAAAATCATTGAAACTTGCTTTTTCATTGGGCATTCTCCTCTCCCTTATTAAAGGGAATATCAATAAAATCAAAATCTTTAACTACCTTGGTATTTGGAAAAACTTGTTGAGCCTGCCTCTGTAACTCATGAGCCATTTTAGCAGTATACCTTGCAGAAATGTGCGTTAATAGCAATCGTTTTACGTTGGCATCCCTGGCGGTATTAGCAGCCTGAATGTTCGTAGAATGATAGTAATTGTGAGCTAATTTTGCTTCGCCCTTTCCAAAAGTACTTTCATGAACTAAAATGTCAGCATTTTGCGCTAACTTATTGATGGTACCAACTTTTCTCGTATCCCCTAAAATGGTAACAATTCTCCCCTTTTGGGAATTACCAATGTAGTCCTTGCCATTAATGACTCTCCCGTCACTAAGCTTAACCGTCTTACCTTCCTTAAGCTTTCCGTACAGTGGACCAGACGGAATATTATCCTCCTGCAATTTATCAACAAGCAGTTCACCCGGATGATCATGTTCAACAATTCGAAAACCCCAACTTTGAACTTGATGATCAAGCTTTTCCGCATAAACTGTAAACTTTTTACCGTCAAAAATCTTACCAGGCTGGTCCAGCTCTACGTATTTTATTTTATACCCTAACTTAGTCTGCGTCACTTGCAAACTAGTCTGAACGTAATTTTTGATTCCAAAGGGGCCATAAATGGTAACCGGATCATCTCCGCCTTGAAACGAACGACTTGATAATAATCCCGGAAGACCATAGATATGATCACCATGAAGGTGGGTAATAAAAATCTTATTAATTTTTCGCGGTTTTAACGTTGATCGCAAGATTTGTTGTTGAGTACCTTCCCCCGCATCAAACAACCACACGGAATTAATCTCATCCAACAATCTTAAAGCGACACTAGAAACGTTTCGAAACTTACCAGGAACTCCCGCACCAGTTCCAAAAAACTCTAATTGCATATCCTATCGTTCCTTTTTGACACTCAAATTTTTACACTCGTGAAGAATTACTATACAATTGTAGCATACCACATTAGCAATAATAAGCTGAATCTAGGTGATAACTTTGAGATTAAACGAATTTTATGTCTCATCCGAAGATTTAAATAATTCATATAAAATATACGTTGAAATTAATAAGGTTATTTTACCAGTTTTTGACATTGAATTTTCGCAAAATAAAATTTTATTAGTACCAAGCAAAAACAAACGGTCACTAACCTTGAATCAATTTAATACCCGGACAAGAGAACTTGATGATCATCTATCACTTTTTTGTAAAACAATTGAAACTCCAAAACTATTCGGTTATCGTTTAAAAAATGATGAGCTTATTTTTGGATAATAAAAGACGATACCACAAGTATCGTCTTTTATATTATTCAACATATGAAAAGGTAAAGTCCAAAATTGATACCAGATCGCCATTCTTAGCGCCGGCATCCCGTAGTGCTTGATCAACACCCATTCCACGTAATTTTCGAGCTAATCTTAACACACCTTGTTCATGTTCAGTATTAGCCATTTGAATTACTCGTTCAATCTGATGTCCAGACAGAACCCAAGTTCCATCTTCATCTTTTGTCAAAGTAAACGGCTTTTCATCCTCATCAGGACGGTAAATGACTTCCTTAGAATCATTAAGCTCGTTAGCACCCACAATTGGAAACTTTGGTGCCTTATCAAGTTCACTACTCGTTTCTCGAATGAGATCATTAAGCCCTGAATGAGTAATGGAAGAAATGGGAATAATTTTGCCATTAACGTGGTCATTATGTTCACCTAATTCACGTTTAAACAACTTAAGATTTTCAGCCGAATCCGGCATATCCATTTTAGAAGCAACGATGATTTGGGGACGTTTCAAAAGACTTTTATCAAAATTAGCCAGTTCATGATTGATTTTTTCATAGTCATCATACGGATCACGTCCCTCAACTCCACTCATATCAACAACATGAAGGATAACTCGAGTTCTTTGAATGTGTCTTAAAAATTCAAAACCTAATCCCACACCCTTGGAAGCTCCCTCAATCAGTCCAGGCAAATCAGCAATCACAAAGTCACTTCCATCATGATTTCGTACAATCCCCAGATTAGGAACAATGGTCGTAAAGTGGTATTGAGCTACTTTTGGTTTTGACGAAGTAATTGCACTTAATAACGTGGATTTACCAGCCGATGGAAAACCGACTAAACCAACATCAGCTAATAACCTTAACTGAAGTTCGATCTCCATTTCTTGACCTGGTTCCCCATTTTCAGCAATTTCTGGCGCAGAATTTTTAGGGGTGGCAAAGTGAACGTTTCCTCTTCCTCCACGACCACCCTTTACAACTACAACTTCATCGTTTGCTTTAGTCAAATCCGCAATTGGCTCGCCGGTCTCTGAGTTATAAATCGTGGTGCCATCGGGGACATGTACTACCAAATCCGGTGCACTTGCACCCGTCATCTTTTTGTTAGCACCATTCCCACCGTTTTTGGCTTTAAATTGTTTTTTATACTTAAAATCCATTAAAGTTGACATTCCAGTATCAACTTTGAAAACAACATTACCACCATGGCCACCATCACCACCAGAAGGTCCACCATTTGGTACATATTTTTCCCGACGAAATCCGACCATTCCGTCTCCACCTTTACCGGCCTTAACTTTAAATTTTACTTGATCTACAAACATAATTTCTCCATTTTCATATTAGTTTTTCATCATCTTGGCCACTGGTGCAACGTTCTCAAAGGTCAATTTTACCGTCTGAGCAACTTTCTTTGAAATACCGACTGCTTGAATGTCTTCGATACTAGCATCCGCAATGTTTTTGGTGGAACCAAATTTTCGCAAAAGTTTATTTCTAGTTTTGGGTCCCACTCCCTTAATACTATCTAATCTAGAAGTCATCGAATTCTTATTATGGAGTTGATGATGATAGTTAATTGCAAAGCGATGCACTTCATCTTGAACCCTTTGGACTAGATAAAAGGCCTGACTTTTCGGATTTAAATTAACGTGATGATCATTACTTCCGTAAAGCAAATCAGCCGTCTTATGTTTCTCATTTTTCACCATTCCAGCTACTGGAATGTGCAGATTAAGTTCATTTTCCAAAACATCGGTAACGGCATTCATCTGAATCTCGCCTCCGTCCATTAGGATCAAATCTGGCATTTCAGCCTGTTCCTTTAATAAACGTGTGTAGCGCCTTCTAATCACTTCGCGCGTGCTGGCTGCTTCATCGGCATGATCAACGGTTCTTAACTTATATTTTCGGTACTTCTTCTTATTCGGTTTCCCATCTTCAAATACTACCATAGCAGAAACCAAATCAGCACCCGAAATATGAGAATGATCAAAAGCTTCGACTCGTCCGAGATGACCAATTCCTAAAACGTCGCCCAATTCATCCATTGCTCCGGTAGTCTTTTTACGATCCATTTCCATTAACTTAAACTGTTCGTTTAAAACCAATCGCGCATTATGCTCTGCCATGTCCAAAAGGGCTTTCTTCTGGCCACGTTGAGGGGTTCTAACTGGCACTCCGATCATCTTCGAAAGAACATCATGGTCGATTGAGTTAGGTACCAAAATTTCTTTGGGTGGAATCCGATCAGAATCGTTATAAAATTGAACAATATAGCTAGTCATCTCTTCATTGGCGGTACTGATAATCGGAAACAATTTTTTCTCACGTTTCATTAAACGTGCCTGCCGAATAAAGAAAACTTGTACAGAAAGCCATCCCTTATCAGCATAAAAATTAAACACATCTCGTGGGGTATTGTCATGTGAAATGATTTTTTGTTTCTCAACGGTCGCATCAATGTAATGCAGTTGATCGCGCAATTCAGCTGCCCGCTCATACTCCATGTTATTTGATGCCGTATTCATTCGTTTAGTCAGTAGTTGTCTAGCAGGTCCCACACTACCGTTTAAAAATGACTTGATTTTCTTGATTTGAGCATCGTACTCTGACTTAGGTACTTTCTTAAAGCAAGCCCCCAAGCACTGTCCCATGTGGTAGTACAAACAAGCTCGTTTTTGATACCCATTACAACGTCTGAGTGGATACATCTTTTGTAAGAAATTCAAGGTTTCATCTGCAGCATAGACGTTTGGATATGGTCCAAAATAATATCCACCATCATTTTTAACGGTATTAGTAATCAACATTCGGGGATCACGTTCATTAGTAATTTTAATGTAAGGATACCCACTGTGTCCTTGCTTTAAACGAACGTTATAATAAGGCCGATGCTTCTGAATCAAAGTGATTTCAAGTAAAAATGCTTCTTTGTCATTTGAAGTAATGATTGTCTCAAAATCAGCAATGTTTCGCACTAATTTGGCTCGTCTCCCATACTGAGTACTCTTGAAATAAGAGCGAACTCGATTCTTTAGGTTTTTTGCCTTACCAATATAAATAATTTTGCCATCTTTATCTTTCATAATGTAACAACCGGGTTGATCCGGAAGTAACGTTAATTTTCGTTCAATTAAATCAGATGCCATAAACTCCCTCCTTTCCGATAAATACTACTGTTACAATTATAATGAATTAGTTACAGTTTGTATAACAAACTGACATGAAATGATTTTTTTGCTATGATGAGTTTAAAGGAGCGATCGATATGGGACTAAAAATTAGAAGAAATGAAGATCTTGATGCCATGTTCAGTAAATTCGCTAAAGAGAATCCGAAAGATCCTAACCGTACCAAGTTTTTGAATCATAAAAACAAAGAAGACCAGCGCGAATCAAAAAAGAATAAAATATTAGATCAAGACAAAACCAAATAAACACAAAATCAGCTGTTCTCACAGCTGATTTTTTATTACTTAATTTGTTGCTCAATCCAGTTCCAAATTTGATCTGCTCCGACCTTGGTTTTAGCAGAGAACATTATCAGCGGTTCATCTGCTTCAAGCTCCAACCCTTTTCGCAACGTCTGTTCTTGTTTCTTGATCTTACTTTTAGGAATTTTATCAACCTTAGTCGCTACATAAAGCACGGGAATTCCATAATACTCTAACCAATCACGCATCTGAATATCGTACTCACTCGGGGCGTGTCTACCATCAATTAAATTGATCACTCCCCGGAGCTGTTCACGTTGCGTTAGATAAGTCTCAATCATTTGAGCCCATTTTTCCCGTTCTGTTTTAGAAACCTTCGCATAGCCATATCCTGGAACGTCAACAAAATAGAGTTCATCGTTAACGCGATAAAAATTCAAAGTTTGAGTTTTTCCCGGTTGGCCAGACGTATGAGCGTAATCCTTCCGGTTAATCAACACATTCGTTAGTGAAGACTTGCCAACGTTAGATCGACCCAAAAAGCCAATTTCTGGATATCCAGTAGTGGGATACTGTTTGGGATCAACTGCACTCATTACAAGTTCAACATCATTTACGTCCATTATTATCTCCGTTTAATTACTTTGTTTCGCTTTTTAAGACCATCTTTGGTTCTTTACCACTATTTACTGAATCTGGGGTAACAATCACTTCTTTAACGTCATCACGACTTGGAAGTGAATACATAATATCTCTCATCACACTTTCAATCATAGAACGAAGACCACGAGCACCCGTATTTCTAGCAATGGCTTTTTTTGCCATGGCCTTAAGTGCAGCGTCTTCAAATTTAAGTTGGACACCCTCGAGTGATAAAAGCTTTTGGTATTGTTTTACTAACGCATTTTTAGGTTGAGTCAGAATTTTGACCAGATCATTTTCACTTAACTTATTCAAAGCGGTCAAAATTGGAAGACGACCGATAAACTCTGGAATTAATCCAAAATTCATCAGGTCTTCAGGAATTACTTTTTGCATAATATCTTCATCAGCAACGTCTTGGGTCTCATGATTATCAACCCCAAAACCAATTGTTTTATCACCTAAGCGTCGTCTAACAATATCTTGAATTCCATCAAAAGCCCCACCAACAATAAACAGAATATTCTTCGTATTAATCTTAATAAACTCTTGGCTCGGGTTCTTTCTACCACCCTTTGGTGGAACATTAGCGGTAGTTCCCTCTAAAATCTTTAACAGAGCTTGTTGGACACCTTCACCAGATACATCTCTTGTGATTGAAACATTTTCGGCTTTTTTAGCAATTTTATCAATCTCGTCAATATAAATGATTCCCTTTTCAGCCCGATCAACGTCATAGTCAGCGTTCTGTAAGAGTTTCAAAAGAATATTTTCAACATCTTCTCCAACATATCCAGCTTCAGTCAACGTCGTAGCGTCAGCAATTGCAAAGGGAACGTTTAAAATTTTAGCAAGTGTTTGGGCCAGATAAGTCTTCCCCGATCCAGTTGGTCCAATCATCGCAATATTACTTTTCTGAATCTGAGCATCATCATAAGCATGTCGTTCTTGGTTACCATCTTCACTTTCATCATCATCTTCAGAATCATTCAAAGCCTTAATTCTCATATAATGATTAAAGACAGCCACCGCTAGCGTTTTTTTGGCTTCATCTTGACCAATCACATACTCATCAAGTTTTTTAACAATTTCACTTGGGGTAAGCACATTGATGTCTTCAACATTGGTCTTGTTTAATTCATCACTCATGATTTGTTCACACAAATCGATACATTCATTACAAATATATACACCGGGTCCAGCAACAATTTTTTTTACTTGGTCCTGTGACTTTCCACAAAAGGAGCAAGTAATGGTCTCATTTTGATTTGAATCATCATACATGGTATCTCTCCTTTTTGTTAATTCGTTGTTAATTCGTCTCGTTGCCTGCAATTTGAAACTATACCATACTAATAGAACCTTTTAAAATAATTTGCTCTACAAAAAAAGACCCGCTCTAACAAGCGGATCCCATCTTGTATAAATTATTTCTTATTTTCTTTACTGGAATCCTTCTTTTCAGAAGCCTTCTTGGTAGTTGATTTTGGTTCTTCTTTAGCACTGTCAACCACAATGTCAACGGCTTTTTGAATACCAATATCATGTTTTAACATGTCATCAGATAATGCATTACGAACGGCTGTTTCTTCCATTCCGTATTGTTTAGCGAGGTTGCTAACTTCTTTTTGAATGTCTTCTTCACTAGGATCAATCTTTTCAGCTTTAACAATTGCTTCTAAGACCAAATTAGTTTTAACTCGACGATCTGCACCATCAGCAAATTGCTTCTTTAAGTCCTCTGGCTTAGTACCAGTGAGTTTGTAGTACATTTCAGCGTTAATACCCTGCTGCTGCATTCCAGCTAAGTACTGGTCCATTTGACGTTGAACGTCATCATTAATCATAACTTCTGGAATATCTTTAACAGTAGCATTATCTACTGCTTCACTAATAGCCGTATTTTCCTTGGCATCGTGAGCGGCTGATTCTTTTTGTTCCTTAAGTTCTTTTTTAACTTTGTCTTCCAATTCAGAAAGTGTATCAACATCTTCATCAACATCTTTAGCAAAGTCATCATCAAGCTTAGGAAGTTGTTTCTCTTTAACTTCATGGAGTTTAACCTTAAAGGTAGCTTCTTTGCCAGCTAGTGACTTTTCTTGATAATCCTTAGGGAAGGTAACTTTTACTTCGACATCATCGCCCGCCTTTTTTCCAATCAATTGATCTTCAAATCCTGGAATGAATGATCCTGAACCAAGTTCAAGAGAATAGTTATTTGCTTTTCCACCTTCAAAAGGCTTGCCATCAACAAATCCCTCAAAATCAATGGTAACAGTGTCACCTTTTTTGGCAGGACGATCAACTAGAACAAGTTCAGCTTGAGATTGACGCATTTTATCAATCTTAGCATCAACGTCTTTCTTGTAAACTCGAGTACTTTCCTTTGGAACGCTTAGTCCTTTGTATTGACCAAGTTTAACATCAGGTTTGACACTAACAGTAGCCTTTAAGACCCAAGGCTTCCCTTTTTCAATTGAATCAACACTAACGTCAGGTTGACCAACGGGTTCAATGCCAGCGTCTTTAATTGCTTCACTGTAAGCATCTGGTAATAACAAATTCAAAGCATCTTGGTATAAAGCTTCTTCACCATACATTTGGTTAAATACTTGTCTTGAAACTTTACCCTTACGGAATCCAGGAACTTTAATATTTTTCTTATTCTTTTTGAAAGCTCGATCTAATCCTTCTTTAATCTTATCAAGACCAATTTCAAAAGTTAATTCCCCATCATTGGTACCTTTTTTCTTCCAATCTGCCATAACATTTCCTCCAACATGAAAAATATTTACACACTTTTCCAAGTAATAGTATTCAAATAATATTCTAACTTAAGCGTCCTCAAAAGTAAACAGCGACGCTAAAACGGCCATAGCAATAAAAAAGAGATTGAAGACATTGTCTTCAATCTCTAAATAAAAATACTAATTAATCATCAATTTCGGTAACAACACCGGCACCAACGGTATGTCCACCTTCACGAATAGTGAACTTAGTACCCTTTTCAATGGCAACTGGCTTAGTTAAGTCAACGTGGAAAGTAACGTTGTCTCCAGGCATTACCATTTCAGTTCCCTTGTCTAATTCGATAACACCAGTAACATCAGTGGTGTGGAAGTAGAATTGAGGACGATAGTTTGAGAAGAATGGAGTATGACGTCCACCTTCTTCTTTGGTTAAGATATAAACTTGACCAGTGAACTTCTTGTGGGTTTGAATTGAACCAGGTGCTGCAAGAACTTGTCCACGAACAACTTGGTCACGATCAATACCACGAAGTAATGCACCGATGTTGTCACCGGCTTCACCCTTGTCAAGAGTCTTTCTGAACATTTCAAGACCAGTAACAGTAGTCTTCAATGTGTCAGGAACTAAACCAACAATTTCAACTTCGTCGCCGACTTTGATGCTACCACGGTCAATACGACCAGAAGCAACAGTTCCACGACCAGTGATGGTAAATACATCTTCAACAGGCATTAAGAATGGCTTGTCGTCATCACGTTCTGGAGTTGGGATGTATTCATCAACAACATCCATTAATTTCATGATGTTTTCTTCTTGTTCTTTGTCACCTTGAAGTGCTTTCAAAGCTGAACCACGAACAACCGGAACATCGTCACCATTGTAACCATATTCTGAAAGCAACTCACGAATTTCCATTTCAACTAAGTCGATCAATTCGTCGTCATCAACCATGTCAGTCTTGTTCAAGAAGACAACAATGTGGTCAACACCAACTTGTCTAGCAAGCAAAATGTGTTCACGAGTTTGTGGCATAGGACCATCAGTTGCGGCAACAACAAGAATGGCACCATCCATTTGGGCAGCACCAGTGATCATGTTCTTAACGTAGTCAGCATGTCCTGGGGCGTCAATATGTGCATAATGACGCTTTTCAGTTTCGTATTCAACGTGGGCAGTATTAATAGTAATACCACGTTCCTTTTCTTCTGGTGCAGCATCGATATCAGCAAAGTCTTCAGCCTTAGCCAAGCCTTTTTCTGATAATACTTTAGTGATTGCTGCAGTTAAAGTAGTCTTCCCGTGGTCAATATGGCCGATAGTACCAATATTAACGTGGGGCTTTGTTCTTTCATAATGTTCTTTTGCCATTTATGAAACCCTCCTGTCATTTTCGTAAGATAAACATCAGCAAAACGCCAATGTCTCTTTATTATTAATTATACTACATTTCCCCTAAAAGGCAAAATTGTCACCTTTTTGGGAATTCACTTTCATATTATATCCACTGACAAATTATTTGTAAACCAGATATAGACAATTTCTTAAATTACTTTAGTAATAAATTCATGATTTTATCAATTTTCACTAACCAATGATCAATTGATTTCATTTTTTCATCATCCACTACCATATTCGGATTAATGATATGCCGATGAATAGCGGTTACCCATTCATCAGGTTCCTTAATCACATCATCAATAAACGGATACAAAATCTGAGCATCATATTCGGCCGCGTTAGAAATTTGCTGATAACGAATTGGATCATTTTGTCCATAGCGTTCCCTAATTTCCTTTTGCATTGCTTGATACGCACTAGAATCCAATTCATCAACAAGCTGTGATGGTGTTAAAGTATACGTTTTTCCATCCATCCAAATATATTTAACTGGTTTATCATACTTTAACTTAGCTAAATTATTAAGTAACTGATTTCTCCATACCGGATTGACGTCTGGATCTACTAGGTTAAACTGTGCACCCTTCAAATATTGCTTATACGGGAGTTCTTCAGCCTTTTCCATTATGTCGCGCTGCTTGATTCCCGTTTGTCCACCCATGTGCATAAAATGCTTCAAGTTAGCCCGGTTAGATTCAGCTTGCTCAGAGTCATTGATTCTCTCTAAAGATTCGATTTTGCTTTTGACATCATCCTTATCTAATACATCAATTGAATCAACAATTATTCGTAATGGGATAAACTTCCGGTTTTTTAAGTAAATATTTATTAATAATTTAACGTCATTTTCAACAAAATAATTAAAGTTATCTTCTAATAATCGATATGATTCAACGTACTTTTTTTCATTAAAGAGCGAGTGTCCCAACAAATCAATCACATTGTAATCGTCAACTTCATCATACAAAGCCAACAATTCCTGTGAACTTTTCTGATAATGTTTTTGCCTAAAGTCTGTTTGTGCTTTTTTTAATCTTGCCTTTTGATGATCATTCAATCTATTATCCTCACATAAGAAAATAAAAAAATTGAGCCGGGGCTCAACTTCTTTAGTCTTCTTGATCGTTTTTATTGTTAGCTTTTTTTCTTCTATGGTGTTGATTGACTTCCATAATAACTGGAAGAATCACTGGTCTTCTCCCAGTCTTTTTGTATAGAAATTGTCCAAGGTCTTCTCTAACATCCTGTTTTAAATGACCCCAGTCAAACTCCTTGTTATTAAGGTTATTCTGGACTGCTTCAGATACAATATCAGCTGCTTCTTTAAGCAAGGATTTATCAGAATTAACGTAAACAAATCCCCGAGCCATGATTTTGGGCTCTGAAATAATTTTTTTCTTCTTACGGTCGATAGTAACAACTGCCACGAAGACACCATCTTCCGATAACACTTTTCGATCTCGTAATACAATGTTTCCAATGTCTCCGACACCAATTCCATCAATCATGGTGTCAGAAGCTGGGACAGCTTCTGACAAAAACATGTTTTCACCATCAAACTCAATTACATCACCTTTAGCCGGTAAAATAACGTGTGATGGTTTTATCCCAACTTCCTCAGCTAGCTCTTTTTGTGCTTCCATTAATCGATACTCACCCTGGATTGGTATTAAGTAATCAGGATGAATTAAATTAAGGAGCAGTTGAAGATCATGCTTGCTGGCATCCCCTGAAATATTCTTTTCATCAGCAATGCTCATGACCTCCCCACCAGCTTTATAGATCATATCGCGAGTCTTAGCCCATGGAGTGTCCATTGCACGGGATGGACTGGTAGCAATCAAGACCAGGTCACCTGGCTGAATATCAACGTCTCTGTCTCGATTGTCAGCCATTCTTTGAAGTGATTCCATTGGTTCACCGTTCTTACCGGTTTGTAGAATCAGAACTTCATGTGGATTCATTTGATTTAACTCTTTTGCAGATTCAATAAACAAATCGTCAGAAGGTAACGTTAACTTGCCAAGTTTCAACGCAGTATCAATAACCTCTTCTAGACCCTTGCTGGTTAGATAGACTCTCCTACCTGACTTAGACGCGGCGTTTAATACTTCTTGAATTCTTAAAATATTATTAGCAAGACAGGCAACGATCACACGACCCTTCTGATAGTGAAGGGTTTCATAGAGATAGTCTCTGATCTCTTTCTCGTCGGTACTCTCTTCCGGATTGTCAGCATTTCTTGAGTCACTTAAAAGTGCCAAGACGTGTTCTTTACCAATATCAGTAAGAGCTGAATAATCCGTTTTGTATCCGTCAGCAGCAGTCTGATCAAACTTAAAATCACCAGTATAGACAATGTTTCCAAGTTCAGTACTAATCACGATCCCAACTGAGTCAGGAATTGAATGGGTGGTATCAAAGAAACTAACCGTGCCATCCTCAAATACAATTTCGCTTTTACTATTAATGACGTGGAAATCATTAAATTTCTTAGTCTTCTTATTATCGGCAACCGCCAACTTTGCCAAACCAATCGTTAACTCCGTTCCAAACACGGGAACGTTAAATTCACTTAAAAAATATGGAAGTGCACCAATTGCATCTGCGTGACCGTGGGTAAGAAAAACCCCGACAATTTTATCGGCGTTATCCCTTAAATACGAAAAATCTGGGATTACAAAATCAATTCCTAACATTTCGTTTTGAGGGTATTTTAGTCCACAATCCAAAATAAAAATACTATTATCATTAATTTCAATGGCATAAAGATCCTTGCCATTTTCTCTCACTCCACCCAGTGGAATGATTTTGATGTTCTTTTTCATAATTACTTGTTCCTCTCAAAAAATTACTTACGATTAAAATTAACTATTTTATGCGAAGCTTGGCCTCTAAACGCTCATGATATCTGTTAACAGTGTAACATATTTATATTAAGCACTAAATTATTTATGTATAAAAAAAGAGCGGAAAAAATCCGCCCTATTAAAATCAAGATTAACGACGTAATCCTAATTCCTTGATTAATTTACGATAACTTTGTACATCATTGTTACGTAAGTAAGCAAGAAGATTTCTTCTGTGACCGATCTTCTTCATAAGTCCACGTTGTGAATGAAAATCCTTTTTGTGGGTCTTCATGTGTCCATTAATTTCATTAATATCAGCAGTCAGTACAGCAATTTGTACTTCTGTCGAGCCCGTGTCACCATCGTGTTGAGCAAACTTTTTAATAATATCGTTCTTTTGTTCTTTAGTTAAAGCCATTATTACATTCCACCTTTCTAATCTAATCCCTCAATCTGAGTAATACGTCAGTGACTCGCAAAACTAAGATTAAGTTACTTATTTAATATAACCTAAAAGAAAGCGTTATTCAAGTTATCATTAAAAAATTAGTCTTGTTTTTAGTGCTATTGCAATTAATCAATGGATTTTGTATAATTAGGAACGTCAAAAGATGTGAATAATTGAATTTATTTCACAAGGTGGAGGTGAACTTAATGCCAGTAATTAAATCTGCTATCGAACGTATGCGAACTAACGAAGAAGCTAGAAAGAAAAACGCATCTCAAAAGAACGAAATGAGAAGTGCAATCAAAAAATTCGAAAAAGCTGAAGCTTCTGGTGCCGATGATTTAGATAGTGTATACCGCAGTGCTGTTGCAGCAATTGACCATGCAAAATCTAAGGGTCTTATCAAAGCTAATAACGCTAACCGTAAGAAGTCTCATTTAGCAAATAAACTTGCTAAAAACGACAACTAAAAAAGAATCCGATTAATCGGATTCTTTTTTTATACTCTGATTTAGTTTAACGGCAAACATTTCAAACAACAATTCTGGATCAATACTCGTACTTTTCAGTTGCTCTTCAATTTCTACCAAACTAATATATGCATCTCGTAGATATTCTCTAGGATACTTGCGATTGTTCCTGATTGCTAACTTTACTCGATACGGATGGACCCGTAAAGAACTTGCTAAATTCCCCTGACTATAGCCAAAATAATCTAAAATTTTAACTTGCAGTAATAATCTGAACTGACTAACTAAAATTGCATTGATTTGAATTGGCTCATGCTTCTGAGAAATTAAATCATGATAAAACTCGATTGCTTGCGTTGTTTTACCACTCATTAAATAATTAATTAAATCAAAAACGTTTTGATCCATCGATTTTGATACTAACGAATCGACCGCATCAAGCGTTATTTTTTTATCATTGATTTTGTATAAAAAGAGTTTATCTAATTCATTCATAACACTAGCCAAATTACCCGAAGTTCGAGAAAGAAGTTCTTCAAGTGCATTTCGATCGATCGAATATCCACTGTTCTTAATCTTACTTTGCACTAACTGCTTAATTTCCCTTTCAGAAAACCGATTTAAGTCGATTACTTCCGCACGTTTTAAAAGCTCCTTACTAACCTTTTTTCTAGCATCTAACTTTTGATATGGAGCAAAAAAAGCCAAAGTTGTTTCATCAGGAGCATTCTTCAAATAATTTATGAGTTCTTCTGAATGATGAACGGTTTTGCTTTTATTTTTTTCACCGGTTAAAAAATACGGATTCTTAATGAAGACTAGTCGTTTTTTCCCAAAAAAAGGAATTGACATCGCATCATTTAGTGCAACGGAAAGCGATGTTTCTTCCATATCATAAGTAGTAAAATTCATTGTCCGTTCATCATTTGGGATCAGAGACTTTAGTTTCTTTTGAATTATATCGATCCAATAATCATCATTTCCAAGGATTAAATAAATTGATTTAGGATCACTATCAATCTGATTAACTTGTTCTACGACACTCAACGACGTGCCACCTTCCACTTTGTTTCAAATTTTCCAATTTTGTTATTATTTTTGAACTTATATCTAATCATACCATTCTTTTTGGTACTGATAATTGCAACATGTTGTTGGTTCATTGTATCAATAGTTTCCTGATTTGGATGATTATAACGATTATGACGACCCGCAGATATCAGAGCAACTTTAGGGTTAATTGCCCTGATAAATCTAGGATCGGATGAAGTCCTACTTCCGTGATGACCTAGCTTGATCACATCAACTCGCAAATCAGGATATTTTTGGATAATCTTAAGTTCTTCCTCTCTGTTCAAATCACCCATAAAAATCCACTTCAAACCGCCAATTTTACCAAAAAGTACCATGGAATCTTGATTTTCACCAGACCCACTTTTCATCGGATGAACAACTTGAAATGGGGAATTTTTAATTCGATTTCCAGTCTTGGCATCAAGCAACTGAAACTGTCCTTGATACGGTCTAATTCGCCTTAAAAAGCTTTGATTATTAGTCATCCCCCACGGAACATAAACCCGATCAACCTTCATTTTACTTAAGAAGGCCGGCAAATCACCAACATGATCAGCATCTTGATGACTTAAACAAACATTATCAAGTTTTGAAATCCCAATGCTTTTTAAATATTGGATTGAAGTATCATTGGCTTGATAAATTTTGGCCCGCTTCTGTTTGCCAAAGAAATTAGGCTTTCCGCCAGTGTCAATCAACGTAATCGAACGATTAAATGGCTCTCTAACAAGAAAACTATCCCCTTGACCAACATCAAATGCATCAACTTCTCCATTCATTGGAAAATGAATCATCACAAAACCAATGCTAAAAAATAACACTAAAAGAATCATTCGCTTCATAGTTACTTTTTCAATGAGTAGTAAAGAAATTATTACCATTAATAAAACGATCCATACGTTTAGTTTCCCGATCACCAAATTTCCTGGAAGCCTTGAAAGAAAATTTAAAAGCTGGTCAAATGTCTTTAAGGTTGTATCAATTAATGAAACAATCAAATCAAATTTTAAAAATGACAGCAAATATCCAATTAACACAATTGGAAATATAAAGGTTGAAAAGAAAGGGACAAATAGCAGATTGGCAAATAAAGATAATGCATGCCATTCATACATATGGTACAAAATAATTGGCACGCTAATTAAGTTAAGTAGGATAGTTTGTTTTAAAAACCCACAGTTTTTCGTCAGGATTAACCCAAGTGATAATAAATATGAAAGCTGACATCCAAACTGAAAAATAAACAATGGATTAATCAGCAAGTTGATCATCACCGCACTGGACCAGATATCTAAGGGAGATATGTCAAGATACACTTTATCTAGACCCAAGCGTTCTTCGGCCATTATAATTGCCCGAAGTAAACTAGCTCCTGCACCAGCAATTACAAAGTAAAATGGAAGAAAAATGATTAAGAATGAATTAACCTGCTCCCTTCTCAATCGCAAAGTCGTCATAATCCACGTAATCAAACCAATTAAATAATAAACGTGCATCCCCGAAATTGTGAATAAGTGGATGAGACCCAAGCGTTGGACCCCGGTCAGTTCTTCTCTAAAATCACTACTCCGACTTCCATAAATGATACCCAAAACGTACATCCGTAGATGTTTAGGTAATTGATCACACGTTTTAATCATTTGAAACCTTAAGTCGTGAACCCGATTACCTAAACCTTGATTGCTACAAATCTGACGGTATTTAATTTGATCACATTTAATTTCACTCACAATTCCCTTAGCGCGATTAAAACTCTTGGAGTCAAATTGAGCAAAATTGGGTGGTGAATCAATCAAACTAAGTTGGCCATCAATAATAAATTCGCTGGTGTGATTAAGATGAAGCAAAGCATCTTTTTCACTCTTATTTTTTACAAACCCATAAATTAATACCCGCTGTTTTAGCCGGGGAATTTCTACAACTCCACTATACGTATCTCCATGAAGCTGTAATTCATCTGGATGGACCTTAGCTATCCAAGTCGAAGTCGTTTCTGTCTTAGGTATCACCCTAGCTTGTCGGTTAATGTGATTTTGCCAAATTCCAAAAAATATCAGTGGAATTAGCAGTGAGATGACACTTTTTGAAAAGAAACGGGGAATTCTTAAAAGAAAGATACGAATCAACCATAAAATTAATAAAACAATTCCAATTACGTGATTTCCAAAAAATGCGAATGCACCAAGCACCCACAAAATGGATGTAAAAACCAAAAAATTCTTTTTAATTATTTATCGACGGATAAGAATGATTCAAACGGTAGAATATTAACATCATTTTGATTAACATCAACTTTTTCTAAAGAGACATGTTTCATGTCCAATAACTTTTTAGCATACTCACTGTTATGATAATTTCTTAAATACTTGATTTTAATGATCCCGGCCTGAAGTAACATCTTTGTACACTGCAAACAAGGTACATCAGTGACGTATAACTCAGCATTATCAGTTGACTCACCAAACTTAGCACATTGTAGAATGGCATTCATCTCGGCGTGGATTGTTCTTTGACAATGACCATCTACTAAATAACACCCTTCGTCAATACAATGGACATCTCCTGATACTGAACCGTTATATCCACAAGCAATTACTCGCTTATTTCGCACCAATACCGCACCGACAGATCGTCGATTGCATGTACTTCTGGACGCAACTAACATCGCTTGCAACATGAAATATTGGTCCCACGGAATCCTTTTCTTTTTCATAACTGTCATCACCTTCACTAGAATAGTTAAATCTAGTATACCAATATTTATCTATCACAGTTGCTTCAAACAGTAATCGAACTTTTCAAATTTGCAACGGTCTTATCACCAAATCCAGGAACGTTTTTCAAGTCCTCAGGCTTTTTAAATGGGCCACTTTGTTTCCGATAAGCAATTATTTTATCAGCCTTCTTATCACCAATCCCATTTAGCTGTTGAAGTTTAGCTTTATCTGCTTCATTAATATTAACCTTTCCGCTATCAGAACCCTTATCACTTCCAGCCGAATTGCCTGATGAATCACTAGCAACTTGATTGGTCTTTGGTAATCCATTAATTTCTCCACGAATTGGGACATAAACAACCTGTTGATCAGACAATTTTTGCGCCAAATTAATGTGTTTAGCATCCGCTGAACGATTAAAACCACCTGCTAATTCAACTGCATCAGAAACACGCATGTTTTTACCAACCTGATAAACTCCTGGTTTATTAACTGCTCCCTTTACATCAACATACACTTGTTGGTGATCATCATTCCCATTGCCTGCCGAATTCTCTGCGGTTGATTTAGTAACGTTTTTTCTGCGATTTGCTTTGGCTGTTGTTTGCAAATTAGTCCGTGGTGCTTGCTCGCTACTATTTTGAGATGCAAAAACACAATATCCCAGCAGTCCTACCACAATAATTATCAATCCTCCAATAATTCTGTACTTGTATTCCTCAATAAATTCATATAACTTATCCATCTTTCTCTCCTTTCACATTTAAATACGAAAAAAACACAGCTTTTAGCTGTGTTTTTGATTTAAATAATTCAAAGCGTCATCAAAAGATGTGACCGGAACAATTTTCATTTTAGGGGCATACCTTTTGGCAGTTGCTTTAGCCACTTGGTAATTAGTCTTATGACCTTGCTCCATTCTCAAAATTGGCTCAGTCGGTTTAACGTATGGACAAAAGAAAACCTGTGCGCCACTCTTATTAGCAGCAATTATTTTCTTATCCACTCCACCAATTTCGCCCACTTGACCATTGGCGGCAATCGTCCCAGTTCCTGCAATTCGTTTGTAATCGTAATTCGTATGTTTTAATTCACTATATACTTGCAGGGCAAACATCAGACCACCAGAGGGTCCACCAATTTTTCCTGGGTTAATATTGGCCTTAGGATCAGTTTTAACACTCATATCATCAATCATTCCGATTCCAATCCCATAAAACCCCTTGACCAGTTGTTTCTTTGTGCCGATCGCCTGTTTATCTTTTCCATTCCGTTTAAAAGTAATTTTAAGTTGCGCATGCTTGGGTAAACTTTGAATGTACTTTACATATTCGGGACCCTTATATAATTTTTTTCCATTTATTGATTCAACCAAATCACCAGGCTTCAATTTATTAGCGAAATCGGATTGCGGATAAACGTTTAATACATACACACCATGATAACTTTGCTTAATTTTACCATGAGCTTTGTGGTAGCCAACATAAATTGCATTATTGATAGCCGTCTTCATATAAATATCTTGTACGTTATCATACTCTTGATTACTTTGATTTCCCATCACATCTGACGTTTTCTCAATTGAAACATGGGGATTCACTTTTGAATACAAGTAAGTGATTGGTCTAGCCTGCGACATTGAAACTGCAGTGATCATAAACTTATTCTTCTTATTTGGTTTAATTCCTTGAATTTTAACCATTGGTTGAATGTTAACGGCTTCACCAGGCGCTTCAATCAAAGCATTAAGCGGCCAAAAAAGGAACCACAATATAAAAATAATGATCCCTAGGAAAATCAAAAAATATCGGTTATGTTTAATCCATTTCCAGATTGTCTTCACTGATTTCTCTTCTCCTTTAATGCCTCACACACAACGTTAGGAACAAATTTTGATACATCTCCACCAAAATGATTAATCTCTTTAACCATTGAAGACGAAATCAATTCATAATCATGGTTGGCAAACAACAACACGGTCTCAATTTGCGAATCCAACATTTGGTTTAAACTAGCAATTTCCTGTTCGTTTTCAAAGTCTTTAGTATCCCGAATCCCTCGGATCAGGATATTGGCATGTTCTGCTTTTAAGAAATCAACCGTTAAATTAGAATAGACCTTAACAGTAACGTTTGAATAGCCAGCCACACACGTTTCAACCATTTCTTTCCGTTCTTTAGGGGTAAACAACCCCACTTTACTCGAATTGTCGCCAATGGCAACGACAACTTCGTCAAATAGTTGCGTTGCTCGCTTAATAATATTCAAATGTCCATTGGTAATGGGGTCAAAGCTACCCGGATAAATGGCTTTTCTCATAATTTTTCCCTTTACTTTAAAATTTGATAGATAGATATTACCGTTAAACCATAATCTTTTTGTTTAATGAGGCGATAGTTTTTAACATCATCAGACATATCAGTTTGATTGTCAGTCTCACAGATTACCATCCCATTATGACTTAACAAACCACTATTGCTAATTTCTTCTAGTTGTTTAACCATCTGTTGCTTTTTATATGGGGGATCCAAGAAAATATAGTCAAAGAAATGACCTTCTTCTTTCAATTTAACCAGTGCTGATTCGGCATTCATTTTCCACACAGAAAAATCAGCAGCATTCGGATCAATCGCAACGTTCTGTTTAATAGTTTTATACGCAGCATACTGTTTATCAATTAAAACGGCATGATCCATTCCCCTAGAAATGGCCTCAAGGGAGACGGCTCCTGATCCGGCATATAAATCCAGAAAATTACCGCCATCAAAGTATGGTCCGATCATGTTAAATAACGCTTCTCGCACTTTGTCGGTTGTTGGGCGCGTCCGATTCCCAGGGACTGGTTTAATTTTACGTCCTCCAAATTTTCCTGAAATTATTCTCATTTTTGTTTCCTACTCTTCAACGTTATTTTCAGCATTAATCTCACCAAAGGCAAGTGCCAAGTCAACGGTTGGAGATACCCCAACCTTTTTAACAAACCTAAGTTTACTAATTTCTTGGATAGTCGTATCTAAATCAGAACTATCAACAAAAATAATAACATAATGCATCTTTTTCGATACAAATCGAATATCACCAAATCTCTTTAGGTTTTTAATTTGACGAATCGAGTATGTTGAAACAATCAATTCCGTTCGGTCAGTTAATTTGGCCATGATTTCACCTTACTTCACTTTTTTATTACTACGTTCTCTTTTTTCCACTCTACTAATATAAAGGACTAGTCCAAGACAAATGGAAAGTGCCATTATACTTGAACCCCCGTAACTGATAAATGGAAGTGCAACTCCAGTTAAAGGAATCATACCGACCGCACCACCAGCATTAAATAAGGTCTGAATAAAAATGTAAGCTGCAGTTCCATAACAAATCGTACTATAAAAGGTATCGTTAGTTCGACTACCAACTGCGATGATTCTTAAAACAAGATACAACAAGAGTCCCAAAACAACTAAAATACCAACGATCCCGAGTTCCTCACCAATAACTGCAATTATAAAATCAGTATTTGGCTCTGACAAGTAACCCATCTTTTGAATACCGTTACCAATCCCGACACCAAACCAACCACCGTTACTAATTGCATAATAAGAATTCACCAATTGATGCCCGGTAGTCTGAATGTACTTAAAGGGGTCGGAAAAACTAATTAATCGTTGAAACTGGTAACTATGAAGATGATCTAAAATTCCATCAAAGGGTTTAATCCAAATCCTAAAACCTAAAATAAAGATGCCAATTACAACAATCCAAATTCTTGAAGCCTTAAAGTTACTTCCGGCTGCCAGAATCATCATTAAAATAATGAATAAGTTAATTGCAAAACCACCGGTATCAGGTTGGAAGAAAATTAAAACGAGCATGATAATTGGAAGTAGGCTTGGCTTAGCAACAGTTCTAAACTCTTTAAATAACCCAACGTTCTTAAAGAATGGTCTTTCGTGTGCTAAAACATTTGCGTAATACAAGATGAATAACGGCTTACAAAATTCAGCCGGTTGAATACTAACTGGTCCAATTCTGATCCATCCGGCTGCCCCATTCGTACTAGTACCAAAAAACTTCAAAAACACTAAAACAACGGCCATAAAAACCATTGCTAACACATAGAACTTTAAGTTACCCTCAAGCAATTTACTTCTTAGCCTTGAAAAAAACAACAGAACAATAAAACCAACAAACACAAATATCGATTGCAGAATCAGATAACGAAACGCCATATTAGTATGAGCGCTTAGCCCTTCACTAGATGAAAAGACCATGACAATTCCAATCAAACTCAGTAATAGGTACGGTACCATAATGTACCAGTCTAGCTGTTTTAAGTATTTAATCATATTAATCTCCAACTGAATATGTAAAATCCATGAATTAATACCTCTCATTATACTAGTATCACCAAATAAAAAAAGACTATTTAGCAATGGTTAAATAGTCTTAATTATTTTAATTAATTGTGACGACGCTTCTTAGCTGCCTTTTCACGTTCATTAGTATTTAAAATTCTCTTTCTCAATCTGATATGATCCGGAGTAACCTCACAAAGTTCATCCTCATTTAAGAATTCAAGTGATTCTTCAAGGGTCATATGAACTGGTTCCTTAACCTTCGCAATATCTTCGGATCCAGCCGCACGAACGTTGGTCTGATTACGACCACGGGTAATATTAACCGAAATGTCATTATCTCGTGCGTTTTCACCAACAATCATACCTTCATAAACATCGGTACCAGGATCAGTGAAAATCTTACCACGGTCTTGGACAGCCATGATGGCATAAGTAGTCACTTTACCGGAATTAATTGAAACCAAGGTCCCATTACGACGACCAGGATTCCAATTTTTGATAGCTGGAAGGTATTGACTGAATGAATGGTTCATAATTCCGTATCCACGAGTCAATGACAAGAATTGGGTGCTGTATCCAATTAACCCACGTGATGGAACTAAGAAAGTCATTCGAACCTGACCATTTCCAACGTTTTCCATGTTTTTCATCTCACCCTTACGTTGTGACAAGGTATCAATGATTGAACCAGAATATTCTTCTGGGGTATCAATTTGAACGGATTCAAATGGCTCACACTTAACTCCGTCAACATCCTTATAAATAACTTCAGGACGAGAAACTTGAAGTTCATAACCCTCACGACGCAAGGTTTCAATCAAGATTGAAAGATGAAGTTCCCCACGTCCAGAAACAACCCAAGCACCTGGATCATCAGTGTCTTCAACTCGAAGAGAAACATCCGTATGAAGTTCCTTCTTCAGACGATCGCCAAGTTGACGAGCAGTCAGATACTTCCCGTCTTGACCTACAAATGGTGAAGTGTTGGTTCCAAAAGTCATCCGAAGGGTTGGTTCGTCAATTCTCAAAACAGGAAGTGGTTCCTGCTTATCAGGGCTAACAACGGTTTCACCAACGTTAATGTCTTCCATTCCAGAGACAGCAATTAAATCTCCGGCCTTAGCCTCATTGATTTCAACTTTTTGAAGACCAATGAATCCCATCAATTTAGTAACACGAAACTTCTGAGTGCTCCCATCAAGTTTCATGAGAACAACATTATCCCCAACCTTGATCTTACCTCTGAAGACACGACCAATACCAATTCGACCAACGAAATCGTTATAATCAAGCATTGCAACTTGGAATTGTAATGGATCGTCTGAATTATCGATTGGTGAAGGGATGTTTTTGATAATGGTATCAAAAACCGGCTTCATAGTGTGTTCCTGCTTTGAAACGTCAGGATCATAACTTGAAGTTCCGTTCATAGCAGAGGCATAAACCACTGGGAATTCCAGTTGTTCTTCATCAGCACCTAATTCAATGAATAAATCAAGAACTTCATCAACAACTGCTTCAGGTCTTGCACCAGGCTTATCAACTTTGTTGATTACAACGATTGGAGTCAAATGTTGTTCCAAAGCCTTCTTTAAAACAAAACGGGTCTGTGGCATTGTTCCTTCGGCTGCATCAACAACTAAAAGGACACCATCAACCATTCGCATGATACGCTCAACTTCTCCACCAAAGTCGGCATGTCCTGGAGTATCCAAAATGTTAATTTGTTTGTCGCCATATTTAACGGCAGTATTTTTTGACAGAATGGTAATTCCACGCTCACGTTCAATCGCGTTAGAATCTAACGCACGATCTTGAATCTCAGTGTGATCATTCAATGTGTCAGATTGCTTTAATAATTCATTAACCAAGGTCGTCTTACCATGATCGACATGGGCAATGATGGCAATGTTTCTAATATCGTCTCTTGTTTTCAAAAATGTTTCCTCCTCAAAAAAGCAATTCAAAAATTTGCAATTTGATAAGTTAATAACCCAACTTCGATAAAAAAGCTGTGAGTCCATCACAGCTTTTGATTAACGCTTCGTCGAAATTTTCAGAATATCTTTTTGCGCCTTTTTTGTCGCTAACAAAACTGTGTTTGATGATAGCATATTTATGGGCTTGCCGTCAATAGTAGAAACGGTCATCCCAAGCGTTTCAGCAAGAACACGACCA
Source organism: Fructilactobacillus sp. X2R6C1 (assembly GCF_059901295.1). Lineage (NCBI taxonomy): Bacteria > Bacillati > Bacillota > Bacilli > Lactobacillales > Lactobacillaceae > Fructilactobacillus > Fructilactobacillus sp. X2R6C1. The sequence continues at coordinate 312,307 of NZ_JBWXUZ010000002.1, forward strand.
GCAGCAATATCCCAAGGCCTTAAATGCGAAATATAACCGATTGTCTCCCCGCAAAGAGCAGCAACGATTTCGATCCCAGCACTACCATAAATTCGATAACCAGAACTAGCCTCTGCAATTTCTTGCATATGATAAACATCCCTAATAACAAGCGGACCACTCATTCCAATCAACCCATCTTCAAGAGAACCGTTAACTGGAGGATTCATTGTCTCAGAATTAACATAGATACCAATATCAGGGCCACCATGATACAACTTGTTATTTATAACATCATAAATGAACCCGAGGGTTGGTACGCCATCGACATAATAGGCAATCATCATTGCGAAGTGATTACGTTGCTTTACAAAATTCATCGTTCCATCGATTGGATCTACAATCCAAACCCGTCCGTTTAAATTGTCAATTTTGTCACCTAAGCCCTCTTCACCGAGAACTTTACTGTCAGGTTTAAGTGCTTTTAGCTGTTTTACAAAAAACTTTTCGTTGTCTTTATCAATGTTTGTAACTAAATCTTTCCTTCCAGTTTTTTCATCTACGTCTAAATGACCATTTAATCTTTCCATGACAAACGCCCGTGCGGTTTTTAAGACTTGGCAAACATCTTGATCAATTTTATTTAAATCATCTACTGTTGTGATGGAAATCATTCCTTTCGCTTAATGGTCTTTAAATCCGAGTTTTCTTTTGCTAATTTAACAACATGATACACATCTAAACCAGACTGCTTTTCAAAATCTCTTTGTAAATTATTTTGTTCGACTCTTGCCGGATTAATCTCACAGAAGCGTCGATAACTATCCATTAGCTTCTTTCGATTAACTCCCTTATTATTATAAGCCATTTCAATATTTTCAAAGAAATGACAAACATCAATTAATTCTTTTCGACTCCAATCATCAACAATGGGATAAGAATAACTATCATTAGTTTTTCGAGGCATTTTTTCCTCCATTAATCACGGCTGCAATAATATTATTGGCCCATTCAACGTCTGAGTTTAACTTTTTTTGTTCGTCCTCTGAAAGCTGAAGTCGAATCGATTGAGCTGCTCCATTTCGATTAATTAGTTTGGGGCTAACATCCAGCTTTAGCTCATCTTTTTCTTTATCAACATTTACAACTGAACAAATTAACGACTGGCCTTCATACATCGAAAAAAGTAGTCGGACAATAGCTTTACTTTGAATCATTTCATTAATAACAACCCCCTGATCATCAATCACTTCCTGAACTTGAGTAATGATGTCACTACTATAGTTGTTACTATCATCAGCCAGGTATGAAAGCAAGGTTGCAGGACCAATGTAAACCCTACTCCACGCGACTAAATTATTAGTATTTAATCCTAAGACATTGACATTAATATCATCAGCACTAACGTCAAAATTCCTCTGGAGCTCATTCTTCAGTAGCATTTCTTGGGGAAGAGTTCCAACGCCAATGATATTTTGATTATCAAGTCCAGAAAAACTTGCTGCAAAATACGTAAAAACTTCATCATGTGGGGCATCAATAACTATTTTACCGCGAAATCCATTTGAGACACAGTCATTGATTAAATTCCTTAGTTTATCAATTTCCGGTCTCAAGTCTTCTGCAATTTGAGTAGCATCCGTCAACTTGGGATTATAGAAATCAATGTTTGGCAAATACAATAATGCATCGAAATTATTTAATTCTGGCTTACTTGCAATCTGGATTGACAAGTTATGACACATCTTACTAGAAAAGACGGTTGATCGAACTTGTTCACTATCGTCTACTTGGATGGTAACGGGAAAGTCTAAAACAATTAAAGCGTTCAAAAGTGATAAGATCCTGGTTATGCTTCCTTTAATTAATATTTTTGGTTGCATTCCAATTCCTCCATTCTTTGTTTTTAAAGAATTTATTAATTTTTTGCTTGTTAATAAAATACCATTTCAAATTTCTTTTTGCACATAAGAGTAAATTAAAATACTGAAATACCATGAAATTAACTGGTTTTGCGATTTATGATAAAATAACTGGTAGAAGTTGACATGAATTAGGAGGTAAAACGTTATGTACTTAATGAAAGACATAACTCGAGAGGGAAATCCTGTGTTACGGGAACAAAGTCAACCCGTTAAATTTCCACTTAGCGATGAAGATCGTAAATTAGGCGAAAAAATGATGAATTACTTGGAAGTTAGTCAGGATCCTGAACAATGTAAAAAGTACCATTTGCGAGCAGGAGTTGGTTTGGCAGCTCCACAAGTTGGACAATCCAAATCAATGGCTGCTGTTTTAACCCCACCAGAAGGCGAAGACCAAAAATCGCCCTTCAAGGCAATTATGATAAATCCAGTTATTATCTCAAACTCCGTTCAACGTGGTGCATTAACTGAAGGTGAAGGATGCTTATCGGTCGATCGTGATGTCCCTGGTTTTGTTCCGAGGGCAGACCGTGTTACGATTAAATATCAAGATTTGAGCGGTAAAGTTCATCAAGTCAGGTTAAAACACTACCCAGCCATCATTGCTCAACATGAAATTGATCATCTTCACGGAACTCTGTTTTACGATCATATCGACAAAGATGATCCATTTTCCAAAACCGAAGATGAAGTATTTTTTGATTAATATTGTTTTTTTGTGGGAGACGTTACTACGTCTCCCTTTCTTTTTCATTTAACTTATCCAAATCACTTAAATATTCATGAGTTGCAGGATTAATAACATTGGCTACATCAAAAACCATTACGCTTTTGTTCAACCAACAGTCAGTCACAATCAACGTTTTTTTATGATTGGAATCAATAAAACCATCTGAAATGGCATATTCAGATAGTTTTTGATTAAAAAGGTCCCGTAAGAGATCCGCATCATCATAGCCCTCTTTTACAACGCAACGATATTCAAAAACCATCACTCCCCTACCCCAGAAATCAGACAGTACTTGTGACCCAACGTAACTTTGCACAATTTCACGTTTGTCTTCAACCTCAAAGTATTTGACCACTTTATAGATTTCGCCATCAACGCTATGCTTCATTTTTAACTGATACCTTTTGGTCGGTAAAGTGACAAAAAAATAGTGCAAACAGTTATAAATTAAAAAAGCAACGACAATTGCAACGACCAATTCTAAAAATATTTTCACTGTTCTTCTCCCATTATTGATTATTAGGTAAATTTATAGATCAATTCTAACATGAAACATGTTTGTCGATTCACATGATTCTATACTTATTTACCATAATATGCTAAAATATGATTAATTGTTGCGTTCCTGCAACCTAATGTACGAAAAATAACATTAAATCAACAAAAAAGGAGTAATTATATTGATTTACAAGGTTTTATATCAAGATGAAAATAATTCTAACCCTAAACGTGAAGCAACTAAAACGATTTACTTAGAAGCTAAAACCGTTGCTGACGTTAGAACTAAACTTGAACAACACACAAAGTACAACATTGAATTCATTGAACCGCTCGAAGGGAAGCACCTTGAATTTGAAAAAAATGATCCCGGTTTTAAAATTACGGAGTTTAACTAGTTATGAAGAAATTAAACATCAAAAATAACGAAACTGCTATTTATGGTGTTGGTGGACTCGGAGAAATTGGTAAGAATACTTATGGTGTACAATTCCAGGATGAAATCATCTTAATTGATGCTGGAATCAAGTTCCCAGAAGATGATCAATTGGGAATTGACTATGTCATCCCAGATTATCAGTACTTAATTGATAATAAGGACAAAATTAAGGCACTTGTAATCACCCATGGTCATGAAGATCATATCGGTGGTGTGCCCTTTCTTTTAAAGGTTCTCAACGTTCCAATTTACGCTGGCCCGCTAGCATTAGCATTAATCAAAAACAAATTGGAAGAGCACGGCTTGTTAAAACAGGCTGAACTTCACGAGATTAATGATAAGTCAGTTTTGAAATTCAAAAAGACGAGTGTTTCTTTTTTTAGAACCACTCATTCGATACCAGATACAATGGGAGTCGCTGTTCATACGCCTGACGGTGTCATTGTGGAAACGGGAGATTATAAGTTCGATCTCACGCCTGTCACTAATCAGCCGCCTGATTTACAAGCCATGGCCAAACTGGGTGAGGAAGGTGTACTCTGTTTGATGGCTGACAGTACCAATGCCGAAAAGCCGGTTTGGACTAAGTCAGAAAAATGGGTTGGAAAATCCGTTCGTCATATTTTTGACGAAGTCAAGGGCCGTATTATTTTTGCTACCTTTGCTTCCAACCTCTCAAGAATTAAAACGGCTATTGATACGGCACTAGCTCATGATCGTAAAATTGCTGTATTTGGTAGAAGTATGGAAGCAGCCATTGTCAATGGTAGAAAACTTGGTTATCTAGACGTTCCCGACAGTGCTTTCGTCGATGCTCAAGAGTTAAAGCACTTACCGGCAGATAAGGTTATGATCCTGTGTACCGGCTCTCAAGGTGAACCAATGGCTGCTTTGGCTCGAATTGCTAACGGAACTCACCGACAAATTTCGATTCAACCAGGTGATACGGTTGTCTTTTCAAGTAACCCAATTCCAGGTAACACATTAAGTGTCAACCGGGTCATTAATGAGCTTGAAGAAGACGGCGCTAAAGTCATCCACGGTAAGATTAATAACATTCATACTTCTGGACACGGTGGCCAAGAAGAAGAAAAACTAATGCTTCGTTTAATGAAGCCAAAGTTCTTTGTTCCGATCCATGGTGAATACCGAATGTTAAAGATCCACACTAAACTTGCGCAAGAATGTGGGGTCCCTGCCGACCATTGTTTTATCCTAAAAAATGGCGAAGTACTTGCTTTAACAAAAGATAGTGCTCGTGTTGCTGGATACTTCAATGCTGGTGATGTTTATATTGATGGTAATGGCGTTGGAAATATTGGAGACAAAGTCCTAAGAGATCGTCAACTTCTTTCAGAAGAAGGTTTAGTAGTGGTGGTTGCTACCATCAACTTAAAGAACCAGGAAATCCAATCTGGTCCTGACCTTCTCTCACGTGGATTCGTTTATATGCGCGAATCAGGTGAATTACTTGATGAAGGACGAAAGTTAGTCTTTAGAACCATCCGTCGTGCCATGAAGAATAAAAATGCAGACGAAAAATCAATTAGTAAAGCAATTGTCAATGATTTATCAAACTTCTTATATGAAAAAACACAAAGAAGTCCCCTAATCTTGCCAATGCTAATCATGAACAATTAACAATAAGGGCTGAATCCAATTGTTTGGATTCAGCCCTTATTTTAGTCTCATATATTATTATTAGTCTTAATAACAAAAAGGTACGCTTAGTAAGCATACCTTTTTTAATTATTTATACTTAACGATTTTGTCAATTTCATCTAATTCATCTTGAGTAAAGTCAAGATTATCTAATGCTTTCAGGTTATCATCTAAATGATCGACTTTTGACGCACCAGTGACCACACTGGCAATCGTTGGATCGTGTAATAGCCATGCTAATGACATTTGGGCAAGTGTCTGGTCACGATTCTGTGCAATATCGTTTAATTTATTTAGTTTATTAACAGCACTTTCATCACCATTAGCCAAAATAAACTTGTTAGTCTTATGCAATTTAATGTTACTTGGAATCCCCTTTAGATACTTACTAGTCAAAAGGCCCTCTGCCAAAGGACCGTAAGCAATAAAGCCATCATGATTATCTGCTAAGGTCTTAAGGGTCCCATCATCTTCCGGCTCTCGATTAAGCATATTATATGAACTCTGGTTAACTACAAACGGAGTCTTCAGTTCCTTAAATAATTTAATCATTTCAGCAGTCTGATGGCCATCATAATTAGAAATTCCAATGTAAAGTGCTTTACCTGCACGAACTAATCCATCAAGGGCTTCAGCAGTCTCTTCTAATCGAGTATTAGGATCAAATCGATGGGTATAATAAATATCCACATAATCAAGTCCCATTCTTTGAAGACTTTGATCTAGCGCAGTAACGAGGGTCTTCTTTGAAGAATAGTTACCATAAACACCTGGCCACATATGAAATCCAGCTTTAGTGGTGATAATTAATTCATCACGGTAAGGCTTTAAATCGCGTCGATAAACTTGGCCAAACATTCTTTCAGCAGCACCTGAACCGGGCCCATAGTTATTAGCTAAATCAAAGCTAAAGATTCCCTTGTTGAAAGCATGGAGCATTACCTTTTCACTATCTTTAAAATTAGCATCGTCACCGAAGCTGTGCCACATTCCAAATGATAATGCGGGTAACTGCAGTCCCGTTGTTCCTGCACGTCTTACTTTCATATTATCGTAACGATCATCTTTTGCTCTAAATACCATTAGAATCCCTCCAAATTTATATTACTTAAACAATTTACTTGTTGATTGTTCGTTCTCAATTAATTTTAAGGCATCACCAATCAGCTTGCCAACTGAAACGATCACCATTTTATCAATTCTCTTATTCTGTGGAACGACAATTGAATCGGAAACGATCACCTGTTTAATGGCTGGATCGGAAAGGTTTTGTCTCGCTTCTTCAGTAAGAACAGGATGAGTAGCAACTACATAAACCGCTTTTGCTCCCGCATTCATAATCGCTTGAGCAGTGATTTTCATCTTCTCACCCGTCACAATCATATCATCAACAACAATTGCCTTTTTACCCTTTACATCACCAATAATCGTACTAGGAACCTGACTTAGATCCTCAGGATTTCGATTATCAACAATTGCAATCGGAAGGTTCAAGTAGCCAGCCATTCCTCGTGCCTTGGCGACACTATTATAATCGGGTGAAACCACAACGGCGTCATTACTAATATCATGTTCTTTTAGGTAATTACCCATTAACTCAAGTGACCGTAAGTGATCAACTGGGATATCAAAAAATCCCTGAATTTGTGCCGCATGCAAATCAAGAGTAATCACTCGATCTACCGCACTAGATTCAAGAAAGGTAGCAATTAATTTTGCAGTAATTGGTTCTCTGGAACGCGCCTTTCGGTCAGATCTTGAATATCCATAGTACGGGATTACCACGTTAATAGCATGGGGACTAGTTCTTCGAACCGCATCAATCATAATCATCAGTTCCATCAAATTATCATTAACAGGATCAGAAAGCGATTGAACGATGTACACATCATCTCCACGAATACTTTCATCAATTGAAATTTGAATTTCACCATCACTAAAATGATTAATGGTTGCTTTACCAAGGTCCATTCCACTATATTCAGAAATCTTTTCTGCTAACGGATGATTCGAATTCAACGCAAATATCTTTGCCGACTTTTTTTCTTTTTTTGTTTTCACCATCAAGTTTCCCCTCATAACCAACTAATTACTACCTACATTATAATCGAATTTAATTCATTTATCATTATTAAAATTTTGAGGGGTAATTCCCTGCATCCCAATCATGGGATCAATTGTATTTTCAATAATCTGATCCTCCGATAAAATAAAATCTGAGGGAGTTTTCTTTTTAAAAGTCGGTCTACCCTTTTTTGAATTTCCAATTACCTTTGGAGTAAACTCTTCGTCAATCACGTATTGTAACCGTTGCTTCAAAGTCGTTTTCCGATTAACCGATTCATTTTCAATACATTCTTCAAATGAATTTGGATCTCCAATCATAATCAACATTTTCGAAGCTCTAGTAACTGCAGTATACAATAAATTCCTTTTAAGCATCCTCTTATACTGAGGAACAATCGGTAAGATAACCATTTCGAACTCACTACCCTGAGCTTTATGAATCGAGGTACAGTAGGCAAGTGTTAACTGATTCCAGTCATTTCGAGTATAGGTAACCTCATTTTGATCAAACGCAATGACCAGTTTATCTAGATAATGCTTATTATCGCTATTAACTTCAATTCCAACGACTTTACCAATATCACCGTTAAAAATGTTATTCTCAGGGACATTTACAAGTTGAAGAACCTTATCGCCAATTCGATAAGTGGTTCCCCTAAAGTCAACTTCTTTCTGAGAGTCAGCCGTTTTAGGATTCATAATGTTTTGAATCTCAACGTTTAAACGATCAATCCCTGCAGTTCCACGATACATTGGAGCCAGTACTTGTACATCCGTAGAACTAAATCCTTTCGTTTTGGCCTTATTAACAATCTGCTTAATTACCGAATCAACTTGTTGGGTATTACAATTAATAAAGCTACGATCCCTTTGGTTTTTTAAAAGTGTTTTGGGCATCTCACCATTCTTGATATCATGGGCTAATTCTACAATGGTTGATCCGTCATTTTGACGATGAATTTGGTTTAATTCCACGCTAGGAATTGTGTGAGAACGGAGTAAATCATAAAAAACCTGACCGGGACCAACCGACGGTAACTGATCTTTATCACCAACAAAGATCACCTTCATACCGTTTGGAACCGCCTGGCATAAAATTTTAAATAAGTCTGTATCCACCATCGACATTTCATCAACGATTAACAAACCACCCTCCAAATCATTGGCAGCTTCTTCATCGCCATGACCAGTAAGACCTAGCAAGCGATGAATGGTACTGGCAGGAATTTTAGTTGACTCACTCATTTTCTTGGCAGCTCGCCCAGTAGGAGCTGCTAATAATACTGGATATGCTTGTTCTTTATAGTCATTAATATCTAAAGATAAATCATTAGCTTTGGCAAACGTTCTAACAATTCCGTTGATAATAGTCGTTTTCCCAGTTCCAGGACCACCAGTAAGCAAAAATGCAGGGTTTATCATTGCTTCATTAATGGCTTTTTTCTGAGAGTCGTCATACTCAATTCCGACCTCACTCTCAACTTTGCCAATTATCTTAGAAAAATCATTAGGTTGATCCTCCGCCTTTTTGCCACCCTGCTCAATTCGCTTGATGTTTTCAGCAATGCGTATCTCGTCATCGTATAGATTTTTTAAATAAATTTTATCTTCATCAACGACAATTTTTTGGTCTTTAGCTAAATCATACAATTCTTCACCTAACTTCTTATCGTCAATACTCTGCGTTCGATCGGTTTCAAGAATTCGAGTGCTTTCTTGCATCAATTCTCTAGTGTCAGAATACGTATTACCACTTTTAATGGATAAAGAGTCAAGAGCTGTCAGTAATCCGGCACGCAACCGTCCTTTATCGTTGTAATCTACTCCAACCTTATTCGCAATTCGATCAGCACGCTTAAAGCTAATTCCAGAAATATCTTCAACGAGTTGGTAAGGATTATTCTTAATGACTTCTAAAGCCTGCTCTTTATACTTTTTAAAGATGGCAGAAGCTAAGCTACTGCCGAAGCCATAACTATTCAGCCCAACGATGGTTTGTTCAACCCCATTATTTTCGTGAATTACTTTTGTAATTACATCCTTTTGCTTCTTGGTTAATCCAACTGAATTTAAAACCGCCGGGTTTTCTAAAACCTTCTCAATTAAATTCGTTCCCAATTTGTTAACAACTTTTTCGGCAGTCTTCGGCCCGATACCAGTAAATTCATCACCTGATAAATAATTAACCAAACCCTTTTTGGAAGTTTGACCAACCCGCTCGTAGTTTTCAGCTTGAAATTGCTTTCCATACTTGGGATGGTCAACCAACTTACCAATAAAACGATAGGTGATATCATCACTAATATCCGCAAAGTTACCAGTGATAACAATTTCATCTTCATGCCAATCTACATTGGTTTCATTAACCTTTACCAGCAAAACTTTGTAGAAACTATCTGAACTTTCAAAAAAAGTTGTCTGAACTTGTCCCTTCACAAATGGTTGCTCGTTTTGAGATGAATTATTCAATTTTTCGTTCGTTTGAAATAAATCCATGGATTCAGACAATTATTTTCTCCTATTTTTTGGAATCATTTGGTTTCGAGTCATCAGGGTGCTCATTTTTTTGTTTATTTAATTTAACGACTTTTTCAATGTCTTTTATCTGACTTTGTTTGGCATCAAAATTTTTCTTATCGTACTTTTCGGCTTTCTTGAAATAATCATCAAATGGTTCACCAATCACCATCGCAATTAATCCCCGATCGAAATTAGCTTTCCCATCATTTGGATTACTTTTTAGAACTCGATCGTAAAAATCGGCTGCTTGATCGAAATCACCAAGTGCCATTAGGCACTCCCCCATCATTCGATTAATTTCAGAATCTTGCTTTGCTAATTCTTGAGCCGTTAATAAAAACACTAAAGCTCTCTTATAGTCCTTTTTCCCCATATAACTTTGAGCCAACATCACGTAAGCGTCTTTTTTTAACTCAGGATCATTCACCTGCTGAAATTGTTGAATGGCTTTTTCATATTCACCAGCAGAATAATATACGTTACCTAAACCATATAACAGCGTGCTTTTTGCTTTTTTATTTGAATCGCCAAATAAACCCAAAGCCTTCATTAATAACTCTTCAGCCTGGGTATAACTTTTAAGCTCAACTAAAAACACACTTAAATCATAGTAAGTTCGGTAGTCCTTGGGGTGATCATCAATATCTTTTACTAACTTATGAAGTGTTTCCCCCGCTTGCTTTTGACGGGGATCTTCCGTTGGTTTATTTTCTCGTCCATTATCTGTCATAGCCTTACTCCTATTACACTAAATCTGATTTTTCAATTTCCCTATCTAAATAACTGGTGTCATTCCAATCCACCAATCGATACGTTTTGCCATGATTACTAGTTTCAATAACGGTAGTACTTGTATTAGCCAATCCACCACGTTTCCGTAAATCTCTCAGAGGGATTCCTAATAATGAATTAATCAAAGCATTTAGAGCTGCTCCATGACTAACAATTAAAATATTATCGTTACTATTGTAATTTTGCGTAATTTCACCAATTTTACTTTGCATTCGTTTAATTAATGCAGGGAAATCCTCCCCACCAATTGCTTCAGGACGATATTGATCTGGATGGTTACGAAAGGCATCAAATTCTTCTGGGAATTTCTTTTGCACATCAGTAAATTTCATTCCTTCCATCTTACCGAGATGAAACTCTTCCAAGCGACTGTCCAGTGAAATGGAGACTGGAGATTTTAACCATTTTTGAATATGGAAAGCGGTAATTCATGCTCTTTTGATAGGGCTTGCATAAATATGTGCAAATTGAACACCCGAAAGAAATTTACCCGCTTGATCCATTTCATGGTAACTTTCGTCAAGAAGCGGTGAATCACCTCCGGCACCTTGATACCTACTTTCAAGATTCCATTCGGTCTTCCCATGTCTCACAAAATAAAGTCTCATTTAAATCCCTCACACACATTGATATAGCTTTATTATGCCAGTTTAGAATTAAATTATCAAAAAAGTCCGACTCAAAACGAGTCGAACTTTGTTTAAATATTATACATATTGTAGTTCATGATCATTTTTAAACGCGGCATCAATCGTAGCGGTTCCTAAACATTCTTGACCGTCATAAAAAACCACTGCCTGTCCGGGAGTAATTGACCGAACTGGTTCATCAAAAGTTACCTTAACATGATTATTATCGTCATCAATATGAACGGTAACCCCAGTATCCTTTTGACGATACCTAAACTTAGCCGTGCAGTGAAAATCATTTCCTCGCGTATTGGAATCAATCCAAGAAAGACCAGAAGCAGTTAAATAATCAGCATATAAATGTTCATTGTCATAACCCTTTCCAACGTACAGAATATTCTTAGAAAGATCCTTACCAACAACAAACCAAGGTCGATTATCATAACCATCTCCACCAATACCGAGACCTTTCCTCTGACCAATTGTATAATACATCAGCCCATTATGATGACCCTTAACTTCACCATCAAAGGTCATCATTTTACCTGGTTTAGCAGGAAGGTATTTGCTAAGAAAATTATTAAAGTTGTTTGGACCAATGAAACAAACTCCCATTGAATCCTTTTTGTCGGCTACCCAAAGGTTAGCTTCTTTAGCAATTTTTCTAACCTCAGGTTTAGTCATTCCACCAACTGGAAACATTACTCGATCCAATTGATCCGCTGAAAGTTGACTTAAAAAGTAAGTTTGATCTTTATTAAGATCTGTGGAACGTAATAAGTGGTTGTGTCCTTCTTTATCACGTTTCAACTGAGCATAATGCCCCATTGCAATATAATCGGCACCAAGATCCATTGCATACTCGAGAAAAGCTTTGTACTTAATCTCAGTATTACAAATTACATCAGGATTAGGAGTACGTCCGCGTTTGTATTCCGCTAAGAAATACTTGAAGACTCGGTCCCAATACTCATGTTCAAAGTTAACAGAATAATATGGGATGCCGATTTCGTTAGCAACATGAGCAACGTCCTTGTAGTCTTCAGTAGCGGTACAAACACCATCAGCATCGGTGTCATCCCAGTTCTTCATGAAGACTCCAACAACATCGTATCCCTGTTGTTTTAAGAGGTAGGCGGCAACTGAAGAGTCAACACCACCACTCATACCAACAACAACACGTGTTTTACTGTTATCTTGCATAACATCACCATCATTCTTTAGATTCTGAAAATCTACGATTTGAAGGTCGCAATTCCAGTATTTACTATCATACTCTACTAACTAACATTCCTGCAACTTTTCACTCTTCTACACTTTTTGGAATACTTTTCTTAAAATCATATTCTGCATAATGAAATTAAACTGATCACGTTCTTCTTGATGATTATCATTAGAAAAGATATCCACATCACTCATTTCATTACCATCAACGACTGCCATCTTAAATTCACTCATATCAGAATTAATTGTAATCTTAAGCTTGATCGCCCTTTTATTGAATGGAGACTCTGGGTCAATGGATTTCTTATAGGAAAAATTACCACTTTTAGTGGTGTTAAAACCAAGGTCAAGTAAAGTGTATTGTTTGATTTCTGGGTTTAACTCATATTTGTCAGTTCCACCCTTTAACTGGACTACCTTTGAAAATGCCATTACTTCTTGTTTCCCTTCTTCAAGCGATGAACAATCGCCGTAATCTCAGTAACTAATTTTTGAATGTCTTCATCAGTGGTATATGCCCCAAAACTAACTCGAATGGATTCTGAAAGTCTAGGACTATCTTTTCCAAACATTGCAGTTAAAACATGAGAAGGTTCTAAACTACCAGCGGTACATGCTGATCCACCCGACACGGCAATCCCCGCTAAATCTAAATTAGTCTGCATAACATAGGTAGAAATTCCTTTGATCCAAATGTTTAAGACATGTGGCAGGGTATTATCACTCATCGATCCGTTTACGTCGATGTCAATCCCGTTATTAGTTAATCCATCAACCACTTCGCGCTTAAATCGCCTAAAATCTTCTCTTCGTTGCTTTTTCTTTTCACTAGGAAGGTTTCTAACAGCCGTAGCAAATCCTGATATTTGGGGAATATTTTCGGTTCCAGCACGTCGTTTGTCTTCCTGATCGCCACCCATAATATAACTGGTAAAATTAATTCCATTTCGTCGATACAAAAAACCAATCATTTTTGGACCATTTAACTTATGAGCCGATGTAGATAGTAAATCAATATGATCCCTTTTGACATCAATATCAAGTAGACCATAGGCTTGCACAGCATCCGTATGAAACCAAGCCTGATGATCTTTAAGTAGTTCCCCAATTTCGTGAATCGGATTCTTACTACCCACTTCATTATTTCCCATCATGATTGAAACCAAAATCGTGTCATCATCAAGCGCATTCTTCAGATCAGTTAAAGAAATATTACCTTGCTTGTCAACCGGCAAATAAGTAACTCTAAATCCATGATCTTCTAAATATTTCATTGGTTTTAAAATTGCTTCGTGTTCAATCGAAGTTGTAATAATGTGATTACCAAGACTCTTTCGAGCCTCAGCTGTTCTAATTACTGCCGTGTTATCACTTTCGGTTCCACCACTTGTAAATACGATTTCGTTATCGTCCGCATTAATACTTTTAGCAATCACATGTCGACTATCTTCCAAAATTTCTTTGGATTGTCTCCCAAGCTGATATAGAGTTGAAGCATTTCCAAAATTGTTTTTAAACTTATCATACATATCATCCAGCACTTCGCTGGAGACTGGTGTGGTTGCGGCGTTATCTAAATAGATCTCACCCAATTAAATCATCCCTCTAAGCTTCTTTAGTATTCTTAAATAAATTTAATAGCATCTGTGCCGAACGTTTCCCGGCGTCAACAACAAACTCGTCAAAACTCTGATTAGCGTTTTCATCACCAACATCTGACATCGCTCTAATAACGACGTACGGAATATTAAACTGGTGGGCAACTTGTCCTACTGCGGCGCCTTCCATCTCAGCCGATAAGGCATCTGGAAAATTTTTCAGAATTTCATTGATCATTTTTTGTCCAGCAATGAATTGATCTCCGGTAACAATCAAACCCTTTTTAGGGTTAATTCCGGTATCTTTTGAAGCATCGGTAATTTTATTAATCCAAGTGTTAGAAGCGTCAAATCGAGCTGGCTGACCGGGTAATTGACCGTATTCATATCCTGCAGCAGTAGCATCAACGTCATGATAAGCAGTTTGAGTAGAGATTACTAAGTCCCCAACGCTCAGTCCTTCCCCAATGCCAGCTGCTGATCCAGAATGAATGATTACATCAACATCAAAATTCTCAAGTAAAAGGGCCGCTGTAATTCCTGCTTCAACTTTGCCAATCCCGGATTTTACTAAGACAACTTTTTGACCATCGATGGTCCCTTCATAAAACTTGATGCCATTAATATCTTTTTCTCTCTCATTTTTTAATGCTGATTTTAAAGATTTAATTTCTTCATCCATTGCACAAATAATTCCAAATGTTTTCATTTTCCCAAATTCTCCTAAATTATCCAACGAATCTCATAATTGCTAGCACGAGCACAATTAATAACAATAATAATAATATAACGACATTCAATCTTCTTCCGAGTCGTTTACGTTTGTACTCAGAAGCATCTTGTCTTTCTCTTTCATATGAGTTCGGTTGATCGGTATAATAATTCCCCGAAGATTCATCGGATTGACCCTTATTAGCACGATGAAACAATCGGTCAAACCAGCTTCGCTTTTTCAAACGGGCATGCCGAGTCTCTTGATTTTCTGATTCATTATCATAACGAGTACGGGGATCTCTTCTCCCGCTATCACCATACATGCGCTGATACTCAGATCTAGTCATTTCAGACCGATCTTTTTCCCTATCATTAACTACCATATATTGACCGCCTATTTCTGCATCAATTCCCAGTATTGGATTGCCATAATTGTCTTAGCATCAATGATTTTGCCACTTTTCATCATTTGTTTGGCTTCATCTAGCGTATACTCATTAATTTCTAAAAATTCACCAGGATCTCTAGGTAACTTTGTCTTCACTGGGGTTAATCCCTCCACTAAGTACAAATACATATACTCATCAGAAATTCCAACTGATGGATAAAATGAATAAAGCTCTTTAATTTCCTTAGCGTTATATCGAACTTCTTCATTTAATTCCCTTTTAACGGCATGAATCGGTGAATCATTGTCGCGATCATCCAATTTACCTGCAGGGATTTCAATCATCACTTGTTTTGCTGGGGCGCGCCATTGTTTCTCTAAAATCATTTTATTGTCTGAGGTGATTGCAAGCATTGCTACTGATTTACAGTGGTGAATAATCTCTCTAGAGGCCAGGTGTCCATTTGGAAGCTTAACTTGCTGTTCTTCTACTTGAGCAATTGGTCCATTATAAACCGGTTTACTACTAATTACTTTTTCTTCAAAATCCATAATAATCACCTTCCAAAAATAGTTTAACCATAATATAACCCCAATGCAATTGCTTTAATCTTGATGTAAAACCACCTTAGCAGCCTGAAAGCCGTGTTGTCCCATGGCTTTCACAAAATCAACTTGATCACCGGGCTTAATTTGCTTTGGATTTCCAGAAATAATCCCAGTAATATGCATGAAAATGTCATCAGAATTAGGAACCTCAATGTACCCAAATCCCTTATCCCTTTCGTAACTTTTAATCGTACCTTTCATTTCGTTTTACCCCTTTGTTAATAAAAAATCGGGATCAAATCCCGATTCCATTACTTTTCTTCAAATCCGTCTGTTGCTGTTTCTGGAAACTCTTCTTTAACAATCTTAGCACAACGACCACAGAACTCTGGGTAATCTGGGTCAGAACCAACATCCTGCTTAATGAGACGACAACGAACACAGGTCTCACCTTTGGCATGCTCTACTTTAATTGCTAAGTTATCATCAAATCGATCCGCATCCGAGTCAACTTCATCAATTGATTTAACCTCTAATTGAGAAACCATCAAGATTTGAGCAATATCCACGCCTAAATCGTTAAAAAGCTTCTTAGTTGCATCATCAACATACAAAGTCAATTTAGCTTCAGACGGCTTACCAATGACTTTACCATCTCGAGCCAGTTCCATGGCTTTCAACACGTTCTTTCTCAACTTCATAAATTGATCCCACTGATGACTAATTTCATCTTCATTGTCAAAGTGCTTAACTTCTGGCATTTCAGCCAACTGAACAAATTCTTCTGGTTCATTTAAGAAATTCCAAATTTCCTCGGTCGTGTGGGGGATGATTGGAGTCATTAATTTCGTTAAAGCAACTAGGACCTCGTATAAAACCGTTTGCATTGAACGGCGTCTGTGACCATTCTTAGGATCAATGTACAAAATATCTTTTGCAAAATCCAAGTAGAAAGCCGACAAATCACTAGTAATAAATGACAGTAACTCCTTGTTAATACTCATGAAATCGTACTTGTTGTAGTCATCTTTAACGTTTTTAATTAATTGATTCAAGCGAAGCATCATGTACTGATCAGCATGGTTCATGTCTTCATACTTAACCGAATCTGATTCTGAATCAAAATCACTTGTATTAGCTAACATATACCGAATTGTATTTCTGATCTTTTTATAACTATCAGAAACGACCTTAAAATTACCCATTGATACCCGCACGTCAGCTGAAGTATCAACAGTGGTAACCCACAAACGAACAATGTCAGCTCCCATTTGCTTGATAACATCACTTGGGGCGATCGTATTTCCAAGTGATTTACTCATTTTGTGACCTTTTTTATCCAGGGTAAATCCTTGTGATAAAACATGTTTGTAAGGTGCAATGTCGGCATAGGCAACACTTGTAATCAGACTAGAGTTAAACCAACCACGGTATTGATCGGATCCTTCAACAACGAGATCAGATGGATACGTCAATTCAGGGCGTTCAGCCAAAACGCCCTGATGAGAAGTACCAGAATCGAACCAAACATCCATAATGTCATTTTCTTTGGTAAACTTACCATTTGGTGAATGCTCACTAGTAAATCCGTCTGGTAAAAGATCATTGGCTTCCCTTTCAAACCAAATATCGGAGCCATATTTACCAAACAAACTAGCAACGTGTTCAATCGTCTCATCAGTAATGATTGGTTCTCTATCTTCACCATAGAAAATTGGTAGTGGAACTCCCCAAACTCGCTGTCTAGAAATGACCCAGTCACTACGATCACGAATCATGTTATAGAGTCGCTTTTGGCCCCAATCAGGGTTAAATCCAACCGTATCGACGGCATCCAAGATTTCTTTTCTAATCTTATCAACTGAGGCAAACCACTGTGGGGTAGCACGATAAATGACCGGCTTTTTGGTTCGCCAGTCAAAGGGATAACTATGTTTATAAGGCATGTAATGAATTAACTGTCCCTGTTTTTTTAACTTATCCAAAGCAATTTGGTTAGCATCCTCATAAAAGACACCTTCAAAATCAGGACCAGCTTCTTTAGTGAGGTATCCTTTAGCATCTACAGGAGCAAATACATCTAAACCGTATTCCATCCCAATGTTATAGTCGTCCTCACCAAATCCAGGAGCAGTGTGAACTAACCCAGTTCCGGAGTCATTAGTAACAAAATCGCCGTTCATTACAACCAGTTGACGGTCTTTATCAAACGGATGTTGGGCTTTAATGTTGTTTAAATCCTTTCCTTTGACCGTCTTTAAGGTTTTGATGTCTTCCCATCCGAACATTTCTGCGTCTTTATCAAGTAAATCGGTTCCGATAACATATTTTTTCGGGTCATCATCGTGTTGAATAATCGAATAGTTAAAGTCGGGTTCAACGGTAATTCCCTCAGAACCAGGAATCGTCCAGGGCGTCGTAGTCCAGACAACCATATAAGTATCATCATCTAAAATTCCATTTCCATCAATCACTTTTTCAGCAAAAAATGCCGACGGAGAAGTCACATCATGATACTCAACTTCTGCTTCCGCTAGTGCGGATTCCGATGACCAAGACCAAATTACCGGCTTAAGTCCTTTATAAATCAAGCCTCGATCAGCCATTTTACCAAAAACACGTACTTCAGCCGCTTCATATTCGGGCATTAAAGTAAGGTATGGATTATCCCAGTCCGCTGAAACACCTAAACGTTTGAATTCATCACGCTGTTGGTCAACTTGTTTTAAGGCATAATCGTGACAAAGTTTACGAAAATCATTCGTAGACATCTCTTTGCGATTATAGCCCTTCTTTTTAAGTTGCTGTTCAATTGGTAGTCCATGAGTATCCCATCCCGGAACATAAGGAGCACGGTATCCATTCATGGATTTAAATCGAACAATAATGTCTTTGGTGATTTTATTCATGGCGTGTCCCATATGGATATCACCATTAGCATACGGAGGTCCATCGTGTAATACAAACGATGGTTTGCCTTCATTCAGTTTTTGCCGTTGTTGATAAAGTTGATTATCTTCCCATACTTTTTCCCGTTCAACCTCTTTAACGGGAAGATTTCCTCTCATTTTAAACTTAGTTTTACCCAAGTTTAGCGTATCCTTAATTCTCATAGTATCCTCCTCAAAATAAAAAGACCTCGCCCTAATAGGGACGAAGTCTTCGTGGTACCACCCAAATTCAAAATTAACAACCGTTAATTTTCTCATTGCATCATAGACTATTAACGAAGTGATCTTTTGCTAATAATTACTTTTTTAGGCTCACACCAACCCTAATTCGCTGAAAAGACCATTAGCAACTTTCTATCTTCAATCTATCATTATTTATGTAGCTTATCATTGGGATAAATTTCAACTGTCGGATCCGTGTATGGTCCTGAAACCGACTCTACAACAAATTGATCACCCTTTGAAGAATCATTACTAGATGAGTTTACACTGCCAATAGCCTGCTTGTCAAGATTCTTCACAGCATCTTGAATCTCATCATAATTGCTAAAATTACTTGAATCGAGTAATTTATTCCAATCTTCACTCTGGGCAAAGTCTAACTGACTTTTAAGCATTCCAATCATCTTTTGACGGAAATCCTTCACACTATTTCTAAAATCATCAGTCGCAATCGAAAGACTTTGAGCCTGTTTCGAAGTGTTACCCATGATTTCATTTGATTGAGCAGTAGCTTCAGTTAAAATAGAATCGGCTTGCTCTTGAGCCTTTTGTTTGATTTCATTTGCATCACTTTCTGCGTCCTTTTTAACCTTATCAGCTGCTTCTTGGGCAACTAAAATCGATTGGTTCAAAGAATTTTTTAAATCATCATAGTAAGTGAGGTCTTTTTTGGTTTTCTTTAATGATCTTTTAAGCTCCTCATTCTCATCTTGCAGAATTTGGTAATCTTTAGTGAGTTGATCTAAAAAGTCATTGACTTCATCAATGCTGTATCCCCTCATTTTTAGTGAAAACTTTTTATCATGAATATCTTGAGCCGTTAGCGTCATAATATCCCTCCTCATTTATTTTTTATTACGTTTAATTCAGCTTTTAATTTTCCCTTTTTCGAGTGGCCATTGTATCCCACTACCTTTATTCTACCGTATCCTCTGACAGAAATCATATCAGAAACTTTAATTTCATAATTTGATTTAGTAAACTCAAACCAATTTAAGCGAACTTTTTCATGCTCGATCAGACTCTTAGCCATACTTC
This sequence comes from Fructilactobacillus sp. X2R6C1, assembly GCF_059901295.1. Taxonomy (NCBI): domain Bacteria; kingdom Bacillati; phylum Bacillota; class Bacilli; order Lactobacillales; family Lactobacillaceae; genus Fructilactobacillus; species Fructilactobacillus sp. X2R6C1. Next base: position 332,232 of record NZ_JBWXUZ010000002.1, read on the forward strand.
TAGAGATATGAAAACCAATCGAAATAACAACGTCTAAACGAAATGATGGTAAAGTAACAAAATCTACTATCCAGTCATCTTTTTGCTGAACAATTTGACTAAAATTAATTTGGCTTAAATCAACCTTTACTTTACCAATACGATCAACTGATCTTATCAAATACTTAGCCATTTCATTCTCACAAATAAATTGCCAACGTTCCCCATCAGTTAGAATATCACCAAGAACCTTACGTTCAATCCCACTCCCAATTAAACTTCCAAGAACTTGATTGTGATGGATAGACGCAAATTTTTCAGGATATTGAATCTCAATTAGTGATAATTCATAATCATCAAACTTCGGCACAAAATAGTCTGGATAAATCAGACCTCGTTTCATCTCAGCATTTTGATATCCACCAAACGTCAACAGCTTCAAACTAGGATAACGATTTACCAAAGTCTGAAGTAAATAGCACTCCCTTGAGTTGAGAAAACTAGTAAGAACTGGACGATACTCAGAATTCGCACTATCAATCCAATCACTTGCAGTTTGAAGGAACGGTAATTCGGATTTTCTAAAATGTTGTTCAATATTTTTTTCAACACCCATTTTATGCGACCAAACTTATGATAATATTTCCAATGTAGGTTACCCCAAACTGTAAAAGTTGAAGTACAACTAAGGCCAATATTGGCCCAAATCCTAACATCCCAATGTGAGCAAAATTAAAGTAATCTAAAAAGGGATTCACGATCCGACCCAAAAACTGGCCAAATCGAGATTGTGAGGCACCTGGAAACCATGTCAGTAAAGCATCGATTACGATTGCCAACATATAAATCTGAATTGCATAATTAATAATCTGTGCAATCCAAGTAATTACCATTACCAATTAAATCATCCTAACCTACTATTGAACTTTTCGTCCATTGCGCCATCAATATCAAAATTGTTAGGAGCACAGAGAAAAATTTTCTCATCAATTCGTCTTATTTTTCCATCAATAGCGTAAATAGTCCCATTTAAAAAATCAACGATTCTTTTGACGGACTCATTACTAACCCCGTCCATTTTAACAATTACAGCATTCCCACCAATTAATTTACTGGCAATACTTTTTGCGTCAGCATAAATTCGGGGTTCCATAACAGCAATTTTACTATTAGAAATATCACTTTTACTCATTGATACGACCTTACGCGGATTATTTTTTACAGATCGAACGCTATCAACATTATTTTGGTTTGAGTCGTCGTCTTCATAAGTCTCGTTATTATCATCGAGACCAAAAAAACGCTTAAAATTATATGACATTACTAGCTCCTCTCCGAATACTATTGCTTATTATTTCGGTTCCGATATCTGAAGAATGGAGGGACATTATCATTGTCGTTTCCACTATCATTATTATTTGAATCAGAATTATTTCCAGCTTCAAATGGTTCAAAGTCTTGCTTTTCCACGTTCGAAAACTTGTCATTATCTGATGAATCAGCATTTCTAACTTCGTTTTGGTTATCACTAATGTCCCAGTTGTGAAGCGGATCATCATTACTAGAATCAGCTGAATTATCTTTAGTAGCATTATCAGTCTTGGGACTAGCAAAGGTACTCGAACGATTCTTCCTAGTTAGTGCTGGGCTAGCAGAACGGTCTGGATCCCCAGTCTGAATTCCAGTAGCAACTACTGAAACTTTAACTTCATCCCCCATGTTTTCATCGATCGAAGTTCCAAAGAAGATATTAACATCATTTGACGTTGCATCAGATACGATATTAGCTGCATCTTGTGCCTCAGCAAGTGATAACTCTGGTCCAGCAGTTACATTCAGCAAAACTTGTTGAGCTCCGTCGATTGAAACTTCCAATAATGGTGAATTAATGGCCTTTTTAGTTGCTTCTTCAGTTCGGTTTTCACCGGTTGCTGCACCCACTCCCATAAGAGCGGATCCTTGATTCTGCATTACACTTGTTACATCAGCAAAATCCAGATTAACAACCCCGGGACTAGTAATTAAATCAGTGATTCCTTGAACACCCTGACGTAAGACATCATCGGCATCCTTAAAGGCTTCCATCATTGGAGTCTTTTTATCCACCATATCTAGTAAACGATTATTTGAAACCACCACTAAAGTATCAACGTTTTGCTTAAGGGCTTCAATTCCTTCAGTAGCGTTATGATCACGTTTTGGTCCCTCAAAAACGAAGGGACGAGTCACAACTCCAACTGTCAACGCACCAGCATCTTTAGCAATTTTGGCAACAATCGGAGCTGCCCCAGTTCCAGTTCCTCCGCCCATTCCTGACGTAACAAACACCATGTCAGCATCGTGTAAGGCATCAGTAATGGCTTCTTCACTTTCTTCAGCTGCTTTTGATCCAACTTCTGGGTTTGATCCAGCTCCTAATCCTTTGGTGAGCTTGGGTCCAAGATTAATCTTAGTTTCTGCTTTAGAACTTCCTAAAGCTTGTAGGTCGGTGTTAGCGGCAATAAATTCGACTCCTTTAACGCCCTCTTCGATCATTCGATTAACGGCGTTTCCACCACCGCCACCAACTCCAATGACCTTAATTGTTGCACCATTATTTTTATTTGCATCCATTGAATAGTCCATATTTTATCAATACCCCCGCGTTACTCGAAAAAGTGGTGTACAATGCCACTTAATTTTTCGCCTAAATTCTTATCACTCTTTGGTTTCTTTTCACGTTTTTGTTTTGCAGTTTTATTCTGACGTTTTTGCTTAAAGGGAATGGATCCAGATACGCTTGGTTTAGATTGAGGTTCAACTTCTCTGGCATTTCCGTTGTCATCATAGGCGAATTCACCATGGTCAAATGCTGAACGTACTAACCGTTCAATTTGACTTAAATTACCACCATAATTAACTAATGATAATGCTAACGATAGTGAGGGATGTCTTAAACCAATTTGGTCGGGAATATAAACCCTGACATTAACACCAAAGGTATTAGCGGCTAATTCAGCAATCCCTGGCATAGAAGCTACTCCACCAGTTAGCACAATCCCACCAGGGAGACTTAATGCATCAATTCCATCAAGATCATCTTTGAGTCTGCCAAAGATTTGATCAATTCGTGCTTCGATAATTTCAGCTAATAATTTTTCACTTACATTAACTGGTTGTCCTTGGCCAACAACTTCGACTGGAAACTCATTATCTTCACTAGCTTGATCAACATCAGCATATCCATATCCCCGTTTCAACTTTTCAGCGTTAGCGGCAGAAGTGTTTAATACTGAAGAAATATCTTTAGTTATGTATTGTCCACCCTCAAGATCAACATTGGCGTATTTGAGTTCAAAGTCATGAATAACCGCAACCGTTGATTGTCCTCCACCTAGGTCAATCAATATTGTTCCAAACTCTTGCTCTGATTCACTTAAAATATATTTTCCTTCAGCCTGGGGATCGACAACCAATGCCTCAATATTCAAGCCAGCATTAGTAACGGCTTTTTTAATATTATGAATAATAGTCTTAGGCCCACTAATCATTCGGCCATTCATTTTCAGACGATTTCCAACCATGCCCCGTGGATCTTGGATACCGTCAAAGCCGTCCACCATGAATTCATCTGGAGTTAGATCGATCACTTCACGTTCAGGTGGAAGGTTGGTGTCAATAGCAGACTCAGAAACGTCAACAACATCATCGTTTGTGATTTCCTCAGACTGGTCGGGGAGTTCAATCATCCCAGAACATTTATCAATTTTAATCTGATCAGCTGGGATGCCCACAATTACATTGCTAATTTTGACACTTGCCTTTTCTTCAGCCTGACTAACGGCCCGCTCAATAGCATTTGAAGCCTTATCAATATCAACAATAACTCCACGACTAACACCAGTTGATTTTTCATTACCAACTCCGATTACATTCATTTGACCATTAGCTTTTTCAGCCACAATCACTTTAATCGAAGTAGTTCCAATATCTAAACCAATGTACAAATTTGAATCGTTCATTATCTGGAACCTCCATATAAGGTCTATTGAAACAGATTATCCAATATACCATAATCTCACTTAATTTTAACACACATGATGAACGTTAATAAAGAGCTCTCATTCCCCCAAAGGATAGGAATATGCTCCCACTTCCATGTTAACCACGCTCTTTTGTTTCAGGCTCTTCGCAATTGCAGGATAGTAAGCCATCTTATCTGCCATAGTACTGATTTTGACGTAAATCTCATTTCCATCTTTCATCAAAATTTGAATCCGCTCCGGATTGCTTTTAGTATTAGCATTTTTTAACTCTTTAATCTGATTCCTAATTGATGGACTAATCTTTTTGTATTGCTTTAACACATTTCTAATTTCATTTCCTGGCTTAAATCCAGAAACAGTGCAGATATTGTTAGGATCATTAATTTTCACTGCTTCATCGGAGATATGACCTGATGGGTAGACGGGATAATACTTCCCAGCTTTAAAAATGTACTCCGGATTCGAATATCCATCTACCCTTACCATCAATTGATTATGCTTTTTAAAAGAAAAATCAACGTGTTTAACCTGCGCATTATGAGCTAACACATAACTTTGGGCTTTAGCTTTGTTTCTCTTTACCATTATCAGCGAATCCCCGACTTGAAATGGAATCTGATCTTTAATGTTTTCGCCCTTGAGTTGATGATTAGTTCGAATGTTAATCGATGAAACCCGACTGTATGGCAGTACCAAATAGAGCGAAACTAAAGCTACTACTATAAACAATAATAAGATTGGCAAAAATCCTCTAATTAATTGTTTGCGTTGTTGCTTTCTAATCCCAGGAATTTTGTGTCCAACTCGATACCGACTATTCTTCCTTTGTTTTCTCTCCTGGTACTTCTCCAACCGACCTGATGAATTGGAATCATTATCGCTAGTTTTCATTAAGATCACCCGTTAAGCTTTTTTATGATGCTTCTCAATTGCCTGCTCACAAACGCCTAAAAGTTTGTCAGCGGCATCACGAACTCCCATATCATATGAGTTAGTAGCCATTTGCTTTCTTAATTCAGTGTTATGCATTAAAGAATCGACTTTTGTCACTAAAGATTGCCCATTCAAATCTTTTTCAGTCAAAATCATCGCGGCATTATTTTTTACGAGACTCATTGCGTTCTTAGTTTGATGATCCGCGGTAACATAGGGACTTGGAATTAAAATGGCCGGAATCCCAATGGCAGTTATTTCTGCAATACTAGTGGCACCAGCACGTCCAACAATTAAATCAACTTTAGGCAGAACCGCTGGCATATTTGAAATATAAGGTAAAACGGCGATATTGTCGTTAATTTTAACGTTTTTTAAATCATTTTTAACACCTTGATATCGCTTCTGGCCGGTAACAAAAACAACTTGGTATTTTCGTCGGTCAAATTCAGGGATCGCTTCTACCGTTGATGAATTAATTTTTAGTGCTCCCTGGCTTCCACCAAATATCAACACCGTTGGAACATCATCTTTTAAACCAAACTCACTCCACTTAAAATCGCTTTTCATATTAGCCACCTGCTGCGCCCGTGGATTGCCAGTGAAAATAACTTTATTTTCGGGAAACTGTTTTCGAGCATCGTCAAAAGCAATGGCAATTTCATCTACATAACGACTCAAAAAGCGATTAGTGAGACCAACAACACTATTTTGCTCATGAATAACGGTTGGAATTCCTAACTTAGCTGCAGCATATACTACAGCTCCACAAACATACCCACCGGTGCCAACCACAACATCAGGTTTAAACTTTTTAATGATTTTTTTTGATTCTTGGACGCTTTTTAAAAACAACCAAATCGTTTTAAAATTATACAGACTAAACAACTTCCGTTTGAATCCTTGAATTTTTAAGGCATCAAATTTTATTCCCCTTTCTGGAACAATTTTACCTTCCAATCCGCGATCGGACCCAACGTACAAAACCTCTGAATGAGGCTTTTGAGCTTTTAACGCGTCAATTAGGGCAAGTGCTGGATAGATATGTCCACCAGTTCCTCCCCCGGATACAATCATTCTCATTATTTAGTCTCCTTTTTACCAGTTAACTTCTCTACATCTTTGATGAATTCATCCCCACGATCACGATAAGTTGCAAATTGATCCCAACTTGCGTTAGCCGGTGACAGCAATATGATATCACCTGGTTTACTCATCTTAACCGCCTCTGGTACGGCTTCATCAAGGTCTTTAACTTTTTTAATTTGTGGAACACCGGCTTTTTTGGCAGCATCTTCTAACAAGTCAGCGGTTTCACCAAATAAAACAATTCCCGCTAAATTAGATTTAAAATCAGGAACCAGTTTATCAAAAGTATAGCCACGATCTAGCCCACCTGCTAACAAAACGATCGGTTCATCAAATCCTCTTAGAGCCATTTGGGTGGCCTCAATGTCGGTTGCCTTAGAATCGTTATAGAACTCACGATCGTCAGCAGTTAAAACGTATTGAACACGATGTCTAACTCCACCAAAATTCTTTAATACTGAAACAATCGCTTCAGTAGAGATTTTATACAGTTTAGCTACCGCAATTGCGGCTAAGGCATTTTGAACGTTTTGTTCACCCGGAACCCGAATGTCTTTTTTGTGCATAATAAATTCATCTTTAAAGTAAATATCGCCATTAGAAACGTAGGCTCCATTTTTGTACTTATCAGTGAGTGAAAATGGAACGATTTGAGCTTTACTACGCTTGCTTAATTCTCGCCATTCAGCACTATCAAAATTCATGACAAGAAAATCATCTTTGGTTTGATTTTTAGTAATCTGCATCTTAGCATTTACGTAATTTTCACGTGTTTTGTGGTAATCCAAATGGTTGGAAAAAATATTAGTAATGACAGCAATATGCGGATGAAGTTTAGGAGTCCCCAGTAACATAAAACTCGAAATTTCTAATACTAAGACATCATTCTTATTAACTTCTTGAGTTACCTTGGTGGCAGGAATTCCAATATTTCCACCATCTAGGGCCCTTCCATCTCTTTTGCCCGCTTGCAACATTTTAGTAATCATGGTGGTAGTGGTGGTTTTTCCGTTACTACCCGTGACCCCAACAATCGGAGCATCTGAGATTTCTGCTGCAAGTTCCAATTCCACAATGATCGGAATGTTTTTATCTTGAGCGGCTTTAACCAAATCATTATCGTATGGAATGCCAGGATTTTTGACCATTAGATCAATTCCATCTAATAGGGAAAGAGGTGATTTACCTGCTACTACTCTTACACCATCTGCTTTTAATTCATCATATTCTTTAATTTGATCAGCTGGTTTTGCATCGGTTAAAGTGACATTTGCTCCCAGCTTAACCAATAGTTTAGCAGCATTGGTTCCACTCATGCCAGCCCCAAAAACTAAAATATTTTTATCTTTATAATTGTCCACGTTTTTCATAATTAAAATTAAGCTCCCTAAAAATTAAATCATTGTAATAACGCCAGTGATCGCAGTAAACAAACCTACTAGCCAAAAGACAATATCAATCTTCCATTCACTCCAGCCCATCAACTCAAAGGTATGATGAATGGGAGTCATCTTAAAAATTCTTTTTCCAGTTAGTTTAAATGATGTAACTTGTAAGATGACACTGGCAGTTTCAACAACGAATACTAATCCAACCCATAATAACGAAAGTTCATGGTGAAGCAAAATTGAAACGGCAGCTAAAGCACCACCCAATGCTAGGGAACCCATGTCACCCATAAAGATCTTGGCAGGCTTGTGATTAAAAAGCAGAAATGCGATAAGCGCACCTGCAACTGCCATGCAAAAAATTTCAACCTCAAACTGGTGTTGGAAATGAGCGACAACGGCATAAGCTCCAAAAGCTATAATTGATAATCCACTTACCAATCCATCCAATCCATCCGTGAGGTTAACGGCGTTAGAAAAGCCCGCAAGCCAAAAAATGATAAACAAAACATAGAAATACCCTAATGGAATCTCGCCGAGGTTAAAAAAGCGAATTGACATTGGAAATCCATCAGCATAGTAAACCCAAGCAAACACCAACGCTCCAATGACTTGAAGCAAGAACTTTTGCCAAGCTTTAAATCCTTCATTTTGACGCTTAAACAGTTTAATTGAGTCATCCCACATCCCAATTAGTCCATAAAACACAAGAACAAAGATTAAAATGAGCAGCGTTGACTTCAATTGGCTAACTACTAATCCATAGATCAAGCACGTAATGACGATTGCAATTATGAAACCTAATCCTCCCATTGTGGGCGTTCCACTCTTACTTTCATGCCAGCTGGGACCTTCCTCCCTGATCATCTGACCTTCATGCTTTGATCTAAAATAACTTATTAATACTGGCGTTAGTCCCAGTGTAATAATAAATCCTCCAATTAGTGGAATTAACCAATCCATCACTTTTCATCCTCTCAAAATTTATTTTAATTTAACTGTCAACGTAGTTTTGGGGGTAATTCTTTGACCTACATTGATACTCTGACTTTCTACTTTTCCTTTACCGCTGGTATTTAATTTGATACCCAATTGATCACTAAGCGTTTGAACGTCTTTTTCGCTCCAACCTTTAAGACTAGGCATCTTTAATACTCCACTAGTGATCAAAATAACGTGATTATCTCCTGAGCCAGCACCGATCGCCGTTGGACTTTGCTTAGTAACCGTGTCACCATCACCAATCACAATTGGCTCCAGATGACTTTTACTAAGTTGCTCTTTAGCCCCATCAGTCTTTTGACTAACGACATCTGGAACTTGCGCATCATCAGCTGTATTTTGGGTTAATGCCCGCTGCATAACTGGATTGAAGATTTGCGCCATCAATTGGGTAGCGGTCTTTCCACCATTTAAAGTGGGTTGTTTCATACTTACGTACATAATGTATCTTGGGTTTGAAGAAGGTACCATTCCAGCAACCGAATACAAGTAACTATCGTCACCATTCTCATAACCGCCAGATCCATTACTTACCTGAGCAGTACCAGTCTTTGCAGCTACTCGATATCCAGGAATCTTGTAATCTTGACCGATCCCATATGGCTTATAAACAACATCTTCCATATGCTTTCGAACAGCTTTAGCAGTTGAGGGTTTAATGGGATGTCCCAACGTTTCTTCCTTATAATTCTTAACCACCTTATTGTGATCATTGGTTATATCATCAACAAACCTTGGCTTGATCATTTTGCCGTTATTAGCAACTGAAGTCATGGCTTGCACCATCTGCAAAGCAGTTACTTGAATACCTTGACCAAAGGCAGTATTAGCCTGTTCAATTGGCAACTTAAATTGCATATTCCCCGAATCATCATCACCAAAAACTGAATTAGTATTCTTCAGAAACTGAAACCGATTAATGTAATCTTTCCAAGTATTTGGCCCCATCTGTTGTTCCAAATGTGCCATGGCAACGTTACTAGACAAGGCAAATCCCTTATTATAAGTGATCATTCCCCATCCTGTTGGTAGCCAATCGGGCACAATCTTACCATCAATATCATATTTACCTGATAGATAACGCTCATTTCCATGGAAATTACCGCTATCAATTGAAGCGGCTAGCGTAAAAATCTTCATGGTTGAACCTGGCTCAAAAGCATCTTGGGTTAATGTATTCCGCCAAATGCCACCTAATCCCTTGCCAGTTGTAGCATTGAAAGTTGGTCGTTGAGCAGCGGCTAAAACTTTCCCAGTCTTAGCACCAATCAGCATGGCATTCATACTCTTTGGATGAACCTGTGATTGGACCTCACTCATCTGGTTTTCAAGCAGAAATTCTAATCGAGAATCAATTGTGGTATGAACACTATTCCCGTTAACCACTGGTCGTTCCTTTTTATTATCATCAGGTACTTCGTAACCATAATTATCATGTCTTACTTCTTCATACCCATTTGTCCCACTCAGAACTTTATTAAATGACTTTTCAAGGCCCATTTGTCCCACTAAGTTTGTCTCCTTAGTCTTGTTATTGGTAACTGGAGAAGCCAACCCAACAATGTGAGATGCAAAGACCCCATTTGGATATAATCGACTCTGTTGTTGAACAAATTTGATGCCGGGCAAATGATGAGAAACAATTTTTTGTTTATCAACTAAAGAAATGTTTTTTCCCGGATTTCCAAATTCAACCTGAAAGGCTTGTTTCTTTGGTTTAAGGGTCTTAAGGGCATCTTTGTAACTAATCGGCAAGTTTTCAGAAAGGACCCTAGCGGTTTTTTCAGGATTAGTTACGTAATCTGGTTTATCATCTTTAGTCTTTTGCGACTTGTTTAAAATAGCATAAATCGAGTAAGTACTGGTATCCTCAGCCAACGCTTGGTTATTGTTATCATAGATGGTTCCACGTTTAGACTTAATCACGTTAGTTTGGGCATACAAACTCTTTGTTTGCTGTGCCAAATTAACGTGATTCGCACTTTTGAAAATTGCTTTTTTAAAAAAAAAGCCGAAAATCAACAGGAAAACTACAATTACTAAAATCCGAAAATACATCCCAAATTTTTTTCGATTAGCAATCGCATTTTTCCGATTTTTTATCTGCTCTTGTTTTTTATTCATTTTGTGACGTTCCTTATTTGATCATTTGAAAGTTTTAATCCCGATCCTTTAGCAACCTTATCTAAACGTGAACTACTTTGAAGTTCATCAATCTGTTGCTTAAGTCCGGTATTGGTATTATGTATTCTTGTTGATCGACTCTCAGTATCTTGCAACGTTTGCTCGGCACCTGAAAGTGAAATTCTTGTCCAAACCAATGCGACCGACATTAAGAATATCATCGCACATCCAACTACTAAAATTGTAATTTCCAGCTTAGGACTGAACTTATGTTCTCTTTGGGGAGTAGTAACTCGCTTTGAATTGATCTGATTTCTTCGATATGTTTCATACGCGTTTCCATTTGAATATTCTTTTTTTGCTAGACCATTTTGTGCCAAAGTTCCCACCTCCTATTTAATTTTCTCAATGATTCTGAGTTTGGCACTGTGCGATCGATGATTTTGACTAAGTTCATCAGCACTGGGTAAAATTGGTTTTCTTTGGACCATTTTAAACTTTGGTTGCATTGAATCCGGTATGACCGGTAAATCATGGGGTAAATCTTGAATGGTGGTTTTTTCTTTAAAAATCCCCTTTACCAAACGATCTTCAAGCGATTGAAATGTGATTACACTAATCCGACCATGAACATTTAACATGTCTAACGCCTGCTCAAGTGAATCTTCTAAAGCGCCTAACTCATCATTAACGGCAATTCGTACGGCTTGAAAAACGCGCTTAGCTGGATTACCACCATGTCTTCGTGCTGGAGCTGGAATGGCATTCTTAATGATTTCAGCTAATTGACTTGTAGTATCGATTGGATGATCAGCTCTATTTTTTTCAATACTACGAGCAATTTGCTTAGAAAATTTTTCCTCACCATAACGATAAAAAATTTTCACTAACTTTTCATACGACCAGTGATTAATAACTTCCCAAGCATCTAGATCATTTCTTTGATCCATCCGCATATCAAGACGAGCATCTTTTTGATAACTAAAGCCCCGCTTGGCATCATCCAATTGTGGTGAAGAAACTCCTAAATCATAGACAACCCCATCAATTCCAACGACATCATAACGTTTCAAATCACGTTTAAAATTTCTAAAATTATCATGAATAAAAGTAATTTCATTATCTTTTAAGAACTTTTCTAAATGGGTTTGATTATAATCGATGGCAACTTGATCTTGATCAAAAGCGTATAAATGGCCATTTTTTAGTTCCGACAAGATCTTAGAACTATGGCCTCCGCCTCCAAGAGTACAATCAACATAGATTCCATTGGGCTTAACATCCAGACCACGAATAGCCTCATTTAATAAAACCGTTTGATGTTTAAACGTAGACATTAAAATTCACCTCAAGTTAGACATCAAGTAAATTTTCAGCAATATCGCTGAACTCACTCGAAGCCTCATCCGTATAACTATCCCACTTAGAAGCATCCCAAATTTCAAACCTAGTCGATACTCCAGCCAAAACACAGCTTTTGGTCAGGTCGGCATACTTACAAAGAGCGGTCGGGATATTGACTCGGCCTTGTTTATCAATATCACATTCAGTGGCCGCAGAAAAGAAAAAACGTGCAAACATTCGCGCATCTTTTTTGTTAAAGGGCAGTTCATTAATCTTATCCTGAACTTTTTGCCATTCATTCTCGGTATACCCAAAAAGACAGCCATCTAAACCACGAGTAATGACAAATTTATCTCCTAATAAATCTCTAAATTTAGCGGGAATGATGAGACGTCCCTTGGCATCGATGTTATGTCGATATTCGCCCATGAACATAATTCATCATTCCCTTCTCCCCTAAATATAAATTTAGTTTACCACAATAAACCACTTCCTACCACTTTGCCTCCATAAAAATCCACAAAAAATAAAAGCACTCCGGAAAACAAATCCCAGGAATGCTTTTATATCAGTGTATTATAATAATTTTTACAATCAAAGAAAATATAAAAATAATTATCCAATAAATGTCACTTATTCGCCAAAAATTAACTAAAAATTGTTTTGGCAACAACTGTCCTTCATCGATCACTCGGTAAAACAAAAAGATAATCCCAATTATCATCCAAGCCAAAATGAATAATGGCAAAAACGAAAATCCATGACTCGTCATAGTAATGACATGAACTAACCAAATTCCAATGATTGGAAATGAATCAAGAACACTCAGCCGTTGAAACATCCGATTTTTAGTAATGCGCTTAAAAAAAATAATAATAAAACCAATAATAATGAAAAGGAGTAAGGGCTTAATTAATGACTCCACTAATAAATGTAGATTAGATATATAATTGACCATTTTTAACCTCGTAAATTAGGTATAATAAGTGATTTGCAATATTTTTAGTTCAAAGTTAGAATTGTGACAGTATGAATACTGAAAGTGGTGGATACTTTGAATAAATGGAAAGATAAAACAACGTTTCAAAAGATCTTAATGATCTTTGTTTGGTTAATGATTATTGCAACCATTTTATCAGTGGTTGCTGGATCAGCAGCTGCTTTCTTTGGTGGCATGTAAATTAATAATATCGTTTTAGGGCATTCTGAAGCAAATTCAGAGTGTCTTTTTATTTTTCATCATCAGAAGAAGGCTTCTTATAGACGTCTCTAGGTTTACTTCCATGCTGTGGTCCAATATACCCACGTTGTTCCATATCATCAACAATCCGAGCCGCCCGATTATAACCAATTCGAAACTGACGTTGAATCATCGACGTACTGGCTTTTTGTTCTTTTACAACAAATTTCAGAGCATCATCAAATAGATCATCCTCATCATCGTCTTTTTCTTCTTCTTTAATTTCAGCATCAGTAACCATCATTGAGTCATCATATTCTGGCTCAGCTTGTTTCTTGACAAAATCAATCACGTTTTCAACATCACTATCAGAAATAAAGGAACCTTGGACACGCGCTGGAATGTTTTGATCGATCGGGAGATACAGCATATCACCCCTCCCAAGTAATTTTTCAGCTCCATTCGTATCTAAAATTGTTCTTGAATCAACTCCACTTGATACCGCAAAAGCGATTCTTGATGGGACATTAGCTTTAATCAATCCGGTAATAACATCAACTGACGGACGTTGAGTTGCCAAAATCATATGAACCCCAGCTGCTCTTCCCATCTGAGCTAGTCTAATGATGGCACTCTCCACTTCATTTGAGACCGTCATCATTAAATCAGCTAGTTCATCAACAACCACTACAATGTATGGGAGAGTTGGAAGAGCCGTACCTTCAGTCCGATTCTTTTCTTGAATATACTTATTATATCCACTAATTTTACGTTGACCTGTCTGGGCAAACATCTCATAACGATGTTCCATTTCATCAACCACTTTATGAAGAGCGCGAGCGGCTTTCTTAGGATCTGAAACCACTGGGCTTAAAAGATGAGGAATCCCATTATAAACACCCAACTCAACTTTCTTAGGGTCAATTAACATAAATTTAACCTGGTCGGGAGTAGCTTTTAAAAGAATACTAGTGAGAATTGAATTAATTGCAACCGACTTACCACTTCCAGTTGATCCCGCAATTAACAAATGAGGCATCTTGGTAATATCGCAAGAAACAACGTCACCGTTAACGTTTTTACCCAAAGGAACATTTAGAATACCATGGTTGTTACCAGTCTGATTTTCAAATACATCCCGAAACGAAACGGTCGAAATTGCTTTATTAGGAACTTCGATCCCAATTAAAGATTTGCCTGGAATTGGTGCTTCAATCCTGATGTCTTTTGCTGCTAATGCAAGTGCAATATCATCACTCAAATTGACAATTTTAGAAACTTTTACACCAATTGCTGGATGCAACTCATATTCGGTGACCGATGGTCCTAAGCTTACATTTTTTACCTCAGCATCAACCCCGAAACTCTTTAAAGTCTTTTGTAGAATTTTCGTATTTTTATCGATCGCATTATATTCTGCAGTCTGATCTTGCTCTGGCACTTTAGTAAGGAGATTAGTTGAAGGAAGTTGATAGTGGTTACCAGAAGAATTATTTTCAAAAGTTGGTAAACTCGTTTTGGTTTCATTATCAAAATGATTCCGTTTAGGCTTCTTACTTGCAACCGTTATGTGAGTAGTATTCTCATCTTGTTTAACACCAACATGTTCCGTTGGCTTATTGACTGGAACAGTTGGTGAATTAACGGATGCTTGAGACCGCGAACTGTTCTTCTCATTTTCTTTTTGATGTCCTAGATAATCTTGAAACTGATTTGTCTTTGCTGATTGCTGCTTTTGTAATTTTCGATTATTTCGTCGCTCTTGATTATTCAGGTGCGCCCGATTAAATGACGCAATAATCGCAGTAAACCACTTAGCTGACCAAGTCAAAAAGCTTTTGAGCCACTTAATAACTGGTAGTTTAAAGAAGATGATCGCTCCAACGACCATTAAACTGTAAGCAAGGATCAAAGTCCCAACTAACGAGATAAGGGTATCGAAAAAAGATAATAACGTAGCGCCAATCATCCCACCCCCAACGTTACTAGTAGAGACACCGTTAGTAATATCAGAAAGTAACGCATTGAAGGTGGTGGACACAAAGTTAACATGGGAATTTAAAGAATTCGAAAAGGTAATGGATAAGTTTAAAATCCAACCAATAAATGCTATCAAAAAACCCAAAATATAATGGTAATCGATTCGAGGAATCTTAATTCCTAGAAGCAATAAGATGCCAAAAACACCTAGAAAAATTGCCAAAACCTGGTAGGCGTTCCCAACCACTAACCGAAATACATTAGCAAACAGGGTCCCCGCCATTCCTAAGCTGAAAAAGCCTAAAACGGCGATCAACATAAAAATCAAACCAATGATATTTAATTTCTTTTCACCGCAAAAGTTCTTTAATTTGTTCCAAACAGAATTTCTTTTTTTCCTTGGACGACGTTTTCTCGTTATTTTACGCTTTGTAGTTTTACGTTTTGTTTTTCGTTGAGCCAACTAAGGCACCCCTTCGCATTATTTTAATTTATCATGCTCATAAGTATGAGTCACTTCAAGTCCAGCAAATTTCTGTTGCCTTAAAGCCTCATACATTACAATCGCACAAGTGTTCGATAAATTCAATGCTCGAATATGAGAATCATCTTGAGGAATTCTAATAGCTTGTTTGGAATACTGACGTTCAAAGTTTTCGGGCAATCCCGTCGTTTCTTTTCCAAACAAAAAATAATAATCCACGTTATCATCACTATAATTAGGATCTGTATACACCTTTTTCCCAAACTTTGAAACCAAAAACAACCTTTGCTTGTCTGGAATGGTTTTTAAAAATTCAGGAAGATTCTCGTGATAATTGATCTTAACCTTATCCCAGTAATCTAATCCAGCTCTCTTTAAGTGTTTATCATCAACCGAAAAACCCAATGGTTTAATTAAATCAAGAACGGTATCAGTTCCCGCACATGTTCTTGCAATATTGCCAGTATTAGCTGGCATTAATGGTTCAAATAATGCAATATGATTAGTCATTTACATCCTCCAATAATTCGTTCAATAACTTTCTTTTTCAATTATATCACGCGTCTAATTCCATTTAAGCGCAAAATCGATGTCAATTCAGATCTATAATAGTTATAATTGTTGCAGGAGGTAGTTTATATGACAATCGTTGAACCACTTGTATCAAAATTTAGAGAGGTATCTGCTGAACTTGAAAGTTCTCAATTAAAAATTGCAATTAATCAGGAAATGATGACCCCTAGTCGTGGATTTATCGCAGAAGCATGTAAATATGCTCACGAAAAAAAGCGAAGCCTCGACGTCTTAATTTCATCAAATAATAATACTAGTACCTTTAATGATTCTGAGATAAAAATCATGGAAGATGATCTTTTCCAATGCCAAGAGTTAGGTGTTGATGGTGTCATTATTGGTGCTTTAAATGACCAAAATAAAGTCGACTTAGAGGCCATGGAAATTTTGATGGCAGCAGCAGGCGGCATGCAACTGTATTTTTCACCTGCATTTGATCAAATAATTGAAAAAAAATGGACTGATACTCTGAACTGGATTGATAACAATAACTTTGCTGGAGTAGTTGCATCAACCAGAATAGAAAGTTTATCTGCAAAAATAAAAAATTATCAGAATCTTCAGTTAATTCCACTCGTAGAGTCCAAAGATGAATTGGATAAGGTCCAAAAGATTGCTGATCCCAATATTATAATTAACAAAAAATAGCTTCAGCTATAAAAATAATCCCGTAACGCTAAAAACTAACGTTACGGGATTATTTGTTTTTCTCCAATCAATGAACTTTTTTAATGCTCAAAATGACGTGGTCCTCTGAACTTGTGCCATAGAAAAGCACCAACTCCAGCAACTACCACCACAATAATTCCTCCAACTACCCAGGGAGTAATGCTCCCATCTTTTTTCTCGTGCTTAGCATCATTTTTGTCATGATCTTTTTTTGCCTTTTTATTTTTCTGATTCTTCTTATCAGATTGATTCTTTTTATCCTTGGCATTCTTATCAGCATTGGGTTTTTGGGAATTATCTTTGGCCTTTGATTGATCCTTGGCTTTTTCATTTGTCTGATTATTACTAGTAGCATTTTTCTGGGTACCAGTAGCTGAACTATCACTAGTCCCGTTACTATTTTTATTCTTACCATTAGTCTGACTACTATTACTACCATTGGAACTCACACCAGCATTAGCACGGTTAGGTTGTTTATTATTTGCCGTACTGTTACCAGTTGATGAATAAATAATCGTCATTTCCATAATATCTGTCGAACTATCACTACCACCAAATGTCATTTGGGGGCCATTACTATTATTTTGTCCATTTTGAATACTAGAATACTTGTATCCAGGAATGTTAGGAATCGACGCAATATAGGTACTACCAGTTGCTCCCATGGCGGTGGTTGCAGGACGAATTACGTGACCATTTTGATCAACGTAGTGAACTACAATCTCCCCTTGACCACTATTACCCTGCGCAAATTGAGTAGTTTGCGCATTAACATGTCCCACATTAGGCACAAACACTCCAATGGTGACCACTGCAAAACTAATTAAAATTAGTGAGGTTACTTTCTTTAAGTTCATAATCCATACTCCATTTCATTTATTTGAAAATGTTTAAGGGTGTTTCTAAAAATTATTTTCACCTAATTAATTTTAGTTCAAGTCGGCAACGTAACGGTAAGCACCTGAAGCTGCTCGGTATCTTAACCAAGTGTATCCATTAGCAATTACTTTGCCATCATAAACAACACTTTCTCCAGCATCATATTGTCCCACAACTTGTGAACTAGTACTTGGTGAAGTTCTAATGTTAGTAGCGTGTCTGAAAGTAAATCGGCCAGAAGTGGGAGTAACGTCTGATTGGTTATTACCAGAAACAGAACCATTTCCTAATTCAGCAACATAACGGTAGGCACCTGATCCACCACGATATCTTAACCATGTGTATCCATTAGCAATTACTTTGCCATCGTACACTACTCGTTCACCGGCATTATATTGGCCTACAACCTGTGAATTAGTACTTGGTGAAGTTCTAATATTAGTAGTTTGACCAAATGTATAAGTACCTGAAGTTTCAGTGACATTTGGTTGGTTATTTGGAGTTGAAGTATTGTTATCTAGTTTGGCAACGTAACGGTAGGCACCTGAAGCTGCCTTATATCTTAACCATGTGTATCCACCGGCATTAACAGTACCATCATAAACAACTCGCTCACCGGCATCGTACTGTCCCACAACTTGTGAACTAGTACTTGGAGCAGTTCTAATGTTGGTAGTTTGATTAAAGGTATACATCCCTGATTCTTGCTTAACGTTTGCATCTGGGTTAGGTGCGGGAGTAGAAGTATTGCTTAGTTTAGCAACGTAACGGTAAGCACCTGATCCACCACGATATCTTAACCACGTGTATCCATCAGCTTGGACAGTCCCGTCATAAACAACTCGTTCACCAGCATCATATTGACCTACAATCTGAGAACTAGTACTTGGAGCAGTTCTAATGTTAGTAGTTTGACCAAAAGTATAGGTTCCAGAAGCTGGTGTGACATTTGACTCTGGCTTTGAGGCTGGTACGTCGCTTACCTTAGCAACATACAAATCATCACCAGAATATGATTTGTATCTTAACCATGTATATCCATCAGCATCAACAGTACCATTGTAAACGACACTTTCTCCAGCCTTATATTGTCCTACAACTGGAGCACTTAGGCTTGGTGAAGTTCTAATATTGGTGGTTTGACTGAAGGTATAAGTACCAGAAGCTGGCTTAACATCAGGAGCTGGTAGTGGATTACCTTCATCTTGAAAGGCGATTTGATCGATGCTAGTTAAATTATAGTTACGGACACAATTAATAAGTGTCTGAGCATAACTAGGATCAGTCGCATATCCATCATTTTGTAAAGCATAGGCTACACTCACGTAATCTCTTACGCCAAGTAAGTTGCTGTAACGTGGGTTGTCTCTTAAGAAAGCACCATGGTCTTCAATGCTTGCAGCCCAGCTTGGATATAATCTAAAGGCTGCTTGAACAGTAACCCAGTGTCCATTGATGTATTCTTGAGTTGGAAAGTAGATTGATTGACCGTTATAAGAACCTTTGATTCCAAATAAATTGTTACCCTTAACGGCTAATCCAGATCTCCCCCAACCACTTTCAATGATGGCCTGAGCGATTGAAATTGATGGTAAAACACCATATTTCTTCCATCCAGCAATTGCACCAGGAGTCACCTTATTGATAAAGTCCTGAGTATAACTGGCAAAATTAGTGTTATTTGAAACATTAAAATTAGTATATTGTGATGGGCGTTGCACGTTTTGATTTACGTTGTTTTCAACGCTTGAATCATAATAACCAGGACCAATCTGCTTATCTGGAGTGGCAACGTCAGCCTTTAAGTTCACGTTTTGATTTTGATCTACATTCTGTTGATGCTCATTATTATTTTCAGAAACTTTGTTCTCGTTTTCAGCATTATCCGTTACCTTAAGAGCAACTTCAGAGTCCTGTGCTGATTGTTGACTGGCATCAGCTTTTGGAGCTTTTGTTACTTGCTGTTGATCACTAGTCTTTGAAACTTTTGGTGATTGTTGCTGTTCATTAGAATCATTCTGATCTTTGACATTATTAGTCTCAGTCGATTTTGAAACAGCATTACTATCATTTAATGAGTTAGTTTGAGCTGACTGATCAGTCTTAGTTGGTTGTTGATTATCAGTAATAACTTCATTTTCGTTCTGAGATTGTTTAGAATCACTTGATTGTAATGTTGGTGTATGTACATTTGTTTCAGAAGCATTGCCTGCTTCTTTATCTGTCTCACCATTTACTGATTCTGCTTGTTGTAACTGTGTGGCAGTCTTATTAGTGTTTCCCATTTGGGTTGAGCCACTATCGTTTTGGGTTTGATTAGTGTTTGCAACTGTTGGTTGTTCTTGAACAATTTCCTTCTTTGGTTGAACATTTGAAGCCGGTTCACTTTCAGAAACTGGGACAGTGCTTACCTTATCAGCATTTACTGAACTATTTAAGTTAAACGTGAACAATGCTGCACTGGCAAAGACCGTACCCATAGCTACTTTCATCCAGCCCTTTTTGGTTTTCACCAATTTGTTACGGCGTTTAGTCTCTCCAGTACTAAGAGCCATTTGGTTGTGCTTCTTAATGAGCTTCTTCATCAATTATCTCTCCTTTTCAAAACTGTAACATCATAATTAAGTATAACATCTAACGATCAAAAATTAATAAAAATATAAACAATATTAATAGTAATTATTCTAAAGTGAAATCTTAAAAATGTCTACCCCAATTTACTTAATTATTTATTTTGGCTCATCTTTAACTCATGAAAAAATAAAATTCTAGGACACCAGTGTCCTAGAATTATACGTTTTAGCTAACCAAATATTATAAAAATCAATAAATCTTAATTCAACAACTCTTTAAAATCACTAGGAATTTGGGATTCGACTTTGACGTCTTTTTTTTCAAACGGATCAAAAAAAATTGTCTGATAACAATGTAATTTTTGCCGTTTATTGCTGTGTTCGTAAGGATTGTATAGCCAGTCTCCCACAAGCGGATATCCAATTCTTGCAAAATGAACCCGAATTTGATGTGTTCGCCCCGTATACAACCTAATTTTGACCAACGACATTCCATTATTAACCTTCAATGTCCAAAATTCAGTTCGACAATATTTGCCGTCATTTCTGACTTCTCGTTCGATAAATGATCCTGGCTTTCTACCAATTGGGAGCACAATCTGTCCGTGCTTGATGTTAAGTTCACCTAACACAACGGCAATATAATATTTTTTTATCTGCCGGTCTTTCAGTTGCTTATCAAGTACCGAATGAGCTAAATGATTCTTAGCAAAAATAACCGGACCACTCGTATCACGATCAAGCCGATTAACGATGTGAACCTTCTTACTTGGATAATCATTACGAACATAATAACCTAAAACACGATTTAAAATTGTGTCATTAGGATAAATATGTGAAGGAACTGAAGCAACTCCGACCGGCTTATCAATTACCAGAAAATTATCATTTTCAAATAAAATCTTAATCGGTAAATTTGAAACCTGTAAAAAATCATTTTGTTCTTCAGGTGGCAAAATGACCTTAACTCGATCACCACGTGATAATTCAAAACTAGTATAAACATCCCTACTATTCACCATCAAGTGACCACCATGATAACGAATACTTTTAAGTAGCGATCTGGTAACCCCATTTTTCATCACAAACGTTCTGACTTTCATGGGTTTATATTCATCATAAATCCAATCAAAACTAATCATCGTCAAGGGTTTCCCCAATGAATGAATTACTTACCCGCTGCCAAAAATGAGTGTGACGATATTTGGCAAAATAAATTCTTCGTTTGGAAATTTTGAATTTAATGGACTTAATTGGACGATCTTTAATTAATAACTGGTCGTATGTTAGAACGTTATGGAGTGATACCTCCGGCACAATCGTAATAGATTCAGTTGGTGGAATAATGATCGGTGAACCAATCGTTCGAAAAACCCGGTTATTAATTGAAGCCATCTCAGCCACTTGAATTGAATTGAACTTAGGCGAAATAATTGCTCCCCCTACTGATTTATTGTATGCGGTTGATCCAGTGGGAGTTGAAATACATAATCCATCGCCACGAAAGTTTTCAAAAAGTTCTCCTTTGATGAAGACTTTGGCCACCATCGTTCCGAACAGTTTTTTAAAGGTAGCCTCATTTAGCGCAATCATATAATCTGGTTGGCCACCATCAGCATAATCTACTTCGATATCTAATAAGGGATAGCTAACACTTTGACCATTATCATGCTTCAAACTTTCAACCAACTGGGTCACTTCAGTATCACGCCAGTCAGTATAAAATCCCAAATGACCCGTGTGAATTCCAACGAACCTAATCTTGTCAGTCAAATCATCGTAATGATGAAAAGCAGAAAGTAACGTACCATCTCCACCAACGGAAATTACAATTTCAGGATTAAGTTCATCAATTTCTAAATCTTTTGCATTTTCAATCTCTTTTGATAATTCCGATGCAATTCGACTCGAGGTCTCACCATCGTTACTATAAATTGCAATTTTCATTTTTGGTCCCTCGATTCGTGTTTATCGTTTTGATCCTTAAGATCTCGATCTAACTCTTGTTTAATCTCTAACATTTCTTCATCCAACTTATAAGCGGTTTCCGATGCCCCCTGTAACCTCTTATGAACTTCAGGAGGAAAAACATCAGGATGCTTATAATTTAAAGAATGTTCAATGGTAGCCCAAAAGTTCATTGCTAAAGTTCTAATTTGAATTTCAGCCAGAATATCCCTTTGCCCATCGACTAACTGCAAGGGATAACTAAATACAATGTGGTATGAACGGTAGCCACTGGCTTTCTCATTATTAACGTAATCCCGTTCTTCTAAAATATTAATGTCATTTCGTTTTCTAAGAATGTCTACTACCGTGTAAATATCATCAAGAAATTCACACATAATGCGCAACCCACAAATATCTTCCATGTCTTCAGACAAACGTGATTCTTCAATGTGACGTCGCTGCATCTTTTCCTTGATACTATCGATTGGCTTAATTCTACTAGTAACAAACTCAATTGGTGAGCGTTCACCACGTTCTAAGTACTCGGAGCGAATCCCACGTAATTTTAATTTTAATTCATTTGAAGCTTCTTGATATGGAAATAAAAAGTCATCCCAATTCTTCACCATAAAACAACAATCTCCAGTCTGTCATATTGTTCCAGAAACATAATACCACACTTAATTATCATCCCAGTATAATAAGAGTACTAAAACAAATTTATTGAATTTTTATAAAAAAATGATAATCTAGTAAGTGCGTCGTTATAGAAGAGAAAGATAACAAACTAGGAAAGGAAAAAGTTATGATTGAACTATATTTATTTGTAGACCCAACTTGCAGTGATTGTGCTGAATCTGAACAAACTATTGATCGTTTATCAAAGCAATTACCCTGTAAGACATCATTTCGAATCATTCCGATCATGAACCTTAGCGTTATATCAGGTAATAAGGAAGCTCACTCACAACTTCTTCCATATAAACTAATCCTTGATTATAAAGCAGCACTATTTCAAGGAGCAAAAAAGGGTCGAACCTTTTTGTTTGCACTACAGCACGACATTCTAAAAAGAAACATGACTTACTGTGATAGCTTAGTTTACGACATTGCCCAAAAAGCTAATCTAGACTTGGAAATGTTTAAAGAAGACCGTCGTTCAAAATTAACTGAGAGCACCTTTCAATCTGATCAACAAATGATTTCAGAAATGAATATTTCAAATCATGGTAATTTAGTAATATTTGACTGTGATTCTTCAGACAACGGTTTACTAATTGATAAAGTTGATTACCAAGAATTATTTGATATTTGTAATCACATAATTCAAAAGGAATCAAGAGAGCTTGATGGTAAAATTAAACAAACAAATAATCTTCGAGTTCTCTAGAATAAAAAGGGTTTCACACTTTTAAAAGTGTGAAACCCTTTTTTTGACTATTAAAGCCAACCAAATTGACTCTTTTCAGTATCTAGTTTATTAATTTCTTTCATTTCATCGGGTGTTAACTCAAAATTGAAAATATCCAAATTACTTTTAATCCGATCTGGTTTAGTGGATCGTGGTAAAACAATAATTCCATTTTGAATTAAGAAGCGAAGGCCCACCTGACCAATGGTCTTATCGTGAGCTTGAGCAATCTTTCCCAACGTTTCATTGGTAAAGAAGCCGTTACGACCTCGTGCAAATGGTGACCAAGCTTCCAGTCGTAAATCATCTTTTTTAGCAACCGGCAAAAAGTCCCTTTGTTGCCGAAATACGTTAGTCTCAACTTGATCGACAACTGGTTTAATGGTTGCACTCTTCAAAATGGTACTGAGATCATCACCATAAAAGTTGGACAAACCGATGCTCTTTAGTTTACCAGCCTTAACGGCATCTTCCATTGCTCTGTAAGTTTCCGTTAAATCACCTGCAGGCCAATGATACAACATTAAATCAATATAGTCAGTTTGTAATTTTTCTAATGCTTCATCAATCATTTTAGTTGCTTCATCATAAGATTCTGGGCTTTCAATCTTAGTGGTCAGAAAAATATCATCACGGTTAACATCACTGTTCTTGATTGCATTTCCAACTTCACGTTCATTTCCATAATCACGTGCAGTATCGATCCCAGGATAACCATCTTTTAATGCTTGATCGACACTCTTTTCCGTCTCTCTAGCTGGAATTTCATAGGTTCCAAAAAAGATCTGTGGGATTTTAATCCCATTATTTAAAGTAAATGTTTCATCTTCAGCTGTCATGCAAACACCCCTCCTCAATTAATTACAAGTACAGCATATTCCTCTCACATAATATTTCAAACATTGTGCTCACCGTATATTTAAAGCATTTTTTCCAGTTCATCTAAGCGTCTTTCAAACTTATCAAAGGCTTGATTTAAATAATCCGGTTTAGTCATATCAACTCCAGCTGCTTTCATAATAGTAATAGGATCCTTACTACTTCCTGATTTTAAATAGTTCAGATACGAATCAATCTTTTTAGGATCTCCACTCATAACTCGATCCGCTAATGCGGAAGCAGCCGCAAAACCAGTTGCGTACTGATAAACGTAGAAATCATAGTAAAAATGGGGAATCCTAGACCATTCAAGTCGAATCTCAGGATCAGAAACAACGTCTTTTCCATAGTACTCTTGGTTCAAATTAAAGTAATATTTGTTCATAAATTCCGCAGTTAATGACTTTCCTTCTTGTTCTGATTGATGGATAAACTCTTCAAATTCAGCAAACTGGGTTTGCCGAAAAATTGTTCCCTTTACTCCATCTAAGTAGGAATTAAGGATGTATTTGCGAACCTCTGGATCAGAATTATTTTTAAGTAAGTAATCAGTCAAGATATTTTCGTTAGTAGTTGACGCAATTTCGGCCACAAAAATTGAATAATCGCCGTACTGGTATGGTTGGTTATGAGAAGTATAGTAACTGTGCATACTATGTCCTGTTTCGTGCACCAAAGTGTATAAATTATCAAGATTATCTTGCCAATTAAGCAAAACAAATGGATTCGTATCATACATCCCAGATGAGTATGCTCCCGTTCGTTTCCCTTTATTTTCAACTACATCAATCCAGCGATTATTAAATTCTTCTTTAACGTGTTTAACGTAATCCGGACCGTAAACGCTCAGTGCCTTTAAAGCTTCATCCTTCGCTTGCCCAAAGGAATACTTGAGACTTGGTTTTCCACTTAATGGCACGTACATATCATACATGTGTAATTCAGAAACATTCAAAGCTTTTTTTCTGAGCGCAACGTACCGATGAAATAACGGTAAGTGATCATGAACACTTTTTACTAAGGTTGTATAGACAGTTTCAGGAATCTCATTTTCACTCATTGCCATTTGTCTTGCTGAATCATATTTTCTCGTCTGTGCTTCAAAGTTATGAACAGATACTTCTGCTGACAAAGTTGAAGCAAGCGTGTTTTGAAATTGATCAAAGGTTGAGTAAAAGGATTTGAAAGCATTCTTTCTCACTTTTCGATCTTGCGACTCCAAGAGTAAACTATAAATACCGTTAGAAAGCCGTACTTTTTTACCCGACCCATCATTCACCTGAGGAAATTTAAGGTCAGAACTATCTAAGATTCCAAATGTCTTTTCGGGTGCCTCAAAAATTGTTGAAGCCCTAGCCATCAACTTTTCTTGGTCCTCAGGTAAGACATGATCCTGATTAACTAAAATCTTATCAAAAAATCTTCGATATTCTTCTAACTTTGGATTTTCCCTAATAAACTGTTTGATGCTTTCAGACCCTAAGGAAATGATTTCGGGCTCTAACCAAGACTGTGCCTGACCAACTTTGCTTCCTAATTTATTAACCCGGTCCATGTCACTCTGTAATTCATTATTAGTAGTATCAACATCACTAGCTGACTGAGCATAAACATATAACTTTTCATATTTTCGATTCAAGTCCAATACTTGCCTAATTACATTTAAAAGCGACTCACTATTTAAGCCAAGTTGCCCCTTTAATTGACTAACCTTTCCAACTAAATCATTAGCTTCACTATATGCTCGTTCGAACTCCGCATGATCCTTATACACAGTAGTCAAATCCCAAGTTAATTCTTTTGGAACCTCGTTTCGATTTGGCAAATCATTTATCTTTGACATTTTACAATCTCCATTTCATGAACGTTTCTTAATCATGCTTATCTTAGCATAAACATCTCTATACCACGTAAATTCTTCAACTCGTTCAATCTTTCCATCATCAATCACCAACAGCTTATTATGAATCAAACAAGCCACAAACCTTTGAATATAAGCCTTCCTTACATTTTCAACATTGGTTAGAAAAACAAATTGATCATTTGGATCAGCAAAATGGCTTTCTTGATATACTTTATCCATAAATTGAAAAATACTTTTACCAACCCACTTTTTTAGTTCACAGACGAAAATTATTTCCCAAGTCAACCACTGGTGACCGAAAACTGGAGGCAACATCCGATAATGATGACAAATAAGTGGACATCCAGTCACCGTCTTGCCATTTAGGTAGCAGTATTCCTGTAAAGCCATCATCCCCTGATCACGATAGCGAACTTTCTTCTCAATTTGTTTACATACCTTGATTAAATTGGGCTGCCTTAATTTATCAGATTGCTTTTTGTTAAAAAATTCAAACATTGAATACCAGCGTTTAAATGACTTCTCTCGGTAACGATAGACCCCATCAACTTGATGAATTTGGTAGCGGATAAAATATCGTGATCTAAAAGAATTCATATAAACAAGATAGTACCCCGTGTTTTTATGATATCTAATGAATTGAAGTACTGAAGGACTTGAAACCTTCTTTTTATAATATTTCATTCCCAAGATCCAAGAAGATTCTAGACCAATTGAATGGTAACCAGCTACCCGCTTACTCAACTGTTGAAAGCTAATAGGGCTGCATTGATACTCAATTGCCATATTACTCAAAAGAATATCCGCTCGTTGTTTTAAAGCTGGTAAATATACCTCTACATCAGCATCACATGGTAACGAGTTTAATATGATGTCTTTGCCAAGTGTATGCGCATAAGATTCACCGGCTCCCGTTTTACACTTCGAATTTGCTTGATGAGCAAAATGTGGAATTTTATTAATACCCTTTTTCAAAACCACCAATTCACCACAATCACAGCAATAATATTTATGATTCCTTTTGGCATCTCGTGCCATAATAAGCTTTCCATTTTCTAAAGCCATTAACATAAAAAAGACCCTTCGCAATATACGAAAAAAGATTCGCTAAATGCGAATCTTTTTACTTAAAATAATATGCAATTGTTTCAAGTGCATCACCAACCGTAATTTGCTTACCATACTTCTTTAATTTGTCTTCAGTCAGTGGCGCAATTTTCCCATACTCATAAACAATTCCCATTTCATCATTAATCATATGATTAAGGTCATCAAGATTAGAATTACCCTCACTATCGTACTGACCATTCAAATAGTATCTGAACATAATAATATACGAATTTTGATATTGATACAAATCAGTTTTTAATTCTACTGAATGGCGGGGAGTAACTTCCTTCCATTTATTGGCAAGCCCAATTAAATCATCAAATGAATTGAATTTGATTGGAATTAGTCGTTTACCAGTCTTTTTATCAAAGGTATCATACATCTTGCGAATATCATTAACGTTTTTGCTGGTTCTTTGTTTTCCATTTTCATTTAATGGAGGTAACATCCCACCATTATCGCCAATTTGATTCGAAATATTCTTATCTTTACTAATAAATAACTCTAATCCATCTTGGCTAGGAAGAATTTGAAACAAAACCGTATCTGTATCCGTAAAGTCTTTTTCAACGTCAGCTTCATCAAGAATGCTATAGAAAAATTGTTCACATTTTTCTCGATTCCCTAAAAGATCAAGCATCCCAATTCCATGCTTTTTTAAGTCTTCCTTGTTAATCAGTACACGGATTGTATCTTTGTTAACACGATGGAATTTCATAAAACAAATCGCCTCCTAAATCCTAATTGCCTTTCTTATTTTAGGCAATTCAACATTAACCTTTTTGCCAGCGGCTTGTTGTGCTTGCTGTAACAATTTTACGTGACTACCATTTTGAGGAAGATGACTTATTAACAGGTTCTTACTATCTGACAATCGAGCTAAGTGACCAGATTGTTTAGAGGTCATATGCCACAATTTACCATCTACGTCCTCAAAGAAATTCGTATCTGATATTAACATATCAGAGTTCTTAACAAAATTAATTAGACCATCAAAATAACGTGTATCAGCTGTGTAACTCAATACTTTTCCAGATGATCGTTCAACAATCTTCATCGCAAAGGCTGGCACGGGATGAATCGTCTTTAAAAATGTGACTGTAAATGGTCCCACTTCAAGTTCACTATCAGCACTAAAGGGTTCTTTCTCAGTCGAATTGGGCCAATCTAACTGGTTGTAATGAATCTGATCGGTTGTATTTCCGTAAATCGGTAAAACATCTGTATCATAGCGTTTATCATGTAACTGCCAATAGTACTGTAACACCCCAACATCAGCGATGTGATCTGCATGATAATGTGACAAGATAATTGCATTTAATTTTAGTGGGTCTAAGACCTTCTCTAATGAGAGCATTATTCCGCTCCCACAGTCAATCAACAAATTAAAGTTACCGCTAGTAACTAAATATCCACTAGTACCAATTCCATCATAAGGATAACCACCATAATCACCTAAAACCGTAAGTTTCATTTTTATCCCCCATTTCCAAAAATTAGGACATTTTCCTTTTAACTCATTAGGATTTATTCTAAACTAATTATGAAGCAATTTACATCAAAAGGAAGTTAATAATATGATAAGACAAATTTCTGTAACATTTGGCACGAAGAATGTATTAGTGCACATCATGAAAAGTAATCCTGAAAGAGATTTAGCACTATTCTCTACCAACAATAACGATTCAGGCCTCCAGCTCCTGGATTACAGTGGAAAGGAATCAATTTTCAAAAGTCCCATCACTTATGACGTCCTTTCACACGTTGGCGAAGACAACTGGAGTTATTTCATTAATTATGTGGAACTTTCACCATCAGATGACCAACGTAAAGTTTTAGATGCAAACATGAACACCTTCATGAGCAGTCCTGAATTACCAAGCGGAATGTTTTCGGGGTATTATATGTCAGATTCAAAGGATCATACTAAGCGTATTATTCTCACTTTATGGCGTGGAGCATACGCATACAATGATTGGGCTAATCGTCCTGAAAGTATTGTTTCTAAATTTAAAAACGATCCTAACATTGATTACCGCTCAGCCAGTTATCAACGGGTTGCACCAACAAATAATTAATAATTAATAGATATAAAAAAAGAGATGAATAATTCATCTCTTTTTTTATATGATAATGATACGGTTCGTACGAGACTCGAACTCGTGATCTCCTGCGTGACAGGCAGGCGTCCTGAACCAACTAGACCAACGAACCAAAATTGCGGGAGCTGGATTTGAAC
This sequence comes from Fructilactobacillus sp. X2R6C1, assembly GCF_059901295.1. NCBI lineage: Bacteria > Bacillati > Bacillota > Bacilli > Lactobacillales > Lactobacillaceae > Fructilactobacillus > Fructilactobacillus sp. X2R6C1. The sequence continues at coordinate 361,907 of NZ_JBWXUZ010000002.1, forward strand.
CAACGACCTCCGGGTTATGAGCCCGACGAGCTACCAGACTGCTCTATCCCGCGATAATTATATAGTAAAAATAATGATGACCCGTACGGGATTCGAACCCATGTTACTGCCGTGAAAGGGCAGTGTCTTAAACCACTTGACCAACGGGTCATAATAAACGGAGAAGGAGAGATTCGAACTCTCGCGCCGCTTGCGCGACCTACACCCTTAGCAGGGGCGCCTCTTCAGCCACTTGAGTACTTCTCCAATGGGTCTAGGTGGACTCGAACCATCGACCTCACGCTTATCAGGCGTGCGCTCTAAACCGACTGAGCTATAGACCCAAATAAAACAAATAAAAGCGGGTGACGAGAATCGGACTCGCGACAGTAGCTTGGAAGGCTACGGTTTTACCACTAAACTACACCCGCATAAAAATATTAAATTAAGTGGCGCGGGACAGAATCGAACTGCCGACACACGGAGCTTCAATCCGTTGCTCTACCAACTGAGCTACCGAGCCATTTAAGCGGTTCGTACGAGACTCGAACTCGTGATCTCCTGCGTGACAGGCAGGCGTCCTGAACCAACTAGACCAACGAACCAAAATTGCGGGAGCTGGATTTGAACCAACGACCTCCGGGTTATGAGCCCGACGAGCTACCAGACTGCTCTATCCCGCGATAATATAAAGGAGGATGAGAGATTCGAACTCTCGCGCGATTTGACTCGCCTGACGGTTTTCAAGACCGTTCCCTTCAGCCAGACTTGGGTAATCCTCCAAAAACAACAAAGTAATTGTAACATATAAGTCAATAAACCTCAACGCCCACCAAACAGCGTTCGGATGGACCTTGTAGGACTCGAACCTACGACCGGACGGTTATGAGCCGTCTGCTCTAACCAACTGAGCTAAAGGTCCAAGACCTAATCGCGGCAGAGGGGATCGAACCCCCGACCTCCCGGGTATGAACCGGACGCTCTAGCCAGCTGAGCTACACCGCGATTTAAGATACATAAAAGTATCTAATCGGGAAGACAGGATTCGAACCTGCGACCCCCTGGTCCCAAACCAGGTGCTCTACCAAGCTGAGCTACTTCCCGA
>NZ_JBWXUZ010000030.1:0-270 GCF_059901295.1 Fructilactobacillus sp. X2R6C1
GCTTTTCGGAAGTGTCTGTTCAAAGTAAACCTGAGCAACGTTTCCAATATGTTTGAAATCGAATCAGCCGGAGTGATGAAAATGCGAACAATAGCTGTTTTTGTATTAATGTTTGTTGCTGCCGCTGTTGCGACGGCGCAAAAGTAGCAGTCTCCGATAGTTGAGCGTAACTTTGCCTAACTCGATTGGACGCTGCCAAATCTCGATGGATCCGGCCGGACAAATTTACGCACCTTTGCTCAAGGTAAAAAACTGGTTATGGTCGTATAC
>NZ_JBWXUZ010000031.1:0-268 GCF_059901295.1 Fructilactobacillus sp. X2R6C1
CGGTGGAATCGGTGTTCGACTTCCTGCACCAGCGCAGCCAGCTGCAGCAGGAACTGGTGATCCCCCATGTGCCGGTGGCCGGCGCTGCCGCCGCCACGCCCTGAATCCCGCGAGGAGAACGACATGCGTCCGCTACTGCCTTCCCTGATGTCGATGGTGTTCGTCGCCAGCCTGTTCGCCGCGAATGCCGCCCATGCCGAACGCCGCATCGTGATCATCCATGACCCGGGTCCGCAGGGGCCAAGCCTCGAAATGTCCACGCAGATGG
>NZ_JBWXUZ010000032.1:0-268 GCF_059901295.1 Fructilactobacillus sp. X2R6C1
GTCGCAGGTATTGTCGCCGGCTCGCGGCGGAATAAAACAAGTGCGATTCCCGGCGTTGCAATCGCTACGGCATTGATGCCGCCTGTCTGTACCGTCGGTTTCGGGCTTGCACATCTGGAATCGTCTATTTTTTTCGGGGCTTTTTACCTTTTTTTCATCAATGCTTTTTTTATCAGCCTTGCGACCTATCTGATTTGCCTGTTTCTTAAATTTCCCCAAAAAGCAGATATTGATGCGGAGACTTCGGCACGGATACGCAGACTGATTG
>NZ_JBWXUZ010000033.1:0-268 GCF_059901295.1 Fructilactobacillus sp. X2R6C1
GCGTTGATACGGTTTAACTGATCCGCTGTGCAGTCACGATACTTAAACTTTTCGGTAATGTCCCGGTAGGCACGCATTGCGTTTGCCTTGCGTTCGTACTCTTCTGTGTCTGCTAGCGCTTCCGGTGTTGCGCGTTCAATGCACGTGCTACCAAACCCAACTGCGTTGCCGTTTAGCTTGCGGTACTTGTTTGCGCCCACTAGCACGTGCTGCTTATGCACCGCTGTGATTGTGTCCACACGCTGTACCGCGTTGAACGATCCACTAT
>NZ_JBWXUZ010000034.1:0-267 GCF_059901295.1 Fructilactobacillus sp. X2R6C1
GCGTGTAACTGGTTCGCCAGATAACTAGAGGCTAAGGCGGTGTGCCCAGAGCGAGAGTAGTAGACCACCAGGGCATCGGGTAAAGGAGATCTCGATGGGGCCGGCGCCTTTAGCTTCTGAAGTTTCTCCAGCCTTCGTCGCGCTGCCCACACGACACAGCAATCAATCACCTTGATCCCAGCGGCAAGCGCGACGATGACTACGACGAGCTTGGTGATTAGCATCATTCAGTACTCTCCATCATGCACTCCCGCGTTACTTCTGTAG
>NZ_JBWXUZ010000035.1:0-266 GCF_059901295.1 Fructilactobacillus sp. X2R6C1
GTGTGCGGGTTCTCGGGCAGGACGAGCACCACGATGTCCGTCTCCGGCAGCAGTGCGGGCAGGTCGGCCACCGCGTGGACGCCCTCCTCGGGCCGGGCGCGCCGGGCCACCCGGGCGACGTCCGCCTCGCAGGCGAGCAGCCGCCGTTCCAGCGCCGCGCCGATGGAGCCGTAGCCGACGATGGTGACGCGCGCGTCGGCGAGGGAGCGGGTGAAGTGCGGTTCCCAGCGTCCGGCGCCCTGGTCGGCGACCCACTGGGGAAGGTC
>NZ_JBWXUZ010000036.1:0-266 GCF_059901295.1 Fructilactobacillus sp. X2R6C1
CTTCATGTCTGAAGCACGTGCCATCACTAATCTAATCGGTAACAGTGTTGCTACAGTGGTCATTTCTAAATCAGAAGGTGAATTCAATCCAAATCAAGCCATTTCAGGTGATATGAGTGAAGTGGCCGTCTCATCGGAAAAATAAACGAATTTTGAATGAAGAGGTGTGCAACTTGCACCTCTTTTTTTATCATTTTCCGCCAAAAGACTCCCTCTTCAAGCGTGTGAAGGGCGAGAGCCCAACGGCAAGGGTGGGAGATGAATGG
>NZ_JBWXUZ010000037.1:0-265 GCF_059901295.1 Fructilactobacillus sp. X2R6C1
TTATTCCGGCATAGCTCAGTTGGTAGAGCACCTGACTGTTAATCAGGTTGTCGACGGTTCGAGCCCGCCTGCCGGAGTACTATGGAGAGTTGTCCGAGCTGGCCGAAGGAGCATCATTGGAAATGATGTAAACGGATTAAAGTCTGTTTCGAGGGTTCGAATCCCTCACTCTCCGTATATTTTTGTAGTATGACCCGTTGGTCAAGTGGTTTAAGACACTGCCCTTTCACGGCAGTAACATGGGTTCGAATCCCGTACGGGTCAT
>NZ_JBWXUZ010000038.1:0-265 GCF_059901295.1 Fructilactobacillus sp. X2R6C1
CAAATAGGTAGAGTGCGTGCCAACCCAAGTGGGGAATAATAAAAGCAGCTAAGACGGCCGCAAGCAGTGCACCGACTTGACCGCCAACCGAGGCAATCGACGACATTTTACCTAACTTATTCTTGGGAAAGGCTTCCGCAAGGAGCGTAATTCCCAGCCCGTATTCACCGCCTGCTCCGATTCCGGTCAGTAGTCTCAAAAAGTAAATGAGATGGATGTTGTTGGCAAATCCCATTAAAGCCGTCGCAAACGCAAAGATGAAGAT
>NZ_JBWXUZ010000039.1:0-264 GCF_059901295.1 Fructilactobacillus sp. X2R6C1
CTCTGCTACGGCTTAAGTCTTCATTATGATCCGCAACTAGTTTATCTAGTCTTTCATTCTTTCTTGTAACTTCAAACTCTCTATTCTGCATGTTTTTCACTTTCAGGTTTTGCCAATAAAATAACTAAAAATAACACAATTACTCCAATCGTTACACATGAATCAGCAACGTTAAAAATAGGAAAATTAATAAAATCTAACTGAATCATGTCAGTAACGGAGCCCACCAAAAAACGATCCAATAGATTCCCAATGGTTCCTGCT